>NZ_KV793004.1:40531-69996 GCF_001808325.1 Klebsiella sp. HMSC16C06
GTCGCGGCGTTCCGCCTTACCCGGGCTACCGGACAGTGCAAACAGTAGCCCGGCTAAGCGCAGCCGAAAGCCGGGGAGTTCCCCGGGTCGCGGCGTTCCGCCTTACCCGGGCTACCGGGCAGTGCAAACAGTAGCCCGGCTAAGCGCAGCGCAAGCCGGGGAGTTTCCCGAATAGCGCAAACCGGGAATAGCGCTTAATCCGGTAACGAACCGGCGAGATTACGCGCGGAGACGCTCTCGCTCACCGGGGCTGGCGGCTCCGGCGCTTTAACCGGAGCGGCCGCTGGCGCAGCTGCCGGGGCGGAAGAGGCCGGCTGGATCTCAAGGAACGAAGCCAGCATCTTACGCAGCGTTTCCGGTTTAGTATCTTCCGCCAGCAGCGCCGCCAGCATCGACGGCAAGCGGCTATCAACTTCCCCTAACGCCAGCCCCGCCAGCAGCGCCGTACGCGACATATCGCCGCGGTCGCCACGGTGATGGGCCTCAATTTTTGCGTCCGCGAAGCGCTCGCTGGCGCTGATATCCGGGCGCAGGTAAATCAGCACTTTTCTGCGATCCAGAGTCATAGACGCTCCTTAACCAATAATTTTCAGACCACGCACCAGGGCAAACTGCGGCTCTTCAGCCACCACGAAACGGTCCTCGCGCAGCCCCATACGTTCACGAATCGCATCGGCCACCAGCGGCGCGCCGCCACCAATCACGATGGCGTGCGAATAGCCTTTAAAGCTATCAATCGCCGTCAGGACGCGGGTGGTCAGACGTTCGATGCTGTTATTGATCACCTTCTTCACCTCAGAAACCGCATCCGGATCGTTGATGTTGTCGGTCAGGTATTCTTCGTCGTGGCGGTTGATGATTATCTGGTCAACGTTATAGCTGGAAGTGTCGGTATTCGCCCGGGCCAGCGCCAGCTTAACGGCATCGGTCACCAGCGATACACCCAGCTTCGGATCGCCGTAAATGCGCGAAACCGAGGTCATCTGCCCGGCGACCATTGAAATATCCAGCGTGGTGCCGCCAAGGTCGATAATCAGCACCGAATGCGACGGTTTCAGTTCATCGCACAGGCTGATCCCCGCCGGAATGGATTCCGGACGCACGGTAACTTTCGTGATATTGAACACCACGCCTTTGTTCAGTTTAACGTCGCGCAGCAGGCTCTTTTTCTTACGCTCAATGTTATCAAGACGATATTGCGCATCTTCGTCGTAAAATTCGGTCAGCGGCAGGGTGACCACAATCTCGACATCCTGCGGCTCAAGACCGCTGGTCAGCAGCGCGTGATGGACAGCGATGGAGTTCAACGGGCTATATTGCCAGTCAATGTTATTGGTGGGGAGCGCATCGGGAGTGATCAGGTCGAATGAGTACTTTTCATCATCCACGGTGTAGTTAAAAGGCTTCCCGGAACCGAAGGTGGCAGACCAGCCGCGTTTGAAACTGTTGGGGCTGATATGGGTGAAAGTTTCGCCATCTTGCTCCCACAGCATTTTGATATTGGTTGAACCATCATCGATAAAAATGCGCATCGCATTGCTCCATCACTGAGACAAATAAGAGAAAAATGTAAGACCCAAAAAGAGTAGCAAGAGTTAAAAAGCCGCGCAAGTGCACGAAAAAGAGACAATTCCGAGTTTTATTTGAGAACAAATGGAGAAACGAACAATTCAATGCGCCCTGAAAGAGAAATAAATGAGACAAAATAGAGAAATACAGTTTCTCTCTTTCTGTCTGTTTCAGACACTGTTCTTGTACAAAAAGAGAGCATCCCTCCCCTCTTTCCTCAGCGGTTTTCGCACGCTTTTTACACCTGGTTGGGTACCACAATCGGCCGTTCCGGCTCGACGACATTTTCCGGTACCCGGCGATATTTATCCAGCAGGTGAATCTGAATACGGCGCAACATATCGCCATTCAGTTTGTAATAACGGAAATAGAGAAACAGCGTCAGGGCGAAAAAGAGCGTCGGCAGCGCAATCATAATCGCCTGCATCCCCAGCAGCGTGTGAGATGACTGCACAACATTCGGCACGTAGCCGATGATACCGAGCACGATGGCAATAAACCAGGCCGCAAACGCCGAGCCCGCTTTCACCACCAGCGTCTGTACCGAGTAGGCGATGCTTTCGCAGCGGATATTCATCGTATATTCGCCGTAGTCGACGGTATCGGCCACCATAATAACCTGCAGCACCCAGAACAGCGCGGTGCCGATATTCAACAGCACCCCGGCCAGCGAAATCAGCGCGATGTTGTAAACGCCGCTCAGCGCCATCAGCAACAGCACGCCGCAGCCCAGCACGGGCATGATCGAAGCACCCGCCCACAGAATGCGCCGCGACAGCCCTTTCACCAGTCGTGGGAACAGGATCAGCGTCAGCAAATTCGCCGCCCCCGCGTAGGACATGTAATACGGGAACATCTCCGCGCTGCCAATCACGTAGGTAAAGTAGTAAATGGCAAAGCCAGCGATAATGTTCGCCGCCGTGTTATAGGCCAGCGCCATGCCTAACAGGCAGGCCAGCTGATCGTTTTTATAGATGAGCGCCACCATCTGGCGCAGTGAAAGATGGCTGGAATCCTCGCTCACGCCGCTATCCGAGGAGTAAACCTCATGCACGTTACGCAGGGTGACCAGGGTGGAAATCACAAAGAAGGCAATCAGCACCAGGGTAAACATCTGGAAACCGAAACCGCGGTCGGCGCCGCCCACGGCGCTGACAAACGGCAGCGTGACGCCGGCCGTCACAAACCCAGCAAGGCTGGCGAAAAAGCGCGGGTAAGGCACCAGTTGTTCACGTTCACGTTTATCGAGGGTAATGGTCGGCACCAGCGACCAAAACGGCACATCCATGATGGTGTAGGTGAAGCCCCACAGCAGGTAGGTTAGCCACACCCACGCCAGTAGGGCCCCGCCGCTGAAGTGATGGGCGCTGAACAGCATATACAGCACCACCGAGTTGGTTATCGTGCCGATCAGGATCCACGGTTTAAACTTCCCCCATCGCGATCGCGTACAGTTGACGATCCATCCCATGATCGGATCGGCTATCGCATCGAGGATCCTTGCCACCAGGAACAAGGTGCCGACCACCCCAACCGACAGGCCAACAATATCGGTGTAGTAATACATCAGATACATGTAGACGATACCGATAGCGAAATCTTTACCAAAGGCACCAAATCCGTAGCTGAGCTTTGTTGTCATTGAAATACTCATAGGGTACAGGTCGCTGTCGCCAGCGCCTCCTTCAGCGTTTGATAGAGCGTGACAGGCACCGCCGGGTTCGTTGCCCCCGGCGGCATGAGAGGATTAACGGTGCAGCCAGGCCGGCAGCCAGTCGCCGTGGCTGGCGATCAGATCGTCCACCAGCGCGTAGATCTCTTCGATCCCCAGCACCGCGGCGGTGTGCGGATCCATCATCGTGGCGTAATAGACGTAATCCCGGTCTTCGTTGAGGATCGCCTGCGTCAGCAGCGTTTGTACGTTGATGTTGGTCTGCATCAGCGCCGCCAGATGCGCCGGCAGCGCGCCCACTTTGGTCGGCTGAATACCGTTGGCGTCCACCAGGCAAGCCACTTCCACGCAGCAACCCTGCGGCAGGTTGTCGATGAGATCATCGTTGCGCACATTGCCGTACACCACGCTTGGCTCGCCGGTCCAGATGGCGTTCATGATGGTGCTGGCATACTCGCGGGATGGTTTCACCTCGATGCGCTCGCCGCGCTGATAGCTCTCCAGCTCCTGATGCCAGTTGGCCAGTTGCTCGACGCAGCGTTTCGGGTATTCATCCAGCGGCACTTTATAGCGAGCAATAAGGTCATCGCGGCCCGGCTTGATAAACCATGGCGTATATTCCGCGAAATGCTCCGACGATTCGGTGACAAAGTAGCCCAGCTTTTTGAACATTTCGTAGCGGACGATGTTTTCGCAACGCGGGTTGCCGTGCAGGTTAGGCTTCGGCGCCCGGCCCTCGGCGTAGGCCTGCAGCAGGTCGGGATAGAGACTGCCGTAGCTGCCATCCGCGAGCTTTTTCTCCAGCGACAGATAGAACGCCATATGGTTGATTCCCGCGCAGCGGTAGCGTAAATCCGCCGGATCGAGATCGAGGTCGCGCGCCAGCTCTTCCGCCGTCCCCTGTACCGAATGGCAGAGGCCAACCTGCTTGATATGCGGGTAGCGGGCGTACAGGGCCCAGGTATTCATCGCCATTGGGTTGACGTAGTTAAGCAGGGTGGCGTCCGGGCAGACCTCGGTCATATCGTCGCAGATAGCCCACAGGTGGGGGATGGTGCGCAGCGCGCGCATAATGCCTCCCGGCCCCAGCGTATCGGCAATGGTCTGCTCCAGGCCGTGGCGCTTGCAGACGGCAAAATCGGTGACGGTACAGGGCTCATAGCCGCCAATCTGGAAAGCGACGACGACAAAATCGGCGCCCTGCAGGGCGGTTTTACGATCGCGATGGCAGCTGATTTCGCCGTTCGCGCCCACCGAATCCATCAGTTTGCGCACCACGATATGCGACTCTTCCAGCCGGGTTTCATCGATATCCATCAGCGCGATATGCGCCGATTTCAGCGCCGGGCGCTGGAAAACATCACCGAGAATATTTTTGACGAACACCGTCGAACCGGCGCCGATAAAAGTAATTTTTGGGGCGGTCATCACGCACTCTCCATCAGGTCATTGAACACTTGCAGAGTGGCACGTCGCTCAGCGTTACGCTGCCCTGTTCCCGCCGGAGCATTCCTGGAAACTCAGATCGGCCATTAAGCGCCACAAAATCTGAGTTTTTGGCAATAGATCGACTTAAAAGGAGAGAAAACGGGCCGGTTATTCCGCTAAGCTGTAGTCAGTTCTGGCGAAAAATGCAGCCACTCTGACAATCCAGGAATAGGTTAATCATGGAACACCGCTTTACTTCCCTGCCCCCCGATCCCTTTATGTGCAGCAGCGACGAAAAGCAGAGCCGCAGCCCGCTGGCGCTCTACTCCGAGTATCAGCGTATGGATATCGAACTGCGCCCGCCGCACGCCATGCCCACCAGCCACTGGCACGGCCAGGTGGAGGTCAACGTGCCGTTCGATGGCGACGTGGAGTATTTGATTAATAACGAAGTGGTGCGCATTGAGAAAGGCTATATCACCCTCTTCTGGGCCTGTACGCCGCATCAGCTGACCCGCCCCGGCGATTGCCAGCAGATGGCGATATTCAACCTGCCGATGCATCTGTTTCTCTCATGGCCGCTGGACCGGGAGCTTATCAACCACGTCACCCATGGAATGGTAATTAAGTCCCTCGCCGCGCAGCAGTTAAGCGCCTTTGAAGTGCGCCGCTGGCAGCAGGAGCTGAACCACGACAATGAACAGATTCGCCAGCTGGCGATCGATGAAATCGCCCTGATGCTCAAGCGGCTGAGCCTCTCCGGCTGGCAGCCGATTCTGGTCAACAAAACCTCGCGCACCCACAAGAATAGCGTCTCGCGCCACGCGCAGTTTTATGTCAGCCAGATGCTGGAGTTTATCGCCGCCCACTATGACCAGGCGCTGACCGTCAATGCCGTTGCCGAGCACGTGAAGCTCAACCCGAACTACGCGATGGGGGTCTTTCAGCGGGTGATGCAGCAGACCATGAAGCAGTATATTACCGCCATGCGTATCAATCATGTGCGGGCGCTGCTGAGCGATACCGACAAGACCATCCTGGATATTGCCCTTACCGCCGGGTTCCGCTCCAGCAGCCGCTTCTACAGCACCTTTACCCGCTACGTGGGCATGCCGCCGCAGCAGTACCGTAAACTTAGCCAGCAGCGACGTCACGGGCTGGCCTTGCCGGAGGCATAAAAAATGCCGCCGGGGTCTCCCCAGGCGGCATGATTAACAGTGAAAACGGTTAGTCGTTGATACGCGGATGCTGCTGCACCAGACGCGACCGTTTTGCCTGCAGATCGGCGATCTCCTGATCGATATCTTCGATTTTTTGTTCGATGTTATCGTAGTGCTCGCCAAGAATTTCTTTCGCTTCCTGGATATCCGACGCCGCCGGGGTCGCCCCTTTCAGCGGGCGGTTAGCCGTCTCTTTCATCGACAGACCCGTCGCCATCCCCACCACCGCGATGACCATCAGGTAGTACGCCGGCATCATCAGGTTCTGAGTGGTTTCCACCAGCCACGCCGCCAGGGTTGGCGTCAGACCAGCAACCAGCACCGAGATGTTAAAGGCGCTGGCCAGGGCGCTGAAGCGGATGTGCGTCGGGAACATCGCCGGCAACGAGGAGGCCATCACCCCGATAAAGCAGTTCAGCACGACCGCCAGCAGCAGCAGACCAGCGAAAATCAGGCCAATCACGTTGCTGTTAATCATAATGAAGGCCGGGATCGCCAGGGCAAACAGCGCCACGCTACCAATCAGGATGAACGGACGACGGCCAAAGCGGTCGCTGAGCATACCGATAACCGGCTGCACAAACAGCATCCCGACCATGATGGCGATGATGATCAGCACCCCATGATCTTCCGAGTAGTGCAGGTTATGCGACAGGTAGCTCGGCATATAGGTCAGCAGCATGTAATAGGTCACGTTGGTGGAAATCACCAGACCAATACAGGTCAGCAGGCTACGCCAGTGCTTGGTGGCAATCTCTTTAAAAGAGACCTTCGGCCCGTCCTGCAGTCCTTCACGGTCGCCCTGCTCCATGGTGTCCACATGCTGCTGGAACGCCGGGGTCTCTTCCAGCGCATGGCGCAGATAGAGACCGATGATGCCTAACGGCAGCGCCAGGAAGAACGGGATACGCCAACCCCAGTCGAGAAAGTTCTGTTCCCCCACCACGCTGGAGATGAGAACCACCACGCCGGCCCCCATCACAAACCCGGCGATGGAGCCAAAGTCCAGCCAGCTGCCCATAAAGCCGCGTTTACGGTCAGGAGAATATTCCGCGACGAAGATCGATGCCCCGGTATATTCACCGCCGACCGAGAAGCCTTGCGCCATTTTACACAGCAGCAGCAGGATCGGCGCCCAGATGCCTATCGTGGCATACGACGGAATCAGGCCGATACAGAAAGTACTTATCGACATGATCACGATGGTTATTGCGAGGATTTTCTGCCGACCATATTTATCGCCCAGCATCCCGAAAAACAGGCCGCCTAACGGACGAATTAAAAATGGAACGGAGAAGGTACCCAGTGCGGCAATCATCTGCACGCTTGGGTTGGCATCGGGGAAGAAGACTTTACCTAAGGCGTAGGCCACAAAGCCATAGACGCCGAAATCGAACCACTCCATCGCGTTACCCAGGGAGGCCGCGGTGATCGCCTTTTTCAGTTTACCATCATCGATGATGGTCACATCCTTAAGGGTGATGGGCTTTATTTTTTTCCTTTTAAGCATATTTTTCCTCTGCTACTCCGCCTTGAGTACACGCATCATCGCCGAATGACAAGGCCATTCGTATCGTGCGTCAGGAGCGGTGAATTGCTGTGCTCCTCATTTCAAGCGTAGCAGGTTTGCCTGCACTGTCTGCTGACAGAATGTACAACCGAACCTGTTGACGCCTGCTCTGGCTACTGGTGAATAAATAGAGCGGCCGATCGTGATACCTGATGAAATTGACCTGCTCCCCTTTTTTACCCTAACAGCGTTTATATCTGCGATCAACTTCACATAAATTTACCGCCCTATTACAGAGTGTCCGAAAATAAATAAGTTCATTTTACTGGCTGCTCGCAAAAATTATTTCCTCACTCCCCCTTATCCTCTGGCGGATAATTTTGGCGGTTATTCTGCTTTCACCCGAATAAGGTGGTGGGTAATTTTTACTAAAAAAACACCCGACAAAAGTGGGTGATTGCGCTATAATCAGCCACACTTTCGGCTATCAGCCGCTGTTTAGAGGACCAACGTCCTGTTTTCCGACGACATCACGAGGAACGTCATGCAACTGCCACACTGCCCAAAATGCGATTCGACTTACACTTATGAAGATAACGGCATGTACATCTGCCCGGAATGTGCCCATGAGTGGAACCCTGCCGAGGCGACAGAAGAGAGCGACGTTCTGATCGTTAAAGATGCCAATGGCAATTTACTGGCCGATGGCGATAGCGTTACCGTCGTGAAAGATCTGAAGGTAAAAGGCAGCTCTTCGATGCTGAAAATCGGCACCAAAGTGAAGAATATCCGTCTGGTCGAAGGCGATCACAATATTGACTGCAAAATTGACGGTTTTGGTCCGATGAAGCTCAAGTCGGAATTCGTCAAAAAGAACTGATTTATTTCCGGGAGGTCGGCGTCATTATTTTCCTGCACCACCGTCGCCGCTCCCGATATCATCGTGCCCCACCCGCTCCCTGTGCAACCTGTT
The DNA here is from genome assembly GCF_001808325.1 of Klebsiella sp. HMSC16C06. Lineage (NCBI taxonomy): Bacteria > Pseudomonadati > Pseudomonadota > Gammaproteobacteria > Enterobacterales > Enterobacteriaceae > Klebsiella > Klebsiella sp. HMSC16C06. The sequence continues at coordinate 48,904 of NZ_KV793004.1, forward strand.
ATTTTCCGCCTCAGTCCCCGCTATTTTCACTGACCATTTCGCCGCTATGCCGCTACACATTTTCGCGCTGCCGTCTGGCTCAACAGCGTCCCCGGCGACTACGCTTTACGGGTTACGGTCACTGAGGTATTCACCATGTCCTTAAGTCCCTACCTTGCCTTTGCAGGCAACTGCGCCGAGGCAATCGCCTTCTATCAGCAGACGCTGGGCGCGGAGCTGATGTTTAAAATGACCTTTGGCGAAATGCCGCCCCCGGCGCAAGAAGCGTCAGACGGCTGCCCGTCTGGCCAGAAGATGGCAGATGATGCCATCGCCCACGCCAGCCTGAGCATCAATAATGGCGAGCTGATGCTGAGCGACAGCGCCTTCGGGCCCGATGTGCATTACGCCGGCTTCACCCTCGTCCTCGATCCCAGCGATGTCGCTGAAGGCCAGCGCTGGTTCGACGCGCTGGCCGTCGGCGGGCGCATTGAGATGGCCTGGCAGGAAACGTTCTGGTCCCACGGCTTCGGCAAAGTCGTCGACCGCTTTGGCGTCCCCTGGATGATCAACGTGGTCAAACAAGGCTGACCCCGCCAGGGCGGCCCGGCCGCCCTGTCATCCGTCTGGCACCAACTCTTCATCCTTTGGTCATCATCACTTAACCGAAATGCAACATAAACCGGTCAGGATCGGCCCACAACGCGAGGGACCTCCTCGCCTATGCTGTGTGAGGCTTGATGACTATGCACCTGTCCAGACATCCGACCAGTTATCCCACGCGCTATCAGGAAATCGCCGCCCGACTTGAGCAGGAGCTGCGCCACCACTATCGCTGCGGCGACTATCTGCCCGCCGAACAGCAGCTGGCGACGCGCTTTGACGTTAACCGCCATACCCTGCGCCGGGCTATCGACCAGCTGGTTGAACGCGGCTGGGTCCAGCGCCGTCAGGGCGTCGGCGTGCTGGTGCTGATGCGGCCGATCGATTACCCGCTTAATGCTCAGGCGCGGTTCAGCCAGAACCTGCTGGAACAGGGCAGCGATCCCACCAGCGAAAAGCTGCTGTCGGTGCTGCGCCCCGCCAGCGCGCATGTTGCCGAGGCCTTTGGCATCAATGAGGGCGAGAACGTCATCCACCTGCGCACCCTGCGCCGGGTCAATGGCGTCGCCCTGTGCCTGATCGACCACTACTTCGCCGACCTGCGTTTCTGGCCGGTATTGCAAACCTTTAGCCACGGATCGCTGCACGACCTGCTGCACGATGAGCTCGACGTCAAACTGACCCGGGCACGCACCAAAATCAGCGCCCGCCGCGCGCAGGCAAAAGAGAGCAAGCTGCTGGAGATCCCCAACATGGCGCCGCTGCTCTGCGTACGCACCCTCAACAGCCGCCAGGGCGAGCAGACCCCCATCGAATACTCCGTCAGCCTGACCCGCGCCGACATGATTGAATTTACCATGGAGCACTGAATGCACTTCGATACCGCCACCCGCCAGCGCTGGATGTCCGTGCTGGCCCACAGTGAACCGCAAGATCTTCTGGCGCGCATGCAGTCCCTGCAGCTGGCGCCGGCGTATGAATTGATTCGCACCCCGGAAACCGGGCTGGTACAGCTCCAGGCCCGCATGGGTGGCATCGGCGACCGTTTCTTTGCCGGCGACGCCACGCTCACCCGCGCGGCGGTACGTCTGGCCGACGGGACGCTCGGCTACAGCTGGATCTTAGGCCGCGACCGCCCGCATGCCGAACGCTGCGCGGCCATCGACGCCCTGCTGCAGTCGCCTCGCCATTTTCATACGTTAATGGAAACCCTGATAACCCCGCTGGAAGCGCTACGCAGCGCGCGCATTGAAGCCCGACGCGCCGAAGTCAACGCCAGCCGGGTCGACTTCTTTACCCTGGTTCGCGGAGATAACGCATGACCTTACAACCCGCTTTTACCCTGGCTGTGCAGGATGCCCAACACAGTTTTCGTCGCCTGCTGAAAGCGATGAGCGAGCCGGGGGTGATTGTCTCCCTGCAGCAGCTTCAGCACGGCTGGCAGCCATTGAACGTGGCCTCCACCAGCCTGCTGTTGACCCTTGCCGATCATGAAACGCCGGTCTGGCTCGCCAGCGCTCTGCATAACGATCTGGTGGGACAGAATCTGCGCTTTCATACCGGCGCGCCGCTGGTGGATCAGCCGCAGCAGGCGGTTTTTGCCGTCGCCAATGACGGCATCAGCGCCGAGCAGCTCAACGTCCTTTCCGCTGGCACCGTCACTGCTCCGGAAACCGGCGTCACGCTGATTGTTCAGCTCGCCAGCCTCAGCGGCGGACGCATGCTGCGCCTGACCGGGGCAGGCATTGCCGAAGAGCGAATGATTGCGCCGCAGCTGCCGGACTGCATCATCGACGAATTAACTGAACGCCCGCATCCGTTCCCGCTGGGCATCGACCTGATCCTCACCTGCGGCGAGCGCCTGCTGGCGATCCCGCGCACCACCCACGTGGAGGTTTGCTAAATGTATGTAGCCGTCAAGGGCGGCGAGAAGGCGATCCTCGCCGCTCACGCCTTACAGGAACAGAAACGGCGGGGCGATGGACGGCTTCCCGAACTGAGCGTTGATCAGATAGGCGACCAGCTCAACCTGGCGGTGGACCGGGTGATGACCGAGGGCGGCATCGCCGACCGCGAACTGGCGGCGCTGGCGCTCAAGCAGGCCAGCGGTGATAACGTCGAAGCGATCTTCCTGCTGCGCGCCTACCGCACCACCCTGCCGCGGCTGGCGGTCAGCGAACCGATTAACACTGCGGAGATGCGCCTCGAACGCCGCATCTCCGCAGTGTACAAAGACATTCCCGGCGGCCAGCTGCTAGGCCCCACCTACGACTACACCCATCGCCTGCTCGATTTTACCCTGCTGGCCAACGGCGAAGCGCCGTCTGTGCAGCAAGCCGATGGCGAAGCAGAGCCGACGCCGCACGTCTTTAGCCTGCTCACGCAGCAGGGGCTGGCGAAGGCCGAGGAAGATCGCGGCACGCCGCCCGACGATATCACCCGCACCCCGCCGGTCTACCCCTGCTCGCGTTCCTCGCGCCTGCAGCAGCTGATGCGCGGCGATGAAGGTTACCTGCTGGCGCTGGCCTATTCGACCCAGCGCGGCTATGGCCGCAACCATCCGTTTGCCGGCGAGATCCGCAGCGGCTACGTGCAGGTGGAAATCGTGCCGGAAGAGCTGGGCTTTAGCGTCAATATTGGCGAGCTGCTGCTCACCGAATGCGAAATGGTCAACGGCTTCGTCGCCCCGCAGGATGAGCCGCCGCACTTCACCCGCGGCTACGGTCTGACCTTCGGCATGAGCGAGCGCAAAGCAATGGCCATGGCCCTCGTCGACCGCGCCCTGCAGGCGCCAGACTATGACGAAGAGATTGCTGGCCCGGCTCAGGATGAAGAGTTTGTGCTGGCCCATGCCGATAACGTCGAAGCGGCCGGCTTCGTCTCGCATCTGAAACTACCGCACTATGTCGATTTCCAGGCCGAACTGGCGCTGTTGAAACGCCTGCAACGGGAGAACGAACGTGGCTAACCCACTGACTGGCTATAACTTTGCTTATCTCGACGAGCAAACCAAGCGCATGATCCGCCGGGCGATCCTCAAAGCGGTGGCCATTCCCGGCTACCAGGTGCCGTTCGGCGGTCGCGAAATGCCAATGCCCTACGGCTGGGGCACCGGCGGCATCCAGCTGACCGCCAGCGTCATCGGCGAGAACGACGTGCTGAAGGTGATTGACCAGGGCGCGGATGACACCACCAACGCGGTGTCGATTCGTCAGTTCTTTAAGCGCGTCACCGGTGTCGCCACCACCGAGCGTACCGAAGACGCCACCCTGATCCAGACCCGCCACCGGATCCCGGAGACGCCGCTGGTGGAGGATCAGATCCTGATCTATCAAGTGCCGATCCCGGAGCCGCTGCGCTTTATCGAGCCGCGCGAAACCGAAACCCGCACCATGCACGCGCTGGAAGAGTACGGCGTCATGCAGGTGAAACTGTATGAAGATATCGCCCGCTTCGGCCATATCGCCACCACCTACGCCTACCCGGTGAAGGTCAATGGCCGCTACGTGATGGACCCTTCGCCGATCCCGAAATTCGATAACCCGAAAATGCACATGATGCCGGCGCTGCAGCTGTTCGGCGCCGGGCGCGAAAAGCGGATCTACGCGGTGCCGCCCTATACCCCGGTGGAAAGTCTCGATTTCGATGACCATCCATTTACCGTGCAGGAGTGGGATGAGCCCTGCGCCATCTGCGGCTCGCGCCACAGCTACCTCGACGAAGTGGTACTGGATGACAGCGGCCAGCGGATGTTTGTCTGCTCCGATACCGACTATTGCCGCCAGCAGAGCGAGGGGCAGAAAAAATGAGCCAACCATTACTTGCTGTGAATAACCTGACCCATCTCTACGCCCCGGACAAAGGTTTTCGCGATGTCTCCTTTGAACTGTGGCCGGGAGAAGTACTCGGCATCGTCGGGGAGTCCGGCTCCGGTAAAACCACCCTGCTGAAGGCGATCTCTGCCCGCCTGACGCCGCAGCAGGGCGAGGTGCTGTACCAGCAGCGCTCGCTGTATGCCATGAGCGAAGCCGAACGCCGCCGCCTGCTACGTACCGAATGGGGCGTGGTGCATCAGCACCCGATGGACGGCCTGCGTCGCCAGGTCTCTGCCGGGGGCAACATCGGCGAACGGCTGATGGCCACCGGCGCCCGCCACTACGGCAACATTCGCGCCACCGCCGAAAAGTGGCTGCAGGAGGTGGAGATCCCGCCCTCACGCATCGACGACCTGCCCACTACCTTTTCCGGCGGCATGCAGCAGCGTCTGCAGATCGCCCGCAATCTGGTTACCCAGCCGAAGCTGGTGTTTATGGATGAACCCACCGGCGGGCTGGATGTGTCCGTGCAGGCGCGGCTGCTTGATCTGCTGCGCGGCCTGGCGGTGGAGCTGAATCTCGCGGTGGTGATTGTTACCCACGATCTCGGCGTCGCCCGTCTGCTGGCGAACCGTCTGCTGGTGATGAAGCAGGGCCAGGTAGTCGAGAGTGGCTTAACCGACCGGGTGCTCGACGATCCGCATCACCCTTATACCCAGCTGCTGGTGTCGTCGGTGTTGCAGAATTGATGCTGTTTTGCCGGGTGGCGGCTGCGCCTTACCCGGCCTACAGGTGCGTTATTCTTAGGCCGGGTAAGCGAAGCGCCACCCGGCAACCCAACCCCGCGAGGGCTAACATGATCCGCGTTGAAAACATCCATAAAACCTTTGTTCTGCACCAACAGCACGGCGTGCGCCTGCCGGTGCTGGCCGACGCCTCGCTGACCGTTAACGCCGGGGAGTGCGTGGTACTCCACGGTCACTCCGGCAGCGGCAAATCGACGTTGCTGCGTTCGCTGTATGCCAATTATCTGCCGGACAGCGGCCATATCCACATCCGCCACGGCGAGGAATGGGTGGATCTGGTCACCGCCACCCCACGCAAGGTACTGGAAGTGCGCAAAACCACCATCGGCTGGGTCAGCCAGTTTCTGCGGGTGATCCCGCGCATTTCAGCGCTGGAGGTGGTGATGCAGCCGCTGCTCGACCTTGGGACGCCGCGTGAAGCGAGCGCCGCGAAAGCCGCCCAGCTCCTGACCCGCCTCAACGTTCCGGAACGCCTGTGGCACCTTGCGCCGTCGACCTTTTCAGGCGGCGAGCAGCAGCGGGTCAACATCGCCCGCGGCTTTGCGGTCGACTATCCGATTCTGCTCCTTGATGAGCCCACCGCCTCACTGGATGCCAAAAACAGTGCTGCCGTGGTCAACCTGATCCACGATGCCAAAGCGCGCGGCGCGGCCATCGTGGGGATTTTCCATGACGAAGGGGTACGCCGTCAGGTCGCCGACCGACTGCACCCCATGGGAATGACAGCATGATTATCAATAACGTAAAACTGGTTCTCGACGACGACGTGGTCCACGGTTCACTGGAAGTCCAGCACGGTCGCATCCTCGCTTTCGCCGAAAGCCAGAGTCGGCTGCCGCAGGCGCTGGATGGGGAAGGCGGCTGGCTGCTGCCGGGCCTTATCGAACTGCATACCGATAACCTCGACAAGTTCTTTACCCCGCGACCGAAGGTAGACTGGCCGGCCCACTCGGCGATGAGCAGCCATGACGCCATGATGGTCGCCAGCGGCATCACCACCGTGCTGGACGCCGTGGCGATTGGCGACGTGCGTGATGGCGGCGATCGTCTTGAGAATCTGGAGAAGATGGTCAATGCGGTGGAAGACACGCAAAAGCGCGGCCTTAACCGCGCCGAGCATCGCCTGCACCTGCGCTGCGAGCTGCCGCATCACACCACGCTGCCGCTGTTCGAAAAGCTGATTGACCGCGAGTCGGTGAGCATGGTCTCTCTGATGGACCACTCCCCGGGCCAGCGTCAGTACGCCGATCGCAGTAAGTACCGCGATTACTATCAGGGCAAATACCATCTCACTCACGACGAAATGGACCGTTTTGAAGCCGAGCAGATGGCCCTGGCCGCCACCTGGTCGCAGCCGAATCGTCAGACCATCGCCGCCATGTGCCGCGCCCGTCGTATCGCCCTCGCCAGCCACGACGACGCCACCGAGGCGCATGTGGCCGAATCCCGTCAGTTAGGTAGTGTCATCGCCGAGTTTCCCACCACGTTGGCCGCAGCGCAGGCTTCACGTCAGCATGGGATGCACGTCCTGATGGGCGCCCCCAATATCGTGCGCGGCGGTTCCCACTCTGGCAACATCGCGGCGCACCAGCTGGCGAGCAGTGGTTTGCTGGACATTCTCTCGTCTGACTATTACCCCGCCAGCCTGCTGGATGCCGCTTTCCGCATCGCCGACGCCGAGGATAACGCCTTCACCCTGGCGCAGGCGATCCGTCTGGTCAGCAAGCATCCGGCGCAGGCGCTGGGCCTTGACGATCGCGGCGTCATCGCCGAGGGGAAACGCGCCGACCTGGTGCTGGCGTACCGTCGCGGCGAGCATGTGCACATCGACCATGTCTGGCGCCAGGGAACGAGGGTCTTTTAATGCCGGGAAAACTGATTTGGCTGGTGGGCCCCTCTGGCTCCGGTAAAGACAGCCTGCTGGCGGCGCTGCGCGAGCGCGAGCACCCGCAGCTGCTGGTGGCCCATCGTTACATTACCCGCCCGTTTAACGCGGGCAGCGAGAATCATATCGCCCTCAGCGAACATGAATTTTTTACCCGCGCCGAGCAGCATCTTTTTGCTCTCAGCTGGCACGCCAACAATACTTACTATGGCATTGGCGTGGAGATCGACCTGTGGCTGCACGCTGGCTTTGACGTGGTGGCCAACGGCTCCCGCGCCCACCTGGCGCTGGCCCGGGAACGCTACGGCGAGGTGCTGGTGCCGATCTGTCTCGCCGTCTCGCCGCCGGTGCTCCGCCAGCGGCTGGAGCAGCGCGGCCGGGAAAACGCACTGGAAATCGCCCAGCGTCTGGATCGCGCCGCGCGCTATAAGCCGGACAATTGCCTGACGTTGAATAATGACGGGAGTCTTCGACAATCGGTTGACGATTTCTTCCGCCTGCTGCGCAGCCACGTGGCACGCGTAGAGGATCAGCCGGTATGAGTGAAAGGTGACACGATGAGCCTGACAATCCGTTTAACCGGCACCGGCGGCGCCCAGCTGGTGCCCGTCTTCGGTTGCGACTGCGCGGCCTGCCGCCGCGCCCGCCGCGAGGAGAGCCACCGACGCCGCCCCTGTAGCGGCGTGGTCACGTTCAACAGCGCCGTGACGCTGCTTGATGCCGGACGACCGGATCTGATGGAACATCATCCCGCCGGTAGTTTTCAGCAGGTGCTGCTGACCCACTACCATCTGGATCATGTGCAGGGGCTGTTTCCGCTGCGCTGGGGAGTCGGCGCGTCGATCCCGGTCTATGGCCCGCCGGACGACGCCGGCTGCGACGATCTGCTCAAGCACCCCGGCCTGCTCGATTTTAGCCAAACCGTCACGCCGTTTGTGGTGTTTGACCTGCAGGGGTTGCGGGTAACGCCCCTGCCGCTCAACCACTCGAAGCTCACCTTCGGTTATCTGCTGGAGTCGGCCCACAGCCGGGTGGCCTGGCTCTCGGATACCGTCGGGCTGCCGGACAAGACGCTGAAGTTTTTACTCAACAACCGCCCGCAGGCGATGATCATTGATTGCAGTCATGAGCCGCGCGCGCAGACCCCGCGTAACCACAACGATCTAAACACCGTCCGCCACCTTAACCAGGTGATAGGCTGTCCGCGGGTGATCCTCACCCATATCAGCCACCAGTTAGATGTCTGGATGATGGATAACCCGCTGCCGACAGGTTTCGAAGCGGGATATGACGGGATGGAAATCGTGCTGGATTAAGTGCAGGTCCGTTGCGGAGCGATCAGTAGCTATCATCCAGACGACGCTGGTCGCTTTCTAACTGGCGACGATCCTGATCGAGCTGGCGCTGGCGTTCGTCAAGCTGGCGGCGGCGATCGTCCAGTTGCCGTTGTCGATCGTCATACTGACGCTGGCTGTCGCGGCTCTGCTGACGGCTCCCCTGATAGCGCCCGTCATCATACCGGCCATCGTCATCATATCTGTCGTCGTCATCGGAGCGGTTGCTACCCGGGTTATAGGCGTCGTTAATGGCTTGCTGAATATTGCCGATCGCGTCATCGATAATATCGGCGCGAGCGGCCAGGCTGGTCAGCGACAGGGTGCAAAAGAGCAGTGCGGTTGCGTAACGTTTCATCGGGGCCAATCTCGTCAGAGTCCTGCCGCTACCTTAATCAAGCGTACACCCCCCGAGTAGCGGAGGAATCTCAAATCCTCGCGTACGCCGCGCTCAGCGCCTGCGCCAGCTGGGCGCGGGTAAACGGCTTACGCAGCCACTCCACTTCCGGCAGGGCCGGATTCTGCGCCGGACGCAAATCCTGGCCGCTGATCAGCAGCACCGGCAGCGCCGGAAAGCGGCGTCGGGCGGTATGGATCACGTCGGCGCCGCTCAGCGCGCCGGGCAGCATCAGATCGCTAATCAACAGCGCGATATCCGGCGACGCCTCCAGCAGCTGCAGCGCCTCTTCGCCACTCGGCGTCTCCAGCGTCAGCCAGCCCAACTGATGCAGCTGTTCACACAGCGTCTGGCGTACATCTTCTTCATCTTCCAGCACCAGCGCCAGCCGTTCTCCCGCCGGCAGCGGCTCGTCCTCCGCTGGCGCCACCGTCGTCTCAACCTCGGTCATCGCCCGCGGCAGCTGCAGCCGCACCGTCGTCCCCTGCCCCGGCGCGCTCTCCAGCGCCACCCGGCCGCCCGACTGGCGCACAAAACCATACACCATCGACAGTCCCAGACCGCTGCCGCTGCCGGTGGCTTTGGTGGTGAAGAACGGTTCAAACACCCGGGCTTTCACCGCCTGTGACATCCCGCTGCCATGATCGATCACCTCCAGGGCCACCATATCCTGCCGCTGACCGCTGCTGCGGGTGACCCGCTGATTCCAGGTGCGTATTTTGATAACCCCGTCGCGCCCGGCCATGGCGTCACGGGCGTTCATCACCAGATTGATCAGGGCGTTTTCCAGCTGGCCAACGTCTATCCATGCCGGCCACGCCGGCGACTGCGCCTCAATCTCCAGACTTAAGGTCGCCGGCAGGGAGTGACGCATCAGCTCGCTGAGGTTCTCCAGCAGCGGCGCCATCGCCACCGCCTGGGGATGCAGCGCCTGTTTGCGCGAAAAGGCCAGCAGCCGCTGAGTCAGAAGCGCCCCACGCTCCGCCGCCTTCAGCGCCCTGGAGAGGCGCGGCGCATCGCGTGCGTCCGGTTCCACCAGCTCGAGGCTGCCGATGATCACCGCCAGCAGGTTGTTAAAGTCATGCGCCAGCCCCCCGGTCAACTGGCCGACGGCCTTCATCTTCTGGCTGTGCAGCAGCGCTTCTTCAAGCTCCTGGCGCTTAATTCGATCGATCTCCATCTGGGTGGTCTTCTCTTTCAGCAGCCGGGTGGTGTGCTCCAGCGACGCCGTATTGCGGGCGAAAACGTTAAAGGCTCGCGCCAGCTCGCCCAGCTCATCGCGCCGCTGCAGGGCCGGCACCGAGACGTTCGGCTCCCCCTGAGCCAGCCGCGACATCGCCAGGGAGATGGCGGTCAGGTTCGAGCCAAGGTTACGGTAGATATACCACCCGGCGCAGCCGGTGATCGCCAGCGCCAGCAGCGCGGAAAGCAGAATAAACATGCTGATGGAGCGCAGCTCCCGATGGCTTTGCGCCGCCCGCTGCTCTGAGGCTTCCGCCACCCGGGTCACGTACTGATTGATATCCTCGTTAAGCAACGCGACCAGCGCTTTGATATGGTACATGTACCAGCTGATCGTCAGGTCGCTCTCCTCCAGCTGGGCCGACAGCGGGGCCAGCGTCGCCAGTTCCCGGGTGACGTCGGGCAGGAAAAACGCCAGCGCGGGATCGGCGCTGCCTGCCGGCAGGTCGCCGCGCAGCTGGTCGAGCTGCAGAACGATCGACCGCGGCGTAACGGTATGGATCGCGGCCACGATCAGCCGGTCCATCTCGGCCAGCCGGCGCGGATCGATCGCCTTATCCCCGCCGCGATCGTTAAGATCGGCGAGATGGCGCAGGTTGCTCTGATTCTGGTAAAGCGAACTCAGCAGCGCATTGCGCTGCAGATGGCGGCGCTGGCCGCGCTCCAGCATCTCCGCCACGCTCTGCTGCAGCGCGTTGCTGCGTCGAATAATATTGGCCACCCGCGCCTGCTCCTGCTGCGCCAGCGGGGCCGCCGCCAGCTGGGCCAGCGAGTGCTTCAGCGCCTGCTGCGTCGCCAGCAGCCGTTCCGCTTCGCTTTTGTACTCCAGCGCCCCCACCACCTGCGACAGGCGCACCGCCGCCGTGGCGACATTCGCCGTGTCCCGCGCCAGATCCATACTGCCGCGCATGTCGTTGAGAGTCTGGCGCTGCACCTGCTCCTGCAGCTGGCTGGCGTGGTGAAAGCCGAACACCGCCACGCCGCTCACCAACAGGGTGACCACGCCCATCAATAGATTAAAGGAGAGCAGGCGGCCACGGGCGCTGGTGAAAAACGGGTGTCGGCGAGCGGTCATAGCAACTCCGGTGAAGGATAGGTCGGCATATAGGCGTGACGGTGCAGAAAATGACGCCGCGTAACTGTGATCGCGGTTAACTATTTATCACTATGACAAATATGAATGGATTCTGACATTCTGCATTTATTTTCCGGTGGTGGACTGCAGCTATTGTTCTCATAGACAGGAGCGCCGCGATGACCGCCACCCCGGTACTGGAAATGCGCCATATCGCCAAAGCTTTTGGCAAATTCTACGCGCTGAAGGGCGTCGACCTGACGGTCTGGCCAGGGGAGATCCATGCCCTGATGGGAGAAAACGGCGCCGGAAAAAGCACGCTGATGAAGATCCTTGCCGGCGCCTATACCGCCACCAGCGGCGAGATCCTGATCGACGGAAAACCGCAAACCATCCGCGGCCCCAAGGACGCGCTGGCCGCTGGGATCACGTTGATCTATCAGGAGATGCAGCTGGCGCCGAACCTGACCGTCGCGGAAAACATTTTCCTCGGCAGCGAGCTGGCGCGCGGTGGCCTGGTGCAGCGCAAAGCCATGCTCAGCCAGGCGCAGGCGGTGATCGACCGTCTCGGCGCCCAGTTCAAAGCCAGCGACCGGGTGATGACCCTGACCATCGCCGAACAGCAGCAGGTGGAGATCGCCCGGGCGCTCCACCGTCAAAGCCGCATTCTGGTGATGGATGAACCCACCGCCGCCCTCTCCTCGCGGGAAACCCAGCGCCTGTTCGAGCTCATCCTGCGCCTGCGCGATGAGGGGATGGCGATTATCTATATCAGCCACCGCATGGCGGAAGTGTATGAGCTCTCCGACCGCGTCAGCGTCCTGCGCGACGGGCAGTATGTCGGCAGCCTGGTGCGCGACAAGCTCAACGCGCCGGAGCTGGTGCGCATGATGGTCGGCCGCCCGCTCAGCGATCTGTTCAATAAAGAACGTGACATTCCCCGCGGCCAGCCGCGCCTGCGGGTCGAGGATCTGACCGATGGCGGCAAGGTTAAGCCCAGCAGCCTCGTGGTGCATGCTGGCGAAATCGTCGGCCTCGCCGGACTGGTCGGCGCCGGGCGCTCCGAACTGGCGCAGCTGATCTTCGGCGTGCGCAAAGCCACCGGCGGGGTGATTGAGATCGACGGCGAGCCGGTGGTGATCCACTCGCCGCGCGAAGCCATCGACCTCGGGATCGGCTTTCTGACCGAAAACCGCAAAGAACAGGGGTTGTTTCTCGAACTGGCAGCCCAGGAAAACATCACCATGGCGACGCTGGAACGCGACGCGAACTGGGGGATGCTCAACCGCCGGAAGGCGCAAACCATCTCCGATGACGCCATCCAGTTGCTTAACATCCGCGTGCCGCACGCCCAGGTGCGCGCCGGCGGACTGTCCGGCGGCAACCAGCAGAAATTATTGATTTCACGCTGGGTGGCGATTGGCCCGCGCATTCTGATCCTCGATGAACCCACCCGCGGCGTCGACGTCGGCGCGAAAAGCGAGATTTACCGCATCATGAACGACATGGCGCGCCAGGGCGTCGCCATTCTGATGATCTCCAGCGAACTGCCCGAAGTGGTGGGCATGAGCGACCGGGTCTATGTGATGCGCGAGGGCGCTATCGCCGGCGAGTTACAGGCCGGCGATATCAGCCAGGAAAGTATCATGACGCTGGCCACCGGCGTGAACGATTCTCACCTTAAGGCAGGGCAACTATGAGCATACCGAAAGAGACCTCCGCGCCGGTCGCGAAATCCGCTTCGGCGAAAAAAATGTTGATGGGCGACCTGATGCAGACCGTCGGCATTCTGCCGATCCTCATCCTGATCGTCGCCGTTTTCGGCTTTATCGCCCCCAACTTTTTCACGGAAAGCAATCTGCTGAATATCACCCGCCAGGCCTCGATCAACATTGTGCTGGCGGCGGGAATGACCTTCATCATTCTTACCGGCGGCATTGACCTCTCCGTCGGCTCCATTCTCGGCACCACCGCGGTGGCGGCAATGGTGGTGTCGCTGATCCCGGCGTTTACGTTGCTGTCGATTCCGGCGGCGCTGATGCTCGGCCTGCTGCTTGGGCTGTTCAACGGCGCGCTGGTCGCCTTCGCCGGGTTACCGCCGTTTATCGTCACCCTCGGCACCTACACGGCGCTGCGCGGCGCCGCCTATCTGCTGGCTGACGGCACCACGGTGATCAACTCCGATATCAGCTTTGAGTGGATCGGCAATGACTATCTCGGCCCGGTGCCGTGGCTGGTGGTCATCGCCCTGGCGGTGATCGCGGTGTGCTGGTTTATCCTGCGCCGCACTACCCTTGGGGTGCATATCTACGCGGTGGGCGGCAACATGCAGGCGGCGCGGCTGACCGGCATCAAAGTCTGGCTGGTGCTGCTGTTTGTCTACGGCATGAGCGGCCTGCTCTCCGGTCTTGGCGGGGTGATGAGCGCCTCGCGGTTATACAGCGCCAACGGCAACCTCGGCGTCGGCTACGAACTGGATGCCATCGCCGCGGTCATTCTCGGCGGCACCAGCTTCGTCGGTGGTATCGGCACCATCACCGGTACGCTGGTGGGGGCGCTGATTATCGCCACCCTCAATAACGGCATGACCCTGATGGGGGTCTCCTACTTCTGGCAACTGGTGATCAAAGGGGCGGTGATCATCATTGCGGTGCTGATCGACAAATACCGTACCCGACACCATCAAAGTGCATAACAACACCATCTTACCTGCGAGGAAAAGCGAATGCGTTTAAAACCGATAGTGACCGCGCTGTGTGCTGGCGCGCTGCTGGCCGCCTCCCCCTTTGCGTCGGCCAAAGAACTGAAAGCGATTGGCGTGACAGTGGGCGACCTTGCCAACCCGTTCTTTGTGCAGATCACCAAAGGGGCGGAGCTGGAGGCCCGCAAGCTGGCGGGAGATAATGTCAAAGTGACGCTGGTCTCCAGCGGCTACGATTTGGGCCAGCAGGTGGCGCAGATCGATAACTTTATCGCCGCCAAAGTCGATATGATCATCCTCAACGCCGCCGATTCGAAGGGCATTGGCCCGGCGGTGAAGCGGGCCAAAGAGGCCGGGATCGTGGTGGTAGCGGTTGACGTTGCCGCCGAAGGCGCCGACGCCACCATCACCTCCGATAACACCCAGGCGGGCGAGCTGGCCTGTAAATACATTAGCGACCGCCTGAACAACAAAGGCAGCGTGGTGATCATCAACGGGCCGCCAGTCTCCGCCGTACAAAACCGCGTCGAAGGCTGCGAAACGGAGTTCAAAAAACACCCGGATATAAAAATCCTCTCCTCCAACCAGAACGCTAAAGGCAGCCGGGAAGGCGGCCTGGAGGTGATGACCTCCCTGCTGGCGGCCAATCCGAAGATTGATGGCGTGTTCGCGATCAACGATCCGACGGCGATTGGCGCCGATCTGGCGGCGAAACAGGCGCAGCGTAGCGAATTCTTCATCGTCGGCGTCGACGGCAGCCCGGACGGCGAAGAGGCGCTGAAGCGTAAGAACTCCCTGTTCGTCGCGACGCCGGCGCAGGATCCGCAGGTCATGGCGGCGAAGGCGGTGGAGATTGGCTACGACATCCTGCAGGGCAAACCGGCGCCGACCGCGCCAGTGCTAATCCCGGTGACGATGATCGACAAAAACAACGTCAGCTCTTACAAAGGCTGGACCGTGAAATAAGCGCAACCCGGCGCACAATCGTTCCGCCGATTGTGCGCTACGCTTAACGAGTATGACGGCGCGGAGTAGCGATCATGGAACGTAAAGGGATTATTGCCGCAGGCAACATGCTGGTCGATCATGTCCATCAGATCAGGCAGTGGCCGGAGCGCGGCTGGCTGGTGGAAATTGTCCATAGCGAACGCGCCACCGGCGGCGCCCCGCTGAATGTCCTGTTGACCCTGGCTAAAATGCATGCCGGACTGCCGCTGCAGGCGGTTGGCCTGATTGGCGAGGATAACGACGGCGACTACATTACCGCCATGCTCGATCAGTACCATATCAATCGCCAGCTCGTGCAGCGCACCAGCTCCGCACCCACCTCGATGACCCAGGTGATGACCGACGCCGACGGTCAGCGCACCTTCTTTCACTCTCCCGGCGCCAACCGACTGCTTGACCTCCCGGCCTTTGAGCCGCTGGATACGCCGCTGAAGATTTTTCATCTCGGCTATCTGCTGCTGCTCGAAAGCCTTGATCGGCCCGACGAGGCGTTCGGCACCCGCAGCGCACGACTGCTGGCGCAGATGCGCGATCGAGGCTATGAAGTGTCCCTCGACCTGGTGTCGCGCAAAGGCGATCCGCACTACCGCCCGCGGGTCCTGCCGGCGCTGGCGCATCTCGACTACCTGACCATCAATGAGCTGGAGGCCAGCGAGTTTAGCGGGCTGGAAATCCGCCTGCCCAACGGTGAGCCGCACGTCGCTAATATCGCCCGCGCCGCCAGCGCATTACTTGACGCCGGCGTGCGCCAGCGGGTAGTGATCCATTGTCCGGAGGGCGCATGGGGCGTATCCCGCACGGAAGCCGGGCGCTGGGTACCGTCATGGCGGCTGCCGCCGGAGGAGATTATCGGCAGCGTCGGAGCCGGGGACGCCTTCTGCGCCGGCCTGCTGTACGGCAGCCACGAACGCTGGCCGTTAACCGACAGTCTGCAGCTGGCCCACGCCTGCGCCCGCGCCAGCCTGCAGGCCGCGAATGCGATCGACGGCGCCAAAACGCTCCCTGAGCTGCAGGCGTTTATTCAGTTGCAGAATGGTTAGACTGGGTAGATCCCGCTATCAGGGCGATGCCACAGGAGAACGACGTATCATGGCGAGAAAAGGGATACGGTTTATTCAAATCACGCCTGTTTTACGCTGAGTTCAACAAGGGCGGGCCAGATGACTAACTGCGCCACTCGGCCAACACCTTTTCCAGTTTATCTAACGACTCAGCGCGTTTTATCGCTGGCATCTGATGAATATTGCGCAATTTCCACTGCACGGCAGGCAAATCCTGAATACGTGTTTCCGGCGCTAACCGCCAGTCTGGTTCGCCTCGTTTAAATGACAGCAAAAAATCGATATCCTGTTGCGTGAAACAGGATTTTAACGCATCAATCATCCTGTAGGGGACTGCTGTCAGTTCCTCCAGGGCTATCGTCTCAAATGTCATCCCGCTGAATTCACGGTAAAAGGGTTCAGCAATATCTTTCCAGCGAGGACTAAGCACTTCAGCCAGAGGCCGATTATGGCTAAGTAAATACGCGATAAACCCATTGAAAATGGGACGGTTAAGCTCCTGCGCATCAAGAAGTAATTTCACATCATAAAAATCTCTGGGATGCTGGCGATCCAGCGCCGCGCATAATTTTCCACCGTAGAGATCGGGCAACGAAACCACCGGAAGGCTGGCATAGCCAAAAACGTCCTCTACCGCCCCCACCACCTCTCGCTCCTGTGGTGGATATAATGTTCCCCGTGCGACCGGTGAGACCTCTATCTTTATTTGTGCGCTATCGGTAGTAACAACGACACGCATCTCATCGGAACGATTAGCTTGTAATACAGCGTTTATACCTGCCTGTTGTTGCAGATTGGCGGCAATACGTGCAAGCGCATCCCGTATATGAGGTAAAGCGATCGTTCTGCTTTCCAGGGGCACCCAGGCGAGGTCGATATCCACCGATAATCGTGGGAAATCACGGATAAAGAGATTGATTGCCGTGCCACCTTTCAGCGCAAATTCCCGTTCGACGGCAACATAGGGTAAAACCTGCATTAACAGAGCAACCTGCCGATAATAGGGCGCCTGTATATCCATATTTTTTATTCCTTTTGAAAGCGTTCAGGCACAGTGATTTGATATTGAGCATTGAACTTGCCATTTACCACGATTTGCCGCTTACCCGCACCCAGATCGATTTTTTGGCTATCGATTCGTCTGAGCCAACCATGCTCGTAAAAACTGGCGAAAAAGAGATACAAACGCTTGGTCTGCACGGACTGGCTGACAGAAAGCAGATACTCTACTTTACGAGGATTAAGATTAACTAGTCCCTGGAAAAGCTCTGCCGCGTGGTTAAATGAGAGGGTCCCCGGTACCGCGCTCAACAACTCGTAAGCAGCCAGTTCCGGCGCACTGCCGGTGAGTCTTTTCCCTTTTACATCAAGCGTTACGCGGTATTTATCATCCAGCACCGGCAGTTTTTGCCCCGATATGACTATCCACTCCACACCCAGGAATTCCCTGAACCATTTTGGCAGCAGCGCTTTATTTTCCATACTCAACCAGCACTGGTTTTGTTTGAGCTGTAGATAGTGTGAACGACCCTGCCAGACTAAGCTACTGAGCCCCGCGACATACACCGGAGCGGCTAGCTGATTTTGCAAACATGCTAATGCATCGTTCCACTCCGGCTCACGTCCCGCACGCGCGTATACGCCGTTGCCTCGTTTTTTTAACCAGCCACTTTGCGTGTATTTAAAGGCCAGAGAGGGAGAGATGGCATGCCGGCTTAACCAGGACTGAAGGATCACATCTCCGGGAGCACTGTTTTGCAGCAGCCAGTTTAATTTTGATGACATAGATTAACCCAAGGTGTCACTTTAATAAAAAAAGTAAACTCGCCGCGCTAAATAAAGTCAAGAGCAGGTTGGCAGCACCTCGCCCTACGCCGCCTTATCGCTGTGGGTCACATCGGCGGAAAAGACATAGCCCAGACCGCGCAGGGTTTTAATCAACGTCGGCTGATGCGGGTTTAACTCGATTTTGCGGCGCAGGCGCATGATCAGCACGTCGATGGTCCGGTCGAACACCTCAGTGCTTTCATTATGAGTCAGCGCCAGCAGCTGTTCGCGATTCAATACCCGGCGCGCGTTCTGCGCCAGCGCCAGCAGCAGGCCATATTCTCCCTGGGTCAGCGGGATCGCCTGCTGCTGCGGGTTATACAGTTCGCAGCGCGTGGTATCCAGCCGCCAGCCGTTAAACGTCAGGCCGCTGCCGACGCCCGACGTCTCGCCGGCCAGCGCCCCGCTGCGTCGCAGTACCGCTTTCACCCGGGCGACCACCACCCGCGAGCTGAAAGGTTTGGCGATGTAATCATCGGCGCCCATCTCCAGGCCCACCACTACATCAGACTCACTGCCCAGACCAGACAGCATCACCACCGGCAACTCAGGCCGCGTGCGCTGCAGCTGCTGAAGCACCTGCAGACCATGGGTATCCGGCAGGATCATATCCAGCAAAACCAGCGCGATGTCTGCCCGCTGCGCCACCCTCGCCAGCGCGTCGCCGCCGGTCTGGCAGACCAGTACTTCAAACGCGTGCGCGCCAAGCACATCGCTGAGCAGTTCGCCCATCGCTATGTCGTCATCCACCACCAAAATGACTGGTTTCATCTTTGCCTCTGCCCGCGGGGAATTAGTGTCAGTCTGATCGATTCTGCAAGCCTGCGCCGACAAATTCCTCTCCCGGTGACATTTTTTCAAGCGCCGTCACATCTCCGGCGTATCGACACGTCAAATCTGTCGACAGGCTGTTTTTCGTCAGCATTTCGCCCAAAAAAGCCGCGTATCATCAAGGAATATCCACAATGAAAATATGGCATAGAAGATGCATAGTGACGGCGCGATAGCGCAAACGCGCCCATTGAATAACTGGAGCAAGACCGATGAAAAAAGTCGTCACGGTTTGCCCGTATTGCGCATCAGGTTGCAAAATCAACCTGGTGGTCGATAACGGCAAAATCGTTCGGGCTGAAGCGGCGCAGGGGAAAACCAACCAGGGAACCCTGTGCCTGAAGGGCTATTATGGCTGGGACTTTATTAACGATACCCAGATCCTGACGCCGCGCCTGAAAACCCCCATGATCCGTCGTGAACGCGGCGGCAAGCTGGAAGCGGTTTCCTGGGATGAGGCGCTGGATTACGTCGCCACTCGCCTCAGCGCCATTAAAGCCAAATATGGCCCGGATGCGATCCAAACCACCGGCTCCTCCCGCGGCACCGGTAATGAAACCAACTATGTGATGCAAAAATTCGCGCGCGCCGTTATTGGTACCAATAACGTCGACTGCTGCGCTCGCGTCTGACACGGCCCTTCGGTTGCAGGTCTGCACCAGTCGGTCGGTAACGGCGCCATGAGTAATGCCATCACGGAGATTGATAACACCGATCTGGTGTTTATCTTCGGTTACAACCCGGCGGATTCCCACCCTATCGTGGCGAATCACGTCATTAACGCCAAACGCAACGGGGCGAAAATCATCGTCTGCGACCCGCGCAAAATTGAAACCGCGCGCATCGCCGACATGCACATTGCGCTGAAGAACGGCTCGAATATCGCGCTGCTCAACGCCATTGGCCATGTGATTATTGAAGAGGATCTGTACGATAAATCCTTCGTCGCCAGCCGTTCCGAGGGCTTCGAGGAGTATCGCAAAATCGTTGAAGGCTATACGCCGGAGTCGGTGGAAGCGATCACCGGGGTTAGCGCCCAGGAGATCCGCGCCTGCGCCCGGATGTACGCCAGCGCCAAATCCGCCGCCATCCTGTGGGGCATGGGCGTCACCCAGTTCTATCAGGGCGTGGAGACGGTCCGGTCGCTGACCAGCCTTGCGATCCTCACCGGCAACCTCGGCAAGCCGAGCGTCGGCGTCAACCCGGTACGCGGCCAGAACAACGTCCAGGGGGCCTGCGATATGGGCGCGCTGCCGGATACCTATCCGGGCTACCAGTACGTCAAATTCCCGGAGAACCGCGAGAAGTTCGCCAAAGCCTGGGGCGTCGACAGCCTGCCGGAACATACCGGCTATCGCATCAGCGAGCTGCCGCATCGCGCGGCGCACGGTGAAGTGCGGGCAGCGTACATCATGGGTGAGGATCCGCTGCAGACCGATGCCGAACTCTCGGCGGTCCGCAAAGCGTTCGACGATCTGGAACTGGTTATCGTCCAGGACATTTTCATGACCAAAACCGCCTCCGCGGCCGACGTCATCCTGCCGTCCACCTCGTGGGGCGAGCACGAAGGCGTGTATACCGCAGCGGACCGCGGCTTCCAGCGCTTCTTTAAAGCCGTGGAGCCGAAGTGGGACCTGAAAACCGACTGGCAGATCATCAGCGAAATCGCCACCCGGATGGGCTATCCGATGCACTACAACAATACCCAGGAGATCTGGGATGAGTTGCGGCATCTGTGCCCGGACTTCTACGGCGCCACCTATGAAAAAATGGGCGAACTCGGCTACGTCATGTGGCCATGCCGCGATGAGTCCGACGCCGACCAGGGGACGTCGTATCTGTTTAAAGAGAAGTTCGATACCCCGAACGGGCTGGCGCAGTTCTTCACCTGCGACTGGGTCGCGCCGATCGATAAGCTCACCGACGAGTACCCAATGGTGCTGTCGACGGTGCGCGAAGTCGGCCACTACTCGTGTCGTTCAATGACCGGTAACTGCGCGGCGCTGGCGGCACTGGCGGATGAACCTGGCTATGCGCAAATCAACACCGCCGACGCCGAACGGTTAGGCATCGAAGATGAAGCGCTGGTGTGGGTGAATTCGCGTAAGGGTCGGATCATCACCCGCGCGCAGGTCAGCGACCGGCCGAACAAAGGCGCGGTGTATATGACCTACCAGTGGTGGATCGGTGCCTGTAACGAGCTGGTCTCAGAGAACCTGAGTCCGATAACCAAAACGCCGGAGTACAAGTACTGCGCGGTCAACGTTGAGCGGATTGCCGATCAGCGCGCGGCGGAACAGTACGTGATCGATGAGTACAACAAGCTGAAAGACCGCCTGCGCGAAAGCGCAATGGGTTAAGGTTCGAACCTTTGTACCATTGAGTAGCCCCGGTAAGCGTTAGCGCCACCGGGGATTTTCCCCGGAGGCGGCGCATTGCGCCTTCTCCGGGCTACCAAATCGTACAACGCTGTAGCCCCGGTAAGCGGTAGCGATACCGGGGATTTTCCCCGGAGGCGGCGCATTGCGC
>NZ_KV793004.1:70016-138170 GCF_001808325.1 Klebsiella sp. HMSC16C06
TAGCGCCACCGGGGATTTTCTCCGGAGGCGGCGCATTGCGCCTTCTCCGGGTATTTACCCCGCTAATTCCCGCCATTTTCTTCTTTTTCGCCTCCCTTTATACTGCGCGCTATGTTCCTTGCTGATAATAAATACAAATGAAATACCTCTTTTTATTTTTACTGGTTTTCACCAGCGGCGCAGCGGTCGCCACCGAACCGGGCAGCCAGTATCAACAGCAGGCGGAAGCCGGCGATCGACGCGCGCAATATTACCTTGCCGATACCTGGGTCAGCTCCGGTGATTATCAGAAAGCCGAATACTGGGCGCAGAAGGCCGCCGCCCAGGGCGATGGCGATGCACTGGCGCTGCTGGCGCAGCTCAAAATTCGCAACCCTCAGCAGGCGGACTATCCGCAGGCCCGCCAGCTGGCGGAAAAAGCCGTCAAGGTCGGCAGTAAATCCGGGGAGATCGTTCTGGCGCGGGTGCTGGTGAACCGTCAGGCTGGCCCCACCGATGTGGCGCACGCCATCACGCTGCTGCAGGATGCCGCCCGGGATAGCGAAAGCGATGCAGCGGTGGACGCCCAGATGCTGCTGGGGCTGATCTACGCCAGCGGCGTGCACGGCCCGGAAGATGATGTGAAAGCGAGCGAATACTTCAAAGGCAGCTCGGCGCTCTCACGGACCGGCTATGCCGAATACTGGGCCGGGATGATGTTCCAGCAGGGAGAGAAAGGCTTTATCGAACCGAATAAGCAGAAGGCGCTGCACTGGCTTAACGTCAGCTGCCTGGAGGGGTTTGATACCGGCTGCGAAGAGTTTGACCGGATCAGTAAAGGATAAGAAAAAGCCCGGCGTTCGCGCCGGGCTTTGTGTTTTATTGGGCGGTTTTATCAAACTTGCCCAGCACTTCGCGTTCATACGCCAGCGCTTTTTTGCGGTCGAACTTATGCTCCCATTTGGCGATAACCAGCACCGCCAGCGCATTGCCCACCACGTTCAGCGCGGTACGCGCCATGTCGAGAATACGGTCGACACCGGCGATAAAGGCGAGGCCTTCCAGCGGGATCCCCACGCTACCCAGGGTTGCCAGCAGCACCACGAAGGAGACGCCCGGCACGCCAGCGATCCCTTTCGAGGTCACCATTAAGGTCAGCACCAGGGTGATCTCCTGCCAGATAGAGAGGTCGATACCGTACAGCTGGGCGATAAAGATCGCCGCGATGCTCTGATACAGCGTTGAACCATCGAGGTTAAAGGAATAACCGGTCGGCACCACAAAGCTGGTGATCGACGCCGGCGCGCCATAGGCTTCCATCTTCTCGATAATGCGCGGCAGCACGCTCTCCGAGCTGGCGGTGGAGTAGGCCAGAATCAGCTCATCTTTCAGGATACGGATCAGGATCCAGATGCTCAGGCCACACAGACGCGCGACAATCCCCAGCACCACCAGCGCGAAGAACAGGATCGCGAAGTAAACCAGCAGTACCAGCTTGGCCAGCGGCCACAGCGAGGCGAAACCAAAGGTGGCGACGGTCACCGAAATCAGAGCGAACACCCCGATCGGCGCATAGCGCATCACCATGTGGGTGACTTTAAACATGGTTTCGGAGATGGAGCGGAAAACCGTCACCAACGGCTCACGGTGGGTCGCCGGCAGCGAGGAGAGCCCCAAACCAAACAGCACCGAGAAGAAGATAATCGGCAGCATATCGCCTTTCGCCATCGACGCCACGATGTTGGTCGGGACCAGCGACAGGATAGTGCCCATCAGGCCATGCGCATGGCTTTGCACCTCGGCAGTCGTGCTCTGATATTTCGAAATATCAACCGCCGCCAGCTGTGACATATCAATGCCGGTCCCCGGCTGAAAGACGTTGGCCAGGGTGATACCCAGCACGATCGCCACCGTGGTGATCACTTCGAAATAGATAATGGTTTTGGCGCCGATCCGGCCTAACTGCTTGGCATCGCCCACGCCGGCAATCCCGACCACCAGGGTCGAAATGACAATCGGGACCACGATCATTTTAATCAGATGGATAAAGATATCGCCCGCCGGCGTCAGCAAATTGCTAATCAACCAATCGCGACTTTCGGCGTGGTAATGCAGATAACTGCCCAGAAGGATACCCAGCACCAGGGCTAGCAAGATTTGCCAGGCCAGACTGACTTTTTTCGTTTTCTTCACTACTGACTTCCTCAATGAAAGGCACCATTCCTTTTCGTCATGGTACCCACTGCAGGGGGTATGAATTGTGTTGCGTTGCTTTGTGGGGTTATTTAACGCGCAATATCAGTATCATTTGCACGGCATGCTGCGCAAGCCTTTAAGAATAGGGCTTTCTTCTGGTTTTCTGCATAAAGTCACGAATTTTCCCCAGTTACAATGCATAAGTATTTGTAATAAAAAATATTTCACACCTTCCGTTTCTATAAATTCATTTACGTAATTATTTCACTTCAAAGTTTCATTTGATGAAATTTCACTCAGTTGAATCATTGCGTGATCTGCCCCCCAATTAACAAACAAAGCTGTCAAAACCCCTACTCTTAACGTTTGTTTGACATATATTTAACAAGTTCAAAGGAGAAAAAAAGCCATGAGCCAAATACACAAACACCCTATTCCCGTTAATATCGCGGAACGTTGCCTGATTAACCCGGAACAGTACAAGGCGCAGTACCAACAATCCATAACCGACCCTGATACATTTTGGGGCGAGCAGGGCAAGATCCTTGACTGGATACGCCCCTATACCCGCGTGAAGAACACCTCTTTCGCGCCGGGTAATATTTCCATCAAATGGTATGAAGATGGCACCCTGAACCTCGCCGCCAACTGCCTCGACCGCCATCTCGCCGAGCGCGGCGATCAAACCGCCATCATCTGGGAAGGCGACGACGCCAGCCAGAGCAAGCACATCACCTACCGTGAACTGCATGCGGACGTGTGCCGCTTCGCCAATGTGCTGCTCGACCTTGGGATTAAAAAAGGCGATGTGGTCGCCATTTATATGCCGATGGTGCCGGAAGCCGCGGTGGCGATGCTGGCCTGCGCCCGCATCGGCGCTATCCACTCAGTGATTTTCGGCGGCTTCTCGCCGGAGGCGGTGGCCGGACGCATTATCGACTCCAGCTCGCGCCTGGTGATCACCGCTGACGAAGGGCTGCGCGCTGGTCGCGCCATCCCGCTGAAGAAAAACGTTGATGACGCGCTGAAAAACCCGAACGTCAACAGTATTGAGCATGTCGTGGTCCTGAAACGTACCGGCGGCAAAATCGACTGGCAGGAAGGCCGCGACCTGTGGTGGAGCGACCTGATGGCCAATGCCAGCGCCGAGCACCGGCCCGTCGAGATGAACGCCGAAGATCCGCTGTTCATCCTCTATACCTCCGGCTCCACCGGCAAACCGAAAGGGGTGCTGCACACCACCGGCGGCTATCTGGTCTACGCGGCCACCACCTTTAAATACGTTTTCGACTACCATCCGGGCGATATTTACTGGTGCACCGCCGATGTGGGCTGGGTCACCGGCCACAGCTATCTGCTGTATGGTCCGCTGGCCTGCGGCGCCACCACCCTGATGTTCGAAGGGGTACCGAACTGGCCAACCCCGGCGCGTATGTGCCAGGTCGTCGATAAGCATAAGGTCAGCATTCTCTATACCGCCCCGACGGCTATCCGCGCCCTGATGGCGGAAGGCGACAAAGCTATCGAAGGCACAGACCGTTCCTCGCTGCGCATTCTCGGCTCGGTCGGCGAACCGATTAACCCGGAAGCATGGGAGTGGTACTGGAAGAAGATCGGTAACGAGAAGTGCCCGGTGATGGACACCTGGTGGCAGACCGAAACCGGCGGCTTTATGATCACCCCGCTGCCGGGCGCAATCGAGCTGAAGGCCGGCTCCGCGACGCGTCCGTTCTTCGGCGTCCAGCCGGTGCTGGTGGATAACGAAGGCCTGCCGCTGGATGGCGCCACCGAGGGCAATCTTGCCATCGCCGACTCCTGGCCCGGCCAGGCGCGTACCCTGTTCGGTGACCATGAGCGCTTTGAGCAAACCTACTTCTCCACCTTCAAAAATATGTACTTTAGCGGCGATGGCGCGCGTCGCGATGAAGATGGTTACTACTGGATCACTGGCCGCGTGGATGACGTGCTGAACGTCTCCGGCCACCGTCTGGGTACCGCGGAAATTGAATCCGCGCTGGTGTCGCACCCGAAAATCGCTGAAGCGGCGGTGGTGGGGATCCCGCACAACATCAAAGGCCAGGCCATCTACGCCTACGTGACGCTCAATCACGGCGAAGAACCAACGCCGGAGCTGTATGCCGAAGTGCGTAACTGGGTGCGCAAAGAGATCGGCCCGCTGGCGACGCCGGATGTGCTGCACTGGACCGATTCGCTACCGAAAACCCGCTCGGGCAAAATCATGCGTCGCATTCTGCGTAAGATTGCCGCGGGCGACACCAGCAACCTCGGCGATACCTCGACGCTCGCCGATCCTGGCGTCGTGGAAAAACTGCTCGAAGAGAAGCAGGCCATAACGATGCCATCGTAAGCAAGGACCGATTCCCTACACCCTCTCCCCCGCCGGGGAGAGGATAAAAATAAGTCCCTCCCCCAGGATTCCACTCGCAGGAACGCCGTCAGCAAACCGTATCCCGGCTCCATCGCCGGAGGGGTTGCTGTCGCCAGCGTCCGCTGAGTGGATGACGAAAGGGAGACCTCTGGAGACGCTAAGATGAATGAACAACTTTGTCAGCGGATAGAAAATAGTGCGCATTTCAGGGAGTTAGTTGCATCACGGCAACGGTTTGCCGCCATTCTGTCAGTGATTATGTTAGTGATCTACGTGGGCTTTATTTTGCTTATCGCCTTCGCGCCCGGCTGGCTCGGCACTCCGCTGCACGCCGGTACCAGCGTCACCCGCGGGATCCCGCTCGGCATTGGCGTGATCGTCATTTCGTTTATCCTGACCGGTATTTATGTCTGGCGGGCCAATGGTGAATTCGACCGTTTGACCAAGAGCGTTCTCAACGAGGTAAAAGCATGATCAAGAGAGTCCTGACGGCGCTCGCCGCCACGCTGCTGCCCCTCGGCGCTCACGCGGCAGACGCCATTACCGGCGCGGTACAGCGCCAGCCGACCAACTGGCAGGCGATTGTCATGTTCCTGATTTTCGTCGCCCTGACGCTTTACATCACCTACTGGGCCTCAAAACGGGTACGTTCGCGCAGCGATTATTATACCGCCGGCGGCAATATTACTGGCTTCCAGAACGGGCTGGCGATTGCCGGCGACTTTATGTCGGCAGCGTCGTTCCTCGGTATTTCCGCGCTGGTGTATACCTCAGGCTACGACGGCCTGATCTACTCGCTGGGCTTTCTCGTCGGCTGGCCGATTATCCTGTTTCTGATTGCCGAACGACTGCGCAACCTTGGCCGCTATACCTTTGCTGACGTCGCTTCATACCGCCTGAAGCAGGGGCCGATCCGCACCCTCTCCGCCTGCGGATCGCTGGTGGTGGTGGCGCTGTATCTGATCGCGCAGATGGTGGGCGCCGGCAAGCTGATCCAGCTGCTGTTCGGCCTCAATTACCATGTCGCCGTGGTGCTGGTTGGCGTGCTGATGGTGCTCTATGTCCTGTTCGGCGGCATGCTGGCAACCACCTGGGTGCAGATTATTAAAGCGGTTCTGCTGCTGTGCGGCGCCAGCTTTATGGCCTTTATGGTCATGAAGCACGTCGGCTTCAGCTTCAATAACCTGTTTACCGAGGCGATGGCCGTCCATCCGAAAGGGGCGGCGATTATGAGTCCCGGCGGACTGGTGAAAGATCCGATATCAGCGCTCTCTCTGGGTCTGGGTCTGATGTTCGGTACCGCCGGCCTGCCGCATATTCTGATGCGCTTCTTTACCGTGAGCGATGCCAAAGAAGCGCGTAAAAGCGTCTTCTACGCCACCGGTTTTATGGGCTATTTCTATATCCTGACCTTTATCATCGGCTTCGGCGCCATCATGCTGGTCGGCGCGAACCCGGCGTTTAAAGACGCGGCCGGACAGCTTATCGGCGGCAATAACATGGCGGCGGTGCACCTGGCGGATGCGGTGGGGGGCAATTTGTTCCTCGGCTTTATCTCCGCGGTAGCCTTCGCCACTATCCTGGCGGTGGTGGCGGGCCTGACCCTCGCCGGCGCGTCAGCGGTGTCGCACGACCTGTACGCCAACGTCTTCCGCAAGGGCGCGACCGAGCGTCAGGAGCTGAAGGTCTCCAAGATCACCGTGCTGATCCTTGGGGTGGTGGCCATTCTGCTGGGTATTCTGTTTGAAAATCAGAACATTGCTTTCATGGTCGGCCTGGCCTTCTCCATCGCCGCCAGCTGTAACTTCCCGATTATTCTGCTGTCGATGTACTGGTCGAAGCTGACCACCCGCGGCGCGATGGTCGGCGGCTGGCTGGGCCTGCTGACTGCGGTCATTCTGATGATCCTCGGCCCGACCATTTGGGTGCAGATCCTCGGCCATGAGAAAGCGCTGTTCCCGTATGAATATCCGGCGCTGTTCTCCATCGCCATCGCGTTCATCGGTATCTGGGTCTTCTCCGCCACCGATAACTCACCGGAAGGGATGCGCGAGCGCGAGCAGTTCCGCGCCCAGTTTATCCGTTCACAAACCGGGATCGGTATCGAACGCGGCCAGGCGCATTAATCGTTCTCTCCCCTTCCCCGGCGCCGTCCGGAGAAGGGGGTTATTCTGACCGGCTCAGTTATAGGTAAATGTGATCACCCCGGTGGCGTTTGCCGAACCGGCGGTCACCGCGCTGCCTGTTTTGTAATAGTTGGTGGTAAAAGTGAGCGTTTGCATGGCCGCTGCGCCACCAGGACTGTCGGGATTAGTAAAATAGCTGTAGCTGGCATCCGCGCCGCTGTTGGTCACCGTAGTGCGGCCCGAGGAATAGAGACTGAGGTCAGTATTCAACGGCATCGCTTTGCCATCCATATTTAACTGAACCCCCACCCCGGTGGCAACATTCTCCTCTGCCGTTAAGGCCATCACCGTGTTGCCAGGATTATTGCCGCTCGCTTGCGTCGCCACCACCCGCATTAAAACATTGGTCCCCGGCTCGCAGGAGAGGGTCAGGGGCTGTTGCGCACTCCCCACCTTCGTCGCGGTGTTAAACTCGCTGGCATTGATGCTACCCATGGCAAAACTGAGACTATTGCTACTGACGATACACCCCATCGGGATCATCTGGATGCTGGTGGTGCCGCTGATGTGCAGCCGGGAAATGGAGATTGTCCCGCCACTATCCTTAGCCGATACTGTGGCCACCGGATCGCTGAACGATAATTGACTGTTGCTGCCAATAGCGCCGCCGGTGGCCACCAGCTGCAGCTGATACGCCGGGGTGTAATAGGTCGACGCATAATAATCAAACAGACCGGTGGGCTTACCGAGATAGTAATTCACATCGCCGATATAATGCACCTGCGAGTCGGGGCTGAAATCATCGGTATCGCCATCACCATCGTCACCAGTGATATTGAGCCACACCTTAACGCGGATACCGATCCCCTGCACCGAAGTGGCATAGATATTATCCCCTATCAGCGCCCCGGCATTGTTTGAGGACCAGGCAAACACCGCGTAGACACTGCCCTGACAGTTAGTCAGCTTCGTTTGCGCGCGGGTAATTTTCCCCGAGTCATACAGCACGGTGCCCGCGGTGTAGCTCCCGGCGTTAACCAGGATCTTTTCCGGCAGGTTGGTCATTGAGATATCGCCATAGTTGGTCCCTCCGCATACTGCCCAGCTATAGACGGGGCACAGCGCCAATATGAGCAATAAGATCCATTTTTTCATATCCATCCCTGTCGAAACGTTATTTGTAAGCCACATCGAACGTGGCGGTAAAGCCGACAATCCCCGGCCTTACCTGGCCATAGGGCGAAAACATGCGCGCCATCATATTGAAAGTATGAACGTCCGCATTATCACCAAAGGTATAGAGATACTGGTCGCCAGGCCCGAGGGGCTGCTGATCGGCAAGAGTGAGAAGTTGCATACCGACGCCGCTGGCCCCGTCGCTGCCTGTGCGGAAGTTTTTATAAACCGAGGTGTAAGTGTTATCGAATTTTGCTCCGCTAAATGCGATGGTTACCGCCGACGCATCGGCGGAACAACTGGAAAAGACCAGCTTAACCGGCACGCTGGCGCCGCTCGACCCGGCATTTCCGGAGAACGTCTGCGAGGAGACGGTGCCTAAATCGATACTGTTCGACGGTTCCACGGCCACCTCGCAGGAAGGCGCTTCGATGGTGCCCGTGACGTTAAAATTGACCGTGCTGCTGCCTTCATAAGCCAGCGCCGGAAGGGAGAGCAGCAAAAGGCTGGCCACCAGGATGCCCCTTGTGCTGCCGTCTCGCATATTCATATCAGCCCCTTCTTCCATGTTGAAAACCTGCATCCATTACCGGCATTCGGCCTGATAGAACAGAATATCGTCGCCAAGAGCCATGCTGGAGAAGTCGTAATGAACGGTGCACTGCTCACTGCTTTTCTCCCCCCAGCGCGCTAACAGCTGGCCTTTTTTCTGCAGCCCCGTGAGATACACCTGCCCCTCATCGCCGACAATATTGCTGCGCGCCGCGCTGGCGCGATCATTATCAAGGGTCACCAGCGCGCCGAAAGGCACCACACCGTTGCGAGTACGCAGGGTGAGCATCGCCTTATAGCCAATTCGGGTGTCATACTGCACTTTGACGATTGCATTGCGCGTTGGGACCACCGTTCTGGCGACGTTATCCACCTCGGCGCCAGCCATCTGCTGTTCATCCAGCGCCAGGCTGTTGCGATGGTAAGGGCGAACATACGGTACGACGGCATACCCGGCGGCATCCGTCGTCACGTTGGTCTGGCCCTGCACCCGCACATCGCTGACGCCGGGCGTTTCGATCAGTGCAGCACTCTCACCCAGAAAGCGCGACAGCGTGAGCCCGCCCGCGTGAGCAACCATGCCGCCGCGCAGCGAATAATTGTAGTGATTGCTGTAGTGGTCGTAGCCATAGCCGCCGGCGACATCGCCTTTTGCTCCCTGATAATTGACGCTGAGGTTGCCGGAGGTGCTCTTATCCTGGGTGTTGTAACCCTCCTGGAGACTCCAGTTGAGAGAGCGATCCTCGAACGCCGAGCCATTGAGCCCCACGCTGTGCGTGGTGTCGTTATGCCGACCATGGTTCAAGGTGTAATTCGCCGAGAGCGTCTCGCCAAGCGGGATGCTTAGCGTCAGGGAGACGATGGTATCGCTGGCCGGCCGGTTATTGCCGCTGTCATCGGTACTTTGCACATTGCGGTTATAGGAATAGTTAATAAAGTAGGAGGCCTTGCCAATCGACCCGCTATAGCCCACGCCTACCGACTCCATGCGCGAGCTGTCCCAATAGGTTTCATTGACCAGCGAAAGCGAGAGCGAACCATAGCCAAACAGCGTCTGCGACAGCGAAGCGTCAAACCGGCCTTTCGTTCTGCCGCTCTGCGTACAGCAGTCGCGCTGCGTGGAGGCGTTATCGACAAAATCCTGAAACGAATAGTATCCCGCGGTGGAGTAGCGATAGCCGGCCACGGAAAAGCTGGTGCCCGTCTGCAGAAAGCTTTTGCTGAAGCGGACGCGATACGATTGCCCCTGTTCTTTGCGGGTTGACGAGGCCGTATCGCTGGTTTTCACGTCGGCCCACGACTGAGAGCCGTCAAACGACAGCGCGCCGATGGTGCCAAGGTTAAAGCCAGCGCCTAACAGCAGGTTGGTGTATTTATCTTCCGCCTGCTGAAAGCCGGTATAGAGAGTAAAGTTACTGGTGGCGCCATAGGCCAGGGAAGACTGAATAAAGTTGTATTCTTTATCGTCGGAGCTGCCTGAGCGCGTCCTGCCGCTGCTCAGCGCATAGTCCAGCTGGCCCTCGCGCTGCAGGACCGCCAGCGAGGCAAAAGGCACCACAAAGTTTTGCTCGCTGCCGTCAGACTCTTTAACGGTGACGTACAGATCGCCGGCGCTGCCGGTGGCATACAGATCGTTAATCTCAAAGGCGCCGGGAGCGACGGTGGTTTTATAAATGCTGTAACCATTCTGATAAACCGAGACCTCCGCGGTGGTGCGCGCGATCCCTCGAATCGTCGGCGCAAAGCCATGCAGGCTATCCGGCAGCATCTCTTTGTCCGAACTGAGCTGCAGGCCGGTAAAGCTCACACTGTCGAAGATGCCGGAAGAGGTATAGGTATTACCGACCACCAGTTGACTGCGCAGGGTGTGAATATCGCGGGCAAGGTACGAGTAAACCGACTCCCAGCGGCTGCTGTTGTCGCTGTGGCTATAGGTGCTGTAGTTGCGCAGACGCCATGGCCCCAGATTCACCCCAGGCTGCAAGCTAACAAACTGGCTGTCTACGGTCGCGCCATTATGCCGCGGCGCATTGCGCTGCCCGGTGACACTATAGTTGAGAAGACCGGCGTTGATCCCCTGCTGCCACTGGCTCTCCGGTATATAGTCTCTTGGGCGATTCAGCATCGCGGCCTGCGGCACGGTAAAATCGATTCGCTGTTGGGCAAGAGACACCGAAAATGTCATCCCGGGGATCGCCGACAGCCGGGCGCAGGTTTCCCCTGCCGCGAACAGCTGGGGATAGGCGGTGGTATTAATCAACCACGAATTCAGATACTCCGCGGAAAGACAGGGAGAAGCGGTCGCTCCTGCGTCATGGCCAATTTCCTGAAAGGTCAGCGATTCTGAACTGACGTATTTATCATTGATGTAAACATCCAGATGATAGGTGCCCGGCGGTACGCCATCTTGCGAAAAATAGGACAGATCAACCGAAGCCGCAGGATCCTCGGCGACTTCGAGTAAATTCGGGTTGAAATATTCACCGGCCTCAGCGCGAGAAGACAAGGCACTCAGGCACAAAACAATAGCGACGCAGATACTTTTGGTTGAAAACAGTAGCTCAACGCTACTGAATGATAGCGGTATATTTCTTCCCTGACATACCATAATCATTAATCACGCTCCATGTGATCTCTTTTTTCCCTGTCGCGGACAGGGTACTCTGCACGGGTATTTTTAAAGTAGAAAATGGGGCAGCAAACCATGCGCCAGAAATATTTTTTCCGTTAAGGCTAACCTGGGAAAAATTCATATACAGCGGTGAGTTATTTTTTACCGTCACCGAGTCCCCCGCTTTTCCCCACTGTAATTTTTCGGCATACGATTCCGGTGTATTGCCTTTTAACGCGGCAGGTCGATAAATCAATTTTATTTTCGAGTTGATGGCAAACTGCACCACATTTTTATCCGGGACATATTCCGTTGCCGGGATCCCTTTGATATTGAGCCAAAACATCGACTCGCGATCGTCGGGTAATTTTTTTCCTGAGCGGACAACGCGCACGAATCCTTTCTCTCCGGCTTTGAGACGGAACAGCGGCGGCGTAATAATAAACGCGTCTTTGGCTGGCGACGCGGCATCCACCACCGAGAGCCAGGACTGGACGATATTGCTGCTCTGATCTTTATTCTCAACCGTGATGACGGCGTTGTTTTTCACACCATCAAACACCAGACGCGTGCCGCCCACGACCACGCTGGCTTGCGCAATAGAGGAAGACAGCAAAAAACCGACCACAAAAAAAGGATATCTCATACGTTTAATTAAAGGGGAATAGCAGACGATTCCCCTTTCTCCATTCAACAAAACGCCGAATTAATAATAAGTCACGTTATAAGTCACAGTTGTCTGAACGGTACCTTTCGTCGGATCGGTATCACCCGACTTCACCATTTTAACGGTGAATGGAATGGTTGCGGCACCGGAAGAAATATCGACATCCGAACCCTCTTCATTATTCTTCATTACCTTACCCGCTTCGTCGAAAAGGGCCACAGCAACACCGGTTGCCGGCTCATCAGTCGCCTGGTTTTTAAAATAATCGCTGTTCGCGGTATCGGAAACACCGCCAAAAGTGACGCGAGCGATGCTGTTGCCACCGTCTTCCGCGGTCGGGCAATCGGCTAAGCTAAAGGAGAAGTTCTTGGCAGCGCCGAAGGTATACGCTTTCAGATCCGCCACTGAGGTGGTGCCCATATCAATAGCCGTTACGCCGCCGTCAATGGTCGCCGTACAGGTCGTATCGGAAACAACACCATTAAAAGTAATGGTGTTATCGGCCTGAGCAACGGTAGACAGCACGCTGCAGGCAGAAAAAATCAGGGCACCCGCCAGAATTTTTTTACTCATCTTCATATTTATTCCCATATCCATTATAAACGACAATCAGTCCGTCAATTGTTTTATGCAGATATATTAGAGAATGAATTTGCATCCGCGCGGCGTCACATACATATTTACGTGACATATGATTTATGATAATTAATATTATACATAAATAAACGACCAGCATTTGAATCCATTCAATAATACAAGCCCGCGTAAAAAGAATAACGAACAGAGGGTAAAAGCTCAATTATTAATGTAAAAATTGATTTTTAAACAAATCGCCTTAAAAAATGAGAAAAATAAGATGAAGTTCCTTTGAAATCATAGCGATACAAACTTATAAAATTCTTAGAGATAATAAAAAGCCTATACATCATTCGCAATATAATTAGATCAGTATTGATTATGAAATATTTAGTTACAAAGAGAGGATGGTAATAAGAATTGCCTTAATCTTTTCTGATGACCAATAACCGGCATAAACAAAAAGGGGCGAAAATAGTTCACAACTATTCCGCCCCTCAATATTTCATAACAACCGGTTACACGAGAACGCTAAAACAGCAGCCAGCGCACTAACGGCGCCGCCAGCACCACCACTACGCCAGACAGCATCATCACCAGGCTGGCCACCACGCCCTCCTGCTGGCCCAGCTCATAGGAGCGCGCCGTCCCGGCACCATGGGAAGCCGCGCCGAACCCGGCTCCTTTCGCCATCCCTTCCCGGATAGCCAGGCGTAAAAACAGCATATCCCCCACCGCCATGCCAAAGACGCCGGTGATCACCACAAACAGCGCCACCAGATCGGGCTGACCACCGAGCGGTTTCGCCGCCGCCAGCGCAAAGGGCGTGGTCACCGAGCGCACCGCCAGGCTGCGCTGGATTTCATCAGACAACATCAATCCGCGCGCCAGCCATACGGAGCTGGTCACCGCCACCACCACCGCCGTTACCACCCCGGCGCTGAGCGACATCCAGTGGCGTTTGATCACCGCGACATTTTCATAGACCGGGACGGCAAAGGCGATGGTGGCGGGGCCCAGCAGCCACAGCAGCCAGTGGGTCTCTCCCATATAGCTCTGATAAGAGATATGGCCCAGCACCAGGATCAGCACCAGCAGGATCGGCGTGAACACCAGCGGCATCAGCGGCAGTTTATGAAAACGGCGATACAGTTTTTTATTGGCGTAATAGAGACCCAGCGTCGCCACCAGACACAGGACGCTCAGCATGACATCATTCATTTTGTTAGCCGGCTCACTTCGTAACGATAGACCTTGTCAACGACCCAGGCGGTGGCGCCGAGCACCATCAGCGTGCTTAAGGCAATCACCAGGAAAATCCGCCAGCCATCAACCATCAGCAGCTGGGTATAATTGACCACCGCGACCACCGCCGGGACGAAAAACAGCAGCATCTCCGCCAGCAGCCAGCGGGCGCCGGCGCGAACCCAGCTCAGGGGGATCACCCGGCAGACGATCAGCAGCAGGAGCATCACCATGCCGACCAGGTTAGCCGGCAGGGGTACCTGCCACCTGTTCACCAGATATTGCGCAAAAATAAATAACCCGACATAAAGGAGCACCTGCAGCGGGATTTGAAGACGCTGCGCCACGACGGGGGCAACGCGAGCTGGCGCGAAGGCCATGAGCGATATTCCTGAAAAAAAGAAGTCAGGGGTGCAGTATAGAGAGCCGCCGAAGCGGACAGAAATGAATTAAAATCATCGCAGGTATAGTCTCAGGGAATAATTATGGATATCCGAACGCTGCGCTATTTCGTTGAAGTGGTTCGTCAGCAGAGTTTTACTCGCGCGGCGGAAAAGCTGTTCGTCACACAGCCCACCATCAGCAAGATGCTCAAAAATCTCGAAGATGAACTGAACTGCACGCTGTTGATCCGCGATGGCCGTAAACTGCTGCTCACCGATACCGGGCGCGTTGTTTTTGAACGCGGCCAGGCGATCCTTGGCGAGTTCAGCCAGCTGGAGTCAGAACTGAGCGATATCAACCACCTGCATAAAGGGGTGTTGCGGCTTGGCATTCCACCGATGGTCGGAATGCTGATGGCGGAGCCGATCAGCCGCTTCCGCGAGCGCTACCCGGGCGTCGAGCTGAAAATCGCCGAGTTTGGCGGCCTGACGGTCCAGCAGGCGGTCAGCAACGGCGAGCTCGATATGGCGATGACCGCCCTGCCCATCGAAGAGGGTAGCCACCTCACCACCCTGCCGTTGTTCAACCACCCGCTGTGCGTCCTGACGCCAAGAACCGCGCCGTGGGAGGGCGTGACCTCGCTCTCGCCGGCCGAGCTGGCGGCGTATCCGCTGGTCATCTACAACGAAGAATTTGCCCTCAGCCAGCAGCTGATGCGCCTGTTTGCCGAGCATGACGTAAAGCCGCGTATCGCGGTGCGCAGCGGCCAGTGGGATTTTCTCGCCGCGATGGTGCAGGCCGGCATTGGCGTGGCGATCCTGCCCGAGCCGATTTGCCAGCGTCTCGACCCGCAGAACTTTTGCTGGATCCCATTGCAAAGCGAGCTGCGCTGGGAGCTGGGGATGATTTGGCGGGAGGGCGTGTATATGTCGCGCAGCGCTGAGGCCTGGCTGGCGTGCAGTAAAGCGTTCTGGCTGGAATAATTCCCTGGTGACAACGCGTTCCGCAGAGGAATGGGTAGCCCGGGTCAGGCGCTTGCGCCGCTGCCCGGGTTTCCCCCGGTCGCGCTAACGCTTACCGGGGCGACACATTTACTGCAGTCTCGCCAGTAGCCCGAATAAGCGTCGCGCTATCCGGATTACAGGTTATTGATCTTCGATTAACAGCGCTTCCAGCAGGTCGAGATCGTGCAGCAGCTTCTGCAGCGTCTCGTTACTGATCTGCCGGGTGGCGCGCAGATGATACAGCTCTCCGCGTTCAGAGCGCAGCGCCGCCAGGCGGAAGCGGCGCTCGAGGCTCTCCTCCAGCATAGAGGTTTCCACGTCGTTACGACCATCGACGCGGCGGCGCAGGTTACCGATCACCCGCGAACTGACTTCGGTCAGCAGCTGGTTATCGATATTCTCTTTGGTATCCGCCGCCAGCCGCTCTTCCATCTTCTGGATCGCCACAATCGCCACGTCTGCCGTCGCTGCGCGCGCCAGCCGTTCCTCTTTCCGCTGCTGCACGTTGTCACTGGATTCAATGTGGCGCAGCAGGATCGGCAGCGCTATCACCCCGACGAACAGCGAGAACAGGATCACCCCGGCGGCGAGGAAAATCAGCTCATAGCGCGCCGGGAAAACATTCCCGTCCGGCAGCAACAGCGGAATCGAGAGCACACCGGCGAGGGTAATCGCCCCGCGCACCCCGGCCACAGAGGAGATCAGCAGCTCGCGGGTGGTCCAGGAGCCAAACTCCATCGGTTTCTTCTTCAGGAAGCGCTGACTAAGCTTACGCATCGACCACAGCCAGCCAAAACGCACCAGCATCAGCGCGGCATAGATCAGGATGATGTCGGTAAACAGCATCCAGGTCTCGACGTTGGGGTCAGCTTCCGCCGCCACCAGCGAGCTGGAGAGGATATCCGGCAGCTGCAGGCCCAACAGCAGGAAGACCATGCCGTTGAAGACAAATTCCAGCATCGCCCAGGTGCTGTTAGCGCGCAGACGCATGGCCAGCGGCGCGGTACGCATCACGCCGGAACGGGTGATGGTCATCCCCGCCGCCACCGCCGCCAGGATGCCGGAGACACCGATATGTTCGGCAATCAGATAGGAGGCAAACGGCAGCAGGAACAGCAGGACAATCTGCGTGGCGGGTTCATCCCCGCCCCAGCGGCTGAGGAAACGCATCGAACGGCCATACGACCAGCTCACCACAAACCCGGCCAGCACGCCGCCGATCGCCACCTTCAGAAACTCTACGGTCGCGCCGCCAACGGTGAAGACCATGGTGCCCATCGCCACCGCGACGGCAAACTTGAGTGAGACCAGGCCAGAGGCATCGTTCATTAACGCCTCCCCCTGCAGAATGCCCATGATTTTTTTCGGTATCCGCCCTTCCCCGACGATGCCGGAGAGCGCCACGGCATCGGTCGGCGAGAGTACGGCCGCCAGCGCGAACGCCGGGATCAGAGGAATGCCAGGCACAATCCAGTAGATCAGAAAGCCGATGCCGACCACCGTCACGACCACCAGCGCCAGCGCCAGACCAAGGATCTCCCGCCCGTGTTCAATAAACTCACGGGTCGGCGTTTTCCAGCCGTCGGCGAACAGCAGCGGCGGGATAAACAGGACCAGAAACAGCTCTGGATCAAATTCAACGTGCAAACCGAAGGTCGGCCATGCCAGAAGCGCGCCAATGGCGATTTGCATCAGTGGGAGTGGAACCTGAAAGGGCAGTACACGCGTCACTACCCCGGACAGTGAGACCACAAGGGTCATGATGAGGATGGTAAAGAATATTTCCATGTGTTCCCTGTTTGCTGCGTTTTCTTTTATACCTGTGAGGCGTCGTGCCTGTGAATCATACGCTACCCAGATTAACGCAAATGGAAACAGGATGTGGCTTAAAAATAAAACGGGCGGCCTGAGCCGCCCGTGAGGAGCACGAAGGGTTTAAATCGCCCAACCGCCGGCGTAAAACGCCACCAGCGCCACGGCGATAATTACCGTACCGAGGTTCAGCTTGCGCCACTCGCCGGAGACCAGACGGCCAATCACCAGGGTAGCGAAACCGATCATGATGCCGGTCACGATGTTACAGGTCAGCACGATAAACACCGCGGTGATCAGGCCAGCCATCGCGTCAACGAAGTCGTTGAAATCGATTTTTGCCACGTTGCTCAGCATCAGCAGGCCGACGTACATCAGCGCCGGCGCGGTCGCGTAGGCCGGTACCAGATAAGAGAGCGGGGAGAGGAACAGGATCAGCAGGAACAGGACACCGACCGTCACCGCGGTCAGACCGGTTTTACCGCCAGCCGCGGTACCCGCCGCCGATTCGATATACACTGCCGCTGGCGCCGCGCCAACTAAACCGGAGAAGACGCTGCTCAGGGAGTCGGTGGTCAACGCTTTACCGCCGTTGATGATCTGTCCGTCTTTGTCCAGCAGGTTTGCCTGGCCGGCCACCGCGCGGATAGTACCGGTGGCGTCAAAGACCGCCGTCATCACCAGCGCCAGCACGCTGGGCAGCACGACCGGGTTCAGCGCGCCGATGATGTCGAGGCTGCCGATCAGCGAGTTGCCTTTATCATCGCTCAGGGATGGCATGGCGAAAATACCGGAGAAATGGACGTTCGGATCGAAAATCAGGCCCACAATCGACACGCCAATAATGGTCAGCAGAATACCGCCCGGCACCTTCATTTTTTCCAGACCAATGATCACCGCGAGGCCAATCAGCGACATCACCACCGGGAAGCTGGCAAATTTGCCCAGCGCCACCGGCAGACCGTCCAGCGGATTTTTGATCACCAGACCAACGCCGTTGGCGGCGATCAGCAGCAGGAACAGGCCAATCCCGATCCCGGTACCATGCGCCACGCCCTGCGGCAGGTTGCGCAAGATCCAGCTGCGGATGCCGGTCGCGGAAATCACCGTGAACAGGACACCCATCAGGAATACTGCGCCGAGGGCCACCGGAATACTGATCTGCTGCCCCAGCACCAGGCTAAAGGCGGTGAAGGCGGTCAACGAAATGGCGCAGCCGATAGCCATCGGCAGATTTGCCCATAACCCCATCACCAGCGAGCCAACGCCCGCCACCAGACAGGTCGAGACAAACACCGCGGCCGGCGGGAAGCCCGCTTTACCGAGCATGCCCGGCACCACGATGACGGAGTAAACCATCGCCAGAAAGGTAGTAAGACCTGCAACAATCTCCTGACGCACGGTGCTACCGCGCGCCGAAATTTTAAACCAGGCGTCTAATGAACCGCCGGTACGCGCTGAAGGCGTAGACATAGAAAACTTCCCCTGAAAATTTTTATTGTTCGTTGATATGCGTGGTGGACCCTCCACTGCCAGTTAAACGCGATCTCCTTGTACCGAATCGCAGCGCCAGGGGGGCTGCAAAAAAGCAAACGTTTAACTCCGCGCATACACTACGGTGTGTCAACCTTATCTCCTCCCCCTGGATAGCAGAAAAAAGAGGGAGCAAAACAGAAAGGCAAACGATTATCCGGCCTTTAGATAACCCTTTTCAACCGATGTTTATCGTATTTCGCTAAATTTCGCTTATGACGAGCAGAAAATAACCAGACGATGCGCAAACGTTATCGTCTATGCGCAATCCGCTAACAAATTTTTAGTGAGTTGCTTTCATTTGTCGGCGTCATCGGATCCGCTGATACCTCAGGCGCCGGGTAAGGAAAAGGGGCCGCCGCGCTCGATGGCCCGCTGCCAGGCCGGACGCTGCTCCACCCGCTGTCGCCAGGCCTCGATATGGACAAGGTCATGCACGCCACCGCGCGCCAACAGCGCCATCACCGGGAAGCTCATCTGGATATCGGCCATACTCAGTCGCTCGCCGGCAAACCATGGCCGCGTGGCAAGATGGTCGTCAATAAACCGCGCATGGGTGGCCAGCTGGGGATCCAGCCACGCTTTCTGAATGCCCTTGCCCAGCAGGGCGCCCAGCGAGCGGACGCCAAAGGGCACAGGGGGTTTACCCAGGCTGGCGAACACCAGCTTCATTAACAGCAGCGGCATCAGCGAGCCTTCGGCATAGTGCAGCCAGAAGCGGTACTGCAGTTTGTCCTCTATCGCCTGCGGCTTCAGCAGCCCGCCGCTGTCCCAGGTCTCCTGCAAATACTCGAGAATGGCCCCGGACTCCGCCAGCACATAGCCGTTGTCTTCCAGCACCGGCGATTTCCCCAACGGATGGACTTTCTTCAGCGCCGCCGGCGCCAGCATCGACTTTTCCCGCTGATAGCGGACTATCTGATAAGGCAGCTGCAGCTCTTCCAGTGCCCACAGTACGCGTTGCGATCGTGATTGATTAAGATGGTGTACCGTCAGCATGGGCCTCTCC
Source organism: Klebsiella sp. HMSC16C06 (assembly GCF_001808325.1). Lineage (NCBI taxonomy): Bacteria > Pseudomonadati > Pseudomonadota > Gammaproteobacteria > Enterobacterales > Enterobacteriaceae > Klebsiella > Klebsiella sp. HMSC16C06. The sequence goes on from NZ_KV793004.1 coordinate 89,276, forward strand.
CGTGGTTTGTTCAAATTAACTATAGGAACAGGCGCTCATTGCCGGGAAAATTTCGGCAAAATAGTAAGGAAAAAATGGCAGCAACTGCCATAGTTAAAGTGTCGACGCAAACCGGAACCTCCATCAACAGATTGCGCAATACTGAGGGACGTCGATGTCGGGGGAAACCCTCTCGTGAACCAGCGAGATAATGCGAAAGACAAAGACCGGAAAACAACTAAAGCGCCCAGTTGTGGCGCTTTAGTTTTATTACTCCTCTTCCAGCAGCCGGGCGCCGGTCCCCTCTTCCCCCAGCTTATCGCCCGGGTTGCGCAGCGGGCAGTCGCGCCGTGATAAACAGCCGCAGCCGATACAGCCGTCGAGCTGGTCGCGCAACGCCGTCAGGGTATGAATACGCCGGTCCAGCTCCTCACGCCACTGCGATGACAGCATCTTCCACTCTTTTGCGCTGAGGTTGTGCCCTTCCGGCAGTACGCCAAACGCGTCGCCGATGGTCGCCAGCGGGATGCCGATGCGTTGCGCAATTTTGATAATCGCCACCGCGCGCAGGACATCGCGCCGGTAGCGCCGCTGGTTGCCGGCATTCCGCTGGCTATGGATCAGGCCTTTACTCTCATAAAAATGGAGAGCCGAGACCGCCACGCCGGTTCGTTTTGCCACTTCCCCGGGCGTCAGCAGCATTTTGATGCGGGGTGATTTCTTTTCCATAAAGCGCTTTACCTCAAGTTAACTTGAGGAATTATACTCGCCCGCAGACAAAACGACGAATCGAGAATTGAGAGAGGCCGCTTTATGTCCCATCAGGATATTATTCAAACACTGATTGAATGGATTGATGAACATATCGATCAACCACTTAACATTGATATAGTCGCCAGAAAGTCAGGATACTCGAAATGGTATCTGCAGCGGATGTTCCGTACCGTAATGCATCAGACGCTGGGTGATTATATTCGTCAGCGCCGCCTGCTGCTGGCGGCGGAAGCGTTGCGAACCACTCAGCGACCTATCTTTGATATCGCGATGGATCTGGGCTACGTCTCGCAGCAAACCTTCTCCCGGGTGTTCCGTCGCGAGTTCGACCGCACTCCCAGCGACTACCGCCATCAGATCTCCGCGTGACGCGGCGGCTGAGGCCTGCTTATGGGCGTGGGAGCATTCGCTAACCACTGCATAAACTCCCGCGCCGGCATGGCTTTCGCAAACAGCCAGCCCTGACAAAATTGCACGCCGCGCTTGTAGAGCCAGCTTACCTGCTCCGGGGTCTCCACCCCTTCCGCGATAGTTTTTAAACGCAGCCCGCGCGCCATCTCGATGATGTGCTCAGCGATCAGATGGCTGGTGTTGTTGGTGGTCAGCGTATCAACGAAGGTTTTATCGATTTTGAGGATATCGACATTCAGCGCGTGCAGATTATGCAGATTCGAGTAGCCGGTACCGAAATCATCGATCGCAATCTCATAGCCTGCTTCGCGGAACGCCTGGATCACCGGCGTCGTTTTCGCCACGTCGATAAACCCGCGCTCGGTCACTTCGATTTTGATCTGTCCGATGCAGACCGCATAGCTGTGCGCTTTCTCACTGATCTGTGAAATCAGCCGCGCCGAGTGGAAATCGGACGCAGAGAGATTGATCGCCACATACAGCTGCGGATGGCTGGCAAGAAACTCACCCATTTCATAAAACAGCTCATCCACCACGTAGTCCGTGATCTGGGCAATCATGCCTTCATTTTCCGCCAGCGGGATAAACTCCGCCGGGTTCATCACCGGGCCATCAAACCCCGGCCATCGCAGTAGCGCCTCCGCCCCGACGCAGCGGTTATTTTTAATATCGATAATCGGCTGGTAGTGCAGCCGCAGCTGGCGGCAGCTCAGAGCCCGCTGTAGCATATTGCGCGGCGAGTGATACTGGCGGCGGGTTCGTGTCCACACCAGCACCAGTAAAATACTGCAAATGATCCCCAGCGGCAGCGTCAGGCTCGCCTGGTCACAGAAGTTGTGGTAGTAGCTGGCCCGTGAGGTGGACATGATGACCGCGATCGGCCGGATAGCGGAGCGAGCTATCGTATACACCCGACCATTCTGATTAAAAAAAGCATCGCCTTCGCGAATTAACGCCTGGAGTTCGGCGGGCTCAACATTATTACTCAGCGAGAAAAAGAGGTTGGTTTTAGTATCGAAAACGCCATAGGCTAAATCGCGGTCGCTGGCAATCACCGAGCTGAACGAGTAGGGGTTGACCACCACCACATAGGGCCCCTTCTGCATATAATTCATGGCAAAGCCCGGGTAAAACGGCGTATCCCGATAGTAGTAAATCGCCACATCCGGCTTTTTGGTGTAATTCGCCGCGGGCATCCGCCAGCCGGTCTCGGGATGAGCGGACGTTGAACAGATAAAGCGCTGACCGTTGGCGTAGATCAGATCTTCTACATACAGCAGACCGCGAACAATATGCAGTAAATAACGCTGGTGCTCCGCTGAGCATAGCTCACCACGATACTGGCTGGCTTTAAACCGCGCCTGATCCGCTTCCCGGATGACCATTTCTGTTTTTTGCAGCGCCAGCTGCGAAAATGAGTGCAATTGATCAATGGTTTCGGCTTTGGCCCGCAGCTGGGCAAACCACAATGCCAACATCACCGGCAATAAAATAACCAGCCCCATTCCGACAAGTCTGAGCGCCTTATGCGGCGCACTGTCAGCCATTTACGCTTTCATCCATGCGATATGCCTTAATTAAGGTAGCCCGAACACGTTAGCAATCGCGACTGCGATAGACATCAGCAGATATCTGCCAGCCCTTCAGGGCGTCAGCTTTTCAGCTGGTGGTGTTGAATAATACTTATTTATCAGGTATTCGAAAGATATTCTCGTCAGATTAAGAATAGACGCGCATCTGACTCGGTTTCTCCGTGTAATAAACAGGAACTGGTAATAAAACCCGCAGAATAATAATCATTAGCAAGAGAATGAAAATAAGATAATCGGGTTTTGCTTACCTATATCCACACAAAATCAAAGCTTATTAAGCGCAGCGAAAGCTCATTTTTTGGCTGGCGAATAAAGCACCAAGTGTGATATAGTTCACACAAGTTGATGAAACAGAAATGACGTTTCATCACTCTCTAGTTTGCCAGTCGAGACCAGAGCGCTATGCCATCGTCAGTCGCGCCAGGTCATCCATGGCTCCCCGACTTTCTTTGAGGATAGGTTAATGGCTTCCATTACTACCAGTGTCGTTTTGTTGCGCTGGCCCCTGGTGAGCGCGGTACTGATGTTTCTCGCCAGCTCGTTGAATATCCAGTTACGGAAAAGCGATTATGCCGGTCTGGCAGTGATCTGCAGCTGCCTCGGCCTTGCCGCCGCCTGCTGGTTCGCCACCGGTTTGCTGGGCATCACCCTGATCGATATCGCAAAAATCTGGGGTAATATCAAAGATGTGATGATTGAGGTCATGAGTCAGACGCCGCCAGAATGGCCAATGATGATGACCTGAGGTTAAAAAGCTTCCCACCGGGAAGCTTTTTCGTTTTCTACGGTCCTTACTTCCCCAGTTTCGCCATCATCTCCGGGCGCATAAATTTATGGATCACCACCATAAAGAGCAGCGATGGCACCAGCAAAATCAGCGCCGTAATCGACGAGACCTGATAGTTACCCGACATGCTGGCGTTATAGAGCAGTAGCGGCAGCGTGGTGATATCCGGCGCGCCGACAAAGAAGGTGCCGGTAAACTCATCCAGCGACTCCAGAAAAACGAAGATGCTGGCGGCAACGATCCCCGGCGCCGCCTGCGGCAGCACAATGTGCCAGAAGGTATATACCGGTCCGGCGCCAAGGTTACGCGACGCCCGCGCCAGCAGCGGGTCGATGGATGAGAAGGCTGCCATACAGATCCACACCGAATACATCAGGCCGTGAACGCTATGCACCAGTACCACCCCTGCGATACTGCCGTTCAATCCCCACTGATAAAACAATCGGGCAACATTCATGTATACCGTCAGGTTGGGAAAGGCCTGCGGGATGAGAAACAGCAGCATAAACAGCACCCGCAGCGGCATTTTCCGCCGGGAAAGCGCATAGCCGGCGGGGACGGAAATCAGCAAACAGACCCCCACCGATAACAGGGCGATCAACACGCTGGTTAACAGCGAACCGGACACATCGCTGTATGGATTGAAAACCTGATACCAGTACTTCAACCCCCACTGACTGGGCAACGAATGGGGAAAATACCAGCTTTCCGCTACGGTCCAGATCAACAGGTTCAGCAACGGGCCAAACATCGCCAGCAGCATAAACAGCAGCAGCAGGGTCTGCAGCGCCAGGCTGGCGCGCACTTTACGGCGCCCTTTTATCCACCATGACGGGGATGAGGCGAGGGTCAGCGCTTTCATGATTCCCCTCCTTTTTGCTGCAGGCTGTGGCGCAGGTAAAACCACGACAGCGCGCCGCAGATCGCCAGGGACACCACACCCAGCGCATTCGCCACCGCGTAATCGCCATAGGAATTCACGCGAAACGCCATATCCACCGTCAGCATCGTCGGCGTTCCGACGCCGATCATCAACGGTACCGACAGCACCGACATCATGGTCACCGTCGACAGCACCAGCGCCACGCCGATGGTCGGCAGGACCTGCGGCAGCATGATATCGAACAGGATCCGCGGCCGGGAGGCGCCAAGGTTACGCGCAGCAAGGATCTGCGACGACTCCAGCGCCGCCATCGCCCCGCAGATCAGCAGCGTGGCAAAGGCCAGTTGCTTCCAGACAAAGGTGATCACTATCCCTTTCCATCCCAGCCAGGAGAGCGTCTCCAGCGGTGTGACCAGGTCAGCCGCCACCAGCGCATTGTTCATCAGGCCATTTTTGGCGAGAAAAGTGCGCATCATCTGGGCGACGACAATAAACGGAATAAACAGCGGTAAGCGATACAAAAAACCCAGCAGACGAACAACGGGTCGGCACGGTGACAGCGCAATCACTGCCGACAGGGTAATGGCGATCAGCGCTAACAGCGCCACTGAGACCAGTACGATAATCAGCGAAAAGAGCACATCACTGGCGTAAAGCGCATAGACCTTGCGGAAGTGATCGAGCGTGAACGGCTGTCCCGGCGCGGTAAACGCCGAGACCAGCGAAAACCCCAGCGGATACAAAAACAGGATCGCGATCATCAGCGCCGCCGGAGCAACCAGCAGCAGATATTTTAATGAACTGGACATAATGCACCTGGCGTCAGCACAAGAAAGCGCCCGGGCCGACAACCCGGGCGGGAGAAGGCGTTAGTTGGCCACCTGGCTTTCGTAACCCTCTTTGATGTCGTCAAAATAGGGAGCGATCGGGAAGCTTTTGCCATACTTTGCCAGCGCTTCCGGCGAGATTTCGGCAAACAGCTTTTGCCAGGTCGCCGTATCCAGCTTCGGCTTCACCTGCCCGGCGTCGATGCCCGGATACCAGTTAAACTGCTTAACGATCCCCTGCGCCTGCACTTCCGGGCTGGTGGCCAGCGCGATAAAGTCGCGCGCCAGCTGCGGATTCGCCGCCTTCGCCGGGATGACGTAATACATCGGCTGACCCGGCATACCCGGCGCCAGTAAAGCAAGCTTGATCGAGGGCGGCAGCTTGCCCTGATCTTTCCAGCTATAGAACATATCGACCCACACCGGGCCCATGGCGATTTCCCCCCGGCTCAGCATATCGAGCGTCCCGGCGTTGCCCGGGGTAAAAGTTACGTTTTTATTGAACGCCTTCAGCTTCTCATAGGCCTGCTGCCAGCCTTTTTCGACGCTTTTATCATAGGGCCCAGCGGAGAGACGCTGGGCGTCGGTCCCGTAGGCGTAGATCCAACCCACCACAAAGCTGACGCCAGACATGCCGTTTTTGATGCCGTTATAGCCAAAAGCCTGCGGATGTTTCTGCGTCCAGGCCACCAGCTCGTCATACGACGCCGGTGGGGTACTGAGCAGATCGCTGTTCCAGGCGATAGCGGTCTGGCTTAAGAACATCGGCATGACGTATCCGTCGACGTTAACGCCCAGCGCCTGAGTGGCGCTCGGCGAACTCACCATGCCGCCGGTCTGAATATCCTGACGGTATTTTTGCAGTAATCCCTTTTCCACCTGCTCACCGCCCGCCTTCTGGTGCACTACCGCGACGTCGATATCCCACTGCTGCGCGCCGCTCTCCTGCTGGGCCGTTAGCTTCTCGCTAATTTTATTCGACCCGGCGTCGCCGGGGCCGGTACCGATCACCCGCACCTTGACGCCGGGATGAGCGGCTTCAAATTTTGGCCCCAGCCAGGTTTTTACATAATCCACCATATTCTGATCGCCCGCGGTGGCGACATTCAGAATGGTGTCGGCCTGTGCGCCAAGGCTCAGGAAGAGGGTCGTTACGATCGCTGCTTTCGTCTTAGTCAACATGGATTGTCCCCAGAATGAACACGCTGATATCACTGTGATAGTGGTAAAGGAAAAATATGCAGGGCCGGCGTTGGCACATGGAGCCGAACGCGGCTTTTTGTCGGCCAGCACTGCGCGGCATCGGCCAGTAGCAGGCGGTCATGACAGCGCACGCTGTGGCGATACAGATTGCCCAGAAACGCGCTTTGCTCCACCACGCCCTCCAGAGCAAGTCCCTCCTGCGGCGCAGGCTGCGTTAATTCAGCGAGCGCGGCATCAGCGCTGCGAAAATAAATAACTTTTTCCCCCTGCTGAGCGGCGGATAAACCGGATATTGCGGCAGCGGATAATTCACCGGAGGTTATTTTATTATCGGCGCCCATAAAATCAGCGACGAAGGGCGTCGCAGGATGTTGATATATTTGTTCCGGGGTGCCAGTTTGTTCAATACGCCCCTGATTTAATACCGCAATGCGGTCCGCCATCACTAAGGCTTCCTGCTGATCGTGGGTGACAATTAATGACGTGAAACCCAGTCTCTTTTGCAGAGATTTAATTTCATGGCGCACATTCAGGCGCACTTTGGCATCCAGATTAGATAACGGCTCATCCAGCACCAGCACCTGGGGCTCTATGGCCAGGGCTCTTGCCAGCGCCACCCGCTGCCGCTGACCGCCCGACAGTTCGGTCACTTTCACCTCGCCAAGTCCCTCAAGATTCACTATTCGCAGCAGCTCCGCCACCCGCCGCGCGATATCCGCCCCGCGCCATTTGCGCAGTTTCAGGCCATAGCCGATATTGCGCGCTACCGTCAGGTGCGGCCACAGGGCGTAGCTTTGAAACACCATGGTGATATTGCGCTGCTCCGGCGCAAGATGGGTGATCGTTCGACTGGCAATCGCCATCTCGCCGCTTTGCACCGGAATAAAGCCGCAGAGCGCGTTCAGCAGCGTGGTTTTTCCGCATCCCGACGGACCCAGCAGGGCAATCATTTCCCCTTGCTCGACCGCCAGATCGATATTATGTAAAACCACGTTATCGCCATAACTAATTTTAAGGCCGGTGATCTGTAAATAACTCATATTCGCTACCTGAAAGCGCTGCTGCGGCATTTTTTTAGCAAGGTGAACACGTGTTCATTTGGCTGTAAAAAAAATGCAACGTTAACTCGACATGATGTGAGCCTACTTTGTCGGGTATTTATGACAATTTAATTAAGCGGCAAAAAATTTTGGCGAGGGTCAATGAAAATAGATGTGCTTGGCTGCGGGAGCGCCTTTTCCTGCACGCAAAATACCTCCGCGCTGCGGGTGATCGACGCGGACAACAAACAGTGGTTAATCGACTGCGGCCCCACCGTTCCCCGCGCACTCTGGCAGCGCGGCGGTGGGGTCAATGATATTGACGCAATCTACTTCACCCACGTCCATCCGGATCACTGTACCGGTCTGACGGCGCTGCTGAATTACTGGAAAAGTGGCTCCCGTCAGAAGCCGCTGATTATCTACTGCCAGCCAGCGCAGCAGCCGGTGCTCATGCAGCTGACCGCGCTGGCGAACTGGCCTCAGGCGGACCCTGGTTTCACCATCGACTGGCAGGAATGCCGCGAAGCCTGGACGTGGCAGGACTGGCAGATCCGCACCGCCGCCACCCAGCATGAGCTGAGTAATCGCGCCATCCGCATCACCATTGCCGGGCAGACGCTGTTTTACAGCGGCGATGGCCGGCCAACCGCCGACTCGATAGCCCTGATGGCCGGCGCCGGGCTGGCGTTTCAGGAGTGTGCCTCAGTGGCGGCCCTTGACGACGATGCTTCTCATGGCGATTTCCCCTCCTGCCTGATGCTGTTCAGAACGCTGAAGCTCCCGGCGCTGGGGCTCTATCACTGCGAGGACGCCGCCCTGTCGGCGCTGAAGCAAGCCTGTCAGCCGTGGCAGGGATTATTCGTGTCGCAGGATGGGGACCACTTTACGCTGCCGCGTCCCGCATTCGCCGACGAGGCGCATGCCCTATGAGCCCACGTAAACCCAGCGTCACCGCCCAGGATGTGGCCAGACTGGCCGGCGTCTCGCGGGCGGTGGTGTCACGCGCGCTGAGCAGCAACGGCAGCATCTCTCCCGACGCCCGGGCGCGGGTGCTGCGCGCCGCCGAAGAGCTGGGGTACCAGGTTAACTTTCTTGCCCAGGGGCTCAATCGCCAGCGCAGCCACTTAATCGGCGTGATCGTCTCGCGCATCAGCGATCCTTTTCGCAGCGCCCTGCTTGATGCCCTGCTCAACGAGATCCAGCGCCAGGGCTTTCAGGCGCTGGTGAGCGAGATCCACAGCGAGCAGGACCTGGCGCACACCCTGCGCCGTTTCACGCAGTTTCGCGTCTCAGGCGTTATCGTCACCTCCGGCCAGCCGCCGGAGGCGTTGGTGAATGAGTGCGTCCAGCAGCATATCCCGGTAGTGGGCATAAACCGCCAGCCGACGATACCCGGGGTGGATTATGTCTGCTCTGACAACGTCGCCGGCGCCGAACTGGCGGCCGACCAGCTGCTGCGCAGCGGCTGCCGGCGGTTTGGCTGGCTCAACCACTCACCTTCCACCTGGGCCGGGCGCATGCGTGGGGAAGCATTCAGCCGGGCACTGCAGGCGCGCGGAGTGGACGTCGAACGCAATCTGGCGATCCTCGCCTGCCCGGAAGAGGGCTATACGGGCGGATTTCAGGCCGCGGCGCTCGCCGACGAGGCGCTGGAGGGGATCTTCTGTGCTAACGCCCAGATTGCCTGTGGCTTTCTCGATGGAATGCGCCAGCGCGGCAAACAGGCGCCTGAGGATTATCAGTTGATTGGTTTTGATAACACGCCGCCGACCGCGCAATATAGCTACCAGCTCACCACGCTACATCAGGATGTGGCGGCGATCTCCCGCCAGGCGCTCGCCCGGCTGCAGGAGCGCACCGTCGACCCTTTACAACCTTCACGCACCACCTGGGTGGAGGTGACATTAATTCACCGGCGCACGTCGCCCTTTATTATCTGAGAGCAAGACCATGACGGAAGCACAACGAGAGTCATTATGCGCCTTGATTCGCCAGGCAGGCGCCCACGCCCAGGCGCTGCGCGATGCGGGATTGCAGGTCGATAAAAAATCGCGCCAGGACTTTGTTTCGCAAGCAGATCTCGCGGTAGAACAGGAGATTAAAGGGTGGCTGAAGGCGCACTTTCCGCAGGAGGGTTTCCTCGGTGAAGAGAGCGGTTTCGAAGGCGATGAGCACACCGTCTGGGTGCTTGATCCCGTGGATGGCACCACCAACTTTATCCTTGGCATGGATTACTGGTGCATCTCACTGGCGAGAGTGTGCCAGGGCGAACTCTCGCTCGGCATCATCTACGCCCCCGATCGCAATGAGTTTTTCTTCGCCGGCCGCGGCGAAGGGGCGTTTCTCAACGGTCGTCGCCTGACGCTGCGTGAACCGGATCCCGACGCGGTGGTGATCGGCATGGGGCGCTCCAGCCGCGCCCCGGCCAGCGACTATGCCCGGGCCATCGACACGCTGCTCGACGCCGGCCTGGAGTATCGCCGTTTTGGCGCGGGCGCTCTGATGCTGGCGCATGTCGCTGCCGGTCAGATCCATGGCTATTTTGAAGCGCATATGAACAGCTGGGACGCGCTGGCGGGTATGCTGTTGATTGAGGAGGCGGGCGGAACGTGCAATGCATTTCTCGCCAATGAAGGGCTGCGGCAAGGCAACCTCGTCCTCGCCGGCTGCGCAAGCGTCCAGCCACGAATGGCCGCCCTGCTGGTCAAATAACATCGCGCCGCCGGTAGCCGACCGGCGGCTTTCTCGGGCTAACGCCAGGGTTCACCGCGCGGAATATTATTCGGGCAGCGCTTAATCGCGCAAAAGGACTGGAAAAAACAGGAGTCAGACTGCTTGCCGCCAGCCTGATACGGGCAAGATGGCCGTTCGCGTAATTTCTCCCATTGCGCCTCGTCGTACACCGTAATATTGTAGATTTTTAATGAATGATACTGGTCATTAATTAAAACTCTCGAGGAATAGAGCTTCATCGACTCGCCGGGCAGCAGTATCACATCGGCCTCGTACCACATAATAAATTTTAAGAAACGCAGGCTGGATATTGCTGAAAAGGCGATGCCGGATTGCGGGCAGATGAGAGTATTAAGAATTGTCCATTTCATATTCCTTCCTTATAAAAGATGCTACAAATTATTACCTTATATAGTGATAGCATCCATCATTATAAACTGCAAGCACACCTGACAATTATGTGACTTAAGACAATTCCTAACAACATAACCCATTATCGGTAACCTTAATTTTTCATCAAGAGATTAATGGTTAACCTCTATAAAAAAAGAAATAAATTAACCACAGAAAAGAAAATATAATAAAAAATAAGATAATATAAACATAATTGACAAAACGTCTTAGTCCTTGTGGATGAGCCCTCAGCCATAGGCATCAGGTAATGTCGCGCACAGCGTCGCCAGCGCCTCGGCTGGCATGGTCAGCAGGGTAATTAATGCCCGGGCAGCGGCTGACTGGCTTTTATGCGGCGGGTAAAGCACCGAGAAAGGCCGTGAACGTCCGGCGAACGCCGGAAGAACAGGAACCAGCTCCCCGCGCGCGATCGCCTCCTGCACAATAAACGCATAGCTCTGACAGATCCCCGCCCCCTGCAGGGCCAGCGAGACCACCCCGAGCACATCATCGGAGACATGCAGAGATGACGTCGGCAGCCAGCTGATATCCCGGCCATCCTCACGAAATACCCATTCGGCGACTTTTCCCGTTGCCGGCATAATAAATGTCAGGCATGAATGATGGCGCAAATCGGCTATTTTACTCAGCGGTCTCGCTGTCGAGCGTAAATAGGCCGGCGAGGCCACCAGACATAGCGCCGCATCTTCCAGCTTTTTTGCCACCAGGCCGCTGTCGGGTAAATGTCCCTGGCGCACCACCAGATCGAAGCCCTCAGCGATAATATCGACATTACGGTTGGTAATATTCAGCTCAATCTGTACGTCGGGGTGCAACTGACGGTACAACGCCAGCCGGGCGGGCAAACGATAGTGTCCCCAGGTGGTGGGGGCGCTCAATTTAACGCGCCCGGATAACGCCCCTTTTTGCCCCTGCGTCTCCCGTTCGGCATTATCCAGCACCTCAAACGCCTGGCGGACCTGACTCAGATAGGCGCTTCCGGCCTCGGTCAGGCTGATCCGCCGGGTGGAGCGGCGCAGCAGCTGGCACCCCAGACGCGTTTCAAGACGGGTGACGGCCCGGCTTAACACCGACGGCGTCGACGACAGCGCCACCGCGCCGGCGGTAAACGACCCGCGCTCGGCCACCGCCAGAAAGACTTCTACATCCGCAAGATAATCAAACCGCCGGGCCATTTGGTTCTCCAGAGAACAAATGATTGTCATTCCAGGCATCTTATCTTCCCGAAGGGATTTAATAAAATCGTTTACCGAGGCTTAACCGGGCCATCTGCCCCTCTTTTTTACTGCTTTCTGGAGACCATGATGCATCGTTTTTCACTCTTCGTTCTCGGCCTGCTGTCCCTGGGGCAGACCGCACTGGCGGCCGGGCCTGACGCCCCTGCCCATCTGGCGCTATGGCGCAGTTATACCGGGGTCACCTGGCAGCAGCGCGTCGATGCGCATTCCGTCAATGCGCCCATCGCAGGATTGCACTTTGACGCCGCCGGTCGGGCATTTGTTAGCACCCCACGTCTGATTTCGACCCAGGCGCCCGCCACGCTCAGCCTGCTCGATACCAAGTCCCTGAGCGGCCCGGCACGACTCACCGCCTTTCCGTCCACCGCGGCCAACAGCATCAGCGCCGATCCCCGCACGCACCTGCGCAATGTGCTGGGCTTTTACGTCGATAACCGCAACGGCTGGCTATGGGCGTTAGATCAGGGCTTTGTCGCAGGGGAAAAGACGGCGCCGCCGGGGGCGCAAAAAATCATGATCTATGCGCTCAGCGACGGTCATCTGGTGCAGCGTATTCCGCTCGACAGCGTCGCCGACCGGGAAGGAAGCTTCCTCAACGATATTGTGGTCGATGAGGCGCGCCGGGTGGCGTATATCGCCGACAGCGGCCTGCGCAGCGCGCCGGACAATCAGGCCGGACTGATCGTCGCGGATGCTAACCGTGGGGCGGTCCGCCGGGTACTGAACCAGCACCCGGCGTTGATGCCGGTTGCCGGTCTGCAGGTGGTTTCACATGGGGAAACGGTCTGGCCGGGCAACCCCATTATGCTTGGTATCAATGGTATTGCGCTGTCACCGGACCAGGAAACCCTCTACTGGACGGTCACCACCGGTACCACGGCGCGGACCATCGCCACCGCCGCGCTGCGCGATCCCGCGATGAACGAACGCCAGCTCGCCGCGGCCATCCGTACCGCGGGTGAGGTCGGCGGGAATAGCGATGGGATCGTGGTCGATAAGCATGGCGCACTCTATATCACCGATGTGACCCATAACGGTATTGTCCGTTATCGCCCGCAGAGCGGGCGGTTCACCCTGCTGGCCGCTGACGACCGGGTGTACTGGCCCGATACGCCGACTATCGGCCCGGATGGCGCGGTAATGTTCACCGCCAGCCATTTAAACCAACACTTCGCTCAGGCGGTTAAACCGGGAGAAGAGAAATATACCATCTGGAAAGTGGTGCAACCCTGATCCACACGGCAGGCAGGCCCGTTGGACCTGCCTGCGTTTTTACCAGGTTTTGCCAATATTAAACTGAAACTGTTCTGCTTTATCGCCATCATACTTTTTAAACGGCTCTGCCCAGGAGAAGACCAGTGGACCGAGGGGAGACATCCACTGCACGGCAATCCCCGCGGAGAGACGAATATGACCCGGATCGCCGTAATCAGGGATCCCTGCCGCCAGCGTCTGCGCGGTGTTCTGCCAGGATGTGCTCCAGACCGTCCCGGCATCAACAAACAGCGAGGTTCGCAGGCTATCGGCGTACTTATCATTCACAAAGGGGGTTGGAATGATAAATTCGCTGTTCAGCACCGCCATGGCATTCCCGCCGACCGCATCAGATGAGGCGTCCAGCGGGCAGGCGCTATAGCTGCTTTCGCTACCATTGCAGCGGTAATAGGCCGCTTTAGGCCCAATGGTGTTAGAAGAGAAGCCGCGCACTGACGACGAGCCGCCGGCGTAAAAGTTATCGTAGAACGGTACACTTTTGCCGTCTAACCCACCGGCATAGCCTGCACGCAAACGTTCCATCCAGACCCAGCGCTTATTCTCGCTCAGCGGCAGATACTGGGCGGTGTCAAATGAGAGCTTGTAGTAGCTATTATCCGAACCGGGGAGGGTCACTTTACCGCTAAGACTGCTCTTGTTTCCCGCACGCGGGAAGAAGCCGCGATCGAGATCGTTATATCCCCATCCAAGACTCACAAAATAGTCGTTGGCGCTATATTTCGCGCCGCTGTCGCCATCTTTCGTCACCACGCTGGGCTCGATTCCCCGGGAGCTGAGGTAGCGCCAGGTCGTCAGCTCCGGATCCATATTGGTCAGGCGATTATGAACATAATCCAGTCCCAGGTTCAGGGAGTTATTTTCGCTAATGGGAAACCCCAGCGTACTGCCTAAGCCATAGCTCTGCTGGTTATAGCTCCCGGCATCCGCATCGGAAGCATCATAGCTGTTATAAAAAATCTTTCCGCCCAGGCTGATGCCATCGACGGTAAACCACGGGTTCGTCGCCCCCAGTTCAAGATAAGACTGGTAGCTGTTGCGCGTCCCGTTGAAGCTAACGCTATTACCCGTTCCCAGCCAGTTATCCTGAGTCACGCCAAGCTGATAGCTCACGCCGCTGTCCGTACCAAATCCCAGGCCCACGTTAAATGAGCCGGTGTTGCGCTCCTTCACCTTGTAGACCACATCGACCTGATCTGCCGTCCCACTGACCGGAACGATCTGCTGTTCAACGTTCTCAAAAAAACCCGTTCGGTCAAGACGTACTTTCCCTTGTTCGACTTTTTCGTTGTTGAGCCACGCCCCTTCCATTTGGCGCATTTCACGACGCAGCACCGCGTCCCGGGAGGTGTCGTTACCGGAAAATCGGATCTGGCGTACCGAGTAGCGGCGGCCCGCGTTGACCTGAATATGCAGCGCCACGCGGTGATGCGCATCATCGATTTCCGGCGTGGTCGTCACCTGCGGCCAGGCATAACCATACTTACCGAAACGCTTTTTGATCTCATTTTCAACTGTGGTGACTTGCGCCCCGCTGTACCATGCCCCCGCCAGCGGCTGGGCAAGGGCCTCGATCTCTGGGCCATGCTGCGCCAGGTCGCCTGTCACCTGAGTTCGGTCGACCCGATAACGTTCGCCTTCATTGAGGGCGATAGTGATATACAGGGATTTTTTATCTGGCGTCATACTGACCTGCGTGGACTCGATAGCAAAGCGCGCATAGCCGCGATCGAGATAAAAACTGCGCAGCGTTTCCAGATCGGCTTCCAGCTTCTGCTTCTGGTATTTTTTATCGGCTACCACGTTCCACCACGGCACATTATCGCGTAGCTGAAGCTGGTCCAGGAGCGTCTCTTCCCGAAACGCCTGATTACCGATAATGTTTATTTGTGCGATTTTCGCCGAGATGCCTTCCTGAAAGACGAACGTTAAGTCAACGCGATTACGCGGTAACGGGGTCACCACCGCGTGAACCTGCGCACTGTATTTCCCCGCACTGTAATAGAAATCCTGTAACCCTTTTTCTATTTCGCTAAGCGAATTTCTGTCCAGTGCGCTACCTGCAGAAATACCGGACGCGGTGAGATTTTCCTTTAGCGCATCATCCTTCACTGACTTATTCCCGGAAAAACTGACGCTGGCAATAGTGGGCCGTTCCTTAACCTGCACCACCAGCGTTTTCCCATCGCGCAGGATCTGCACATTCTCGAAATTGCCGCTCGCATACAGCGCGCGCACAGCCTCGCTGACATCTTCTGGCGTCACCGCATCTCCCGCGTGCAATGGCATACTTAATAGCGCTGCCCCGACGGTCACGCGCTGTAGCCCTTCAAAACGGATATCATCAACTTGATATGATGTTGCGGCATATAACGTTAAAGGGGCGATCAATAATCCGCTGATGATATGAGTCTTTTTTAACATGAATGTGTCGTCTACGAGATAATGAGCAATAGCAGTATTCTGCTGGTGTTGAGCTTATTTGTTCAGGATGCATCTCTAAAATGTGCGACAGAAAATAACCTGAGCGAGGCGCAGAATTACATGCAATTATGGCGATAAAATGGAGAAAAAAAGGATGTTAAATCATCTTTAAAAATATATTTAATGATGGAACTTTTGCTGAACGCCGTGGTTCTAATGGCCAACACCAGAGCTATATTTAGATTTACCTGAACGTTTTTTATTAAAAAAGCCCCCTTTCTTGTTAATGGAAAGGGGGAAAATTCTCGTTAGGAATGATGCTCTCTGGGATCACCAGGAACAGGGAGAAAAATATCCTGAAACCCAGCGGATATAATGAAGAGAAATTGAATAAATTATGCAACTGATATCACAACATTCTACCCCGTATACACTGCCAAAGGCCGTTAACGAACATCTCCATATTTTCCTCAAAATAGCAGAATACAGTAGGGTCGCCTTATCAAGGCATCAAGGAAAGTCTATCGTTATCTACAATAGCCAAGCAGTGGCGCCTCGCCAGGGAAGGTGAGGCATAGGCTTCGCCATCCTGCCGCCTCCCATCATTAGCAACAGGGAACTGCGTATGACACGCTTACTCAAGACGATCTTACCCGTCATCCTCTGCACCCTCTTTGGGTTATCGTTCGCTTCACCCACGCAGGCTGCCGCCAGTCTGCCGATGGTTCTCCCCGCGCTAACATGCGATGCGCTGAGCGCGACCGACTTCAGCGCCGCCGTTGGCGCAAAGGTCACTATCAACCACACTGAAATGCAGACCTCCGCGCAGGGAAGCTGGTGCAAGGTGAGCGCCACTATCGCCCCCCAGATTGGCGTGCAGATTGCCCTGCCGACCCAACGCTGGAGTCAACGTTTCTTGCAGGTCGGCTGCGGCGGACTGTGCGGGAGTATTAACCTGAGTCTGTCGAATGCCAGCGGCTGCCTGCCGGCAATGAACGGCGAGTTTGTGGTGGCAGCAACCGATATGGGGCACCATGGCAGTATGATGGATGCTTCATGGGCCGAGGATCCGCAAAAGCGCATCGATTTTGCCTGGCGCGCCAACCACCTGACCGCCGTGCTGACCAAAGCGGTGATTCAGACGCTTTACCGCCAGCAACCAAAGTACGCGTACTTTATGGGCTGCTCAGACGGCGGTCGCGAAGCATTGATGGAAGCACAGCGCTTTCCGCAAGATTTTGACGGTATCAGCGCTGGCGCGCCTGCGGCCTTTTTCCAGTTTCAGAATTCCTTCTTCCACGGCTGGAATGTGGCCGCCAATCAGCGTCCGGACGGTACCGCTATCCTGCTGAAAGATCGCCTTCCTCTGATTCACCAAGCCGTGCTGGCTCACTGCCCGACGCTTTCCGGCGTGCAGGATGGTATCCTGCAAAATCCGTATGCCTGTCAGTTCTCTGAGTCATGGCTCCCCCGCTGTCCTGCCGATGCTCAGGACCGTTCTACCTGCCTGACGCAGGAAGAGATCGAGGTGGTGAAAAAACTCTACCGCGGCGCTTACGACCGCCACGGCGCCCAGTTTGTCGCTGGCGGTCTGCCGCTGGGCTCCGAGCTACGCTGGCCGGTGCCCGAGACCCCGACCGGCCACTCGATGTCGGAAATGATGGTACTGCCGGCTCTGCAATCCGTGCTCCTGCCGGGAGGAAAACAGAAGATCCAATCGATGCGGGATTTCCCACTGAACCAGCAGAATTTTGACGCCGTCGCTCAACTGGCACCGCTCTATAACGCGGCAAATACCAATCTTCATGCCTATCAACAGCGCGGCGGCAAGCTTATCCTGTGGCACGGTCTGGCCGATGACTCCGTCAGCCCAGCCTTTTCTATCGCCTATTACCGCGGCGTAGAAGCAGAGATGGGCCATGCTGCAACGGATACCTTCCTGCGGTTATTCCTGCTGCCTGGGGTAGCCCATTGCGGTAATGGCGAAGGTTACGATCAAATTGATCTCCTTACCCCGCTGATGCGCTGGACCGAGGAAGGTATCGCGCCGCAAGAGATCATGGCCGGAAAACGGGCGCCAGCCGCCACCAGCCTGCCGCCGATGACAGAAAAACCAGATGCCCAAACGCAGTTTCACGGCGTGCAGAAAGTCAGTCAGCCTTACGCTGACGCCGCCCCAGCCGTTATCGCGACTCGCCCGGCGTACCCCTTTCCGGCCATTGCCCGTTATAACGGGCACGGCGACGTGAATGACGGCGAAAATTATCATGCAGAGCAATCAACCGCGTTTGGTCATCTGCAGCTGGCAAAACCCGCCAGCGACTATATTGGCCCTGATAATCAAAAAAATTATCAGGTTCGCCACGGCGAACTCACTGTTCAATAAACCCCAAGGCTCCTCGCTGAGGAGCCATTCGTTATGGGATTAGCCGCAATCATGCGTAGCAAAACGCTCCAGCAATCGGTATTAAACGACCTGCTCCTGTGGATCGATAATAATCTGGATAAGAAACTGACCGTCGACGATCTGAGCGATATCTCTGGTTATTCCCCCTGGCATTTATTTCGACTCTTCCGCCATTATTTTGATCGTTCGCCCATGGAATATATCCGCCAGCAGCGCATGTCGCTGTGTTGCCGTTTATTGCTGACGACGCCTGGTTACCGAATCGTCGATATTTGTATGATGGTCGGTTATGACGATCTCAGTGCGTTTAATCGTACCTTCAAAAAATATTATGCGCTCACCCCCACTCAGTATCGCTATCAGATCACGCGGCAAAAATAAGGAGGTCCCCCTCCTCCGCATCGCTGCGGTTGGGAATGGAAGGGGGACAGGGGATATTACAGAAGGGAAATAGCAGGATGCTATTATCGAACCCGGTCGGGATCAACGACCTTGCGCGACGGAAATCAGTATAAAAGGATATGTTGAGCTAATAATGTAGAGGGCGTGAAGATTTTGTCACGATTTATAACCGCCTCCTCCGCTCTCATCTGAAATAAAAAAACCGGGTCGCGCTGCACCCGGTTTACTCCTCATCAGCATCATCAGAAATGAGTATTAACGCTCATAAAGAAGGTCCGCCCCGACTCGTTATAGGTCTCCGCACCCGCGCCATACAGATAAGCCCCCGTCGTCGCGTTGCCGGTCGTTTGCGCATTCCCTGCCCGGTAGTGGCGAATATCAAACAGGTTATCTATCCCGCTGGTGAAGCTCAGATTTTTGTTCACATCCCAGGTCGCACTGAGGCCGACAATGCTGTATGGGCTGACTTCGTTTAGTTCGCTGCCGCTGACCGCCTCGCCCTTATAATTAAAGCGTTTTGGTTTCTGTCGACCATACCAGGTAAAGGTGCTCTGCAGGGAGAGATCTTCACGAACCTGCCAGCTCAAAGTCGAGTTCAGGGTAAACTGCGGGATCACTGACAGCCGGTCGCCGGTCGTCTTATTCTTGCTCTGCAGCATCCATGTCAGGTTATTGCTCCAGCTAACCGTCTCCCCCACCGGAAGATTCAGCGTTCCTTCCAGGCCTTCCACTAACGCCTTTGGTACGTTTTCCCACTGATAGATATTGGTGGTGCCGTTGCTGGCGGTGCCCACCGCCGCGTACCCTGACTCAATCTTGTTGTGATAGTCGTTACGGAACCAGGTGATTCCCGCCTGATAGCCATCATGCTTGTACTCAAGACCAATCTCTTTATTAACGCTGGTCTCCGCTTTCAGGTCGCTATTCCCCATCAGATAGCAGGCGGAACTACTGGCATAACAGCCTTGACCGTTGCTGTAGAGAATATAGTTCGGGTTCAACTGGTAGAGGTTAGGTGCCTTGTAAGCGCGGGCAATGCCCAGCTTCAGCGTCCAGTCATCCGTCAACTCCTGGGAGAGGTTCAGTGAGGGGCTCCAGTTATTGCCGACGATGCTGTGGTGATCGAAGCGCAGGGCGGGTGTCAGCATGGTACTGTCCGTTAGCGCCATATTATCTTCGGTAAACAGCGAGAAGATCTCGGCGCTGGAGTACGGGCTACGACCGGTAGCCGACACACCGTCGATAGTCCCGTAAGAGAGCGCCTGGGTTGTCGATACGCCATCTTTCATCCGCTGCTGATTCCATTCGGTGCCCAGCGTCAGATTCTGATCGACCCCCAGCGTAAACGGAATATTCACTTCGCTATGTAGCAGGACATCGGCCAGATCGATATCTGAAAACTCGCTACTGGAGAAGATCCCTTCCGTACCGCCCGCCAGCCCTTCATTCATTCGCGAGTTACGGGTGTGTTCGTACTGGGCATAGCTGTTGCTGGTCACGCCATTATCCCAGCCGCCGGTCCATGTGACGCCGTAAGTTTGCCGGTAGAGACGGTTGGTCTCTTTCCCGTACATACTCTTCACCAACGTACTGGTATTGGTGTTTTGCGTGTCGCCGGCATAGAGGTTGCCCTGGCGGCTGTAGCCGGCCTCAAACTCCAGGGCCTGCATCGGGGCGAACTCCCAGCGTAGCTTACTGTGAATATCTTTGTTCACCACCCCTTCACGTCCGGCGGGATAAGAACCGGCGTAGGAACCGGTACGCTCCGCTTCATGCCCGGCGTTAATGTCCTGAGCATCAGCCTGGGTTTTACTCAGATTACCCCAGAGATTGAAGCTGACACTGTCCGACAGTGGACCATTGAGGCTAAAGTTGGTACGTTTCGTCGCCCCTTCTTTACGGTGCTGCGGAGCATTCATATAGGTATTCCACGACCCGTGCCATTCTGGCGTGGTCGGTTTGGTCACGATGTTGACGACCCCGCCCATCGCGCCATTACCATAGCGCGCCGCCGCCGGGCCGCGGATCACATCGATATGATCGATCATCTCCGCTGGCACCCAACTGGTATCGCCGCGGGAGTCACGATCGCCGCGCCATCCATACCGCACCGAGTTACGGCTGGTCACCGGTTTACCATCGACCAGCACCAGCGTATTCTCGGGCCCCATGCCACGGATATCAATTTGCCGGTTGTTGCCGCGCTGACCACTGGTGGAGTTGCCGGTCAGGTTTACCCCAGGTTGCGTACGAATTAACTCCGATACATCGCGGGCGGGGGGATGTTTGCGAATCTCCTCTGCGGTAATGGTCGACACGCCCGGTGCCTGCAGGTTCTGCCTGGCAGCGGTCACCACCATCGTTTCCTCCTGGTTTTCGGCCGTTGGGGTGCTCTTATCGCGCGTCGATTGTTCTGTCATATTCTCTGCCGCCTGCAGCGGCACGCTACAGGCGAGCAAAGGAATGACGATCCCCAGCGGGAAGTGAGACGTGTATTTCATAGAATATGCCCTGTTTTCTGTTGCTGTCGGGCATAACGCCTTCCCCAATTGAAAAAACAATGGGATAAAATACTCGCCTCTGCGCCTCGCCAGATTTTGGCGTAGGTCAGCCCCTTCCCGATAGTCATGGGAATAAGAAAACAGCATGAGGCATAATAAAATTAAGTGCCCTGTTTCATCATTAGAGAAAAAGCGCTGCGCGCTATTCTTTGATAGCGTAATCCAGACAGCGAATAATAAGAGTAATGTGCAGTGCTACGGTAATAAAAATGAGATTCATTATCAAGATGATAATAATCAATATCGCGGAAAAATAAAATAAACACAAATAATCAAACAGTTACAACAAAACAAATGGAGAAGAATAAAATAAAAATATCATCATCATTTTCTATTTATCATTAAAAACACACATTTCCGCCATATTATCTCCATAGTTAAAGTAAAGATAAAAGCACATTAATAGCAAGCGATAAAATGGGAGAAGACTATTTGTCGGCATCGTTATGTTTTTTACGCCCTTGTCGTGCCCGGCTAACGGCAGCCGTTCTGCTAAAATAACCACATCCCCCTGCGGAGTGTTCCTCCATGAACGCCAACTTGCTATCACGCCTGTTTATCGCCTGGCTCACCTGCCTCGCGGCGCTGTTATTCGCCCCTATCCTGCTTGCGGCGGAGGCGGAAAAAGCGCCGCCAGTCGCAACCGAAGACAATACGCTGTCGATCCACATCGACGATATGCTGCAGCCATGGAAAGGCGATCTGCCCGGCATGACCGAGCGGCGCACCATTCGGGTATTAACCACCTACAGCAAGACCTTTTTTTTTATTGATAAAGGCACTCAGCGCGGAGCAACCCACGATATCTTTATGGCGCTGGAAAACGATCTGAATAAGCAGTTGGCGAAGGATAAAAAGCTCAAACAGCGCCACCTGAAGCTGCATATCGTTTTTGTGCCGGTCAGCCGGGATAATCTCTTTATCGCGCTTAATGAAGGTAAAGGCGATATTGCGGCTGCCAATCTGACCATCACGCCCTCGCGGGAAGCCCAGGTCGATTTCGCCCAGCCGCTCTACAGCAACGTGAAAGAATTACTGATCTCCGGGCCGGCATCGCCGAAGATCGACAGCCTGGAGCAGCTCTCCGGCCAAACCGTCTTTGTTCGCCGCTCCTCCAGCTATTACGAGAGTCTGCAGGCGCTGAATGCCCGATTTGCCAGTGAGTCGCGGCCGCCGGTTATCCTGGAGGCAGCGCCGGAAGCGCTGGAGGATGAAGATCTGCTGGAAATGCTCAACGCCGGGCTGATTCCGCTGATCGTCGTCGATCAACACAAAGCCGTTTTCTGGAAACAGGTGTTTCCGAAAATTCAGGTCCATGACAACGTGGTGCTGCGCGACGGCGGCAACATTGCCTGGGCGGTACGCAAAGACAGCCCGCAGCTGCTGGCGGTGCTAAACAACTTCGTCAAAAAGAATCGTCAGGGCACCACGCTGGGTAATACCCTCCTGCTGCGTTACCTGAAAAATGCCAAATATGTCAAAAATGTCGCCGCGAGTAAGGAACGGCGCAAGTTCCTCGCCATGGTGGAAGTCTTCCGCAAATATGGCGATCGCTACGATGTCGACTGGCTGCTGATGGCGGCCCAGGGGTACCAGGAATCGCGACTGAACCAGTCGGTGCGAAGCCACGTCGGCGCCGTCGGGGTAATGCAGGTGATGCCCAGCACCGGAAAAGAGCTGAAAGTGGGCGATATTAAACAGCTGGATCCCAACATCCATGCTGGCGTGAAATACATGCGCTGGATGATAGATCGCTACTATGCTGATGAGCCCATGACCCGGCTCGATAAGGCGCTGTTTGCCTTTGCCTCCTATAACGCGGGTCCGGCGCGTATCGCCCGCCTGCGCACCATGACTAAACAGCGAGGATTTGACCCGAACGTCTGGTTCGGTAATGTCGAAAATCTGGCGGCAGAAAAAATTGGCGCCGAGACAGTCACCTACGTCAGTAATATCTATAAGTATTACATCGCCTATCGGCTGATTGTCGATGATATGGCCCGCAAACAGAAAGCGACGGCCGCGCCGCGACAGGAGCCAGCAGCAGAGCCAGTGAAACCGCAGCCCAGCGTGGCGACGCCGGAGACCGCTCAGGCGCCCTCTGCCTGAAACGCTCGTCGCCGCAGGTTAAAAACCGGTTCTGACACGGTGGCGCAGAAAAAATGCTGAAAGGATGATGCTGAAAGGATAAAGAAAAAGCCCCGGCGAAACCGGGGCTTTTTGTATTTTACGGCGCAGGCAACGCGTTTAAGGCAAGCCTTAAAACGGGATGTCGTCGTCGAAGTCCATCGGCGGTTCGTTAGAAGAAGGCGCTGCCGGGGCCTGCTGCTGCGGACGGGACTGTGCGCCGCCGCTGAACTGGTTGCCGCCCTGCGGCTGCTGAGGCTGACCCCAACCGCCCTGCTGCTGGCCGCCGCCTGCCGGCGCGCCGCCACCCTGACGGCCGCCCAGCATCTGCATGGTGCCGCCAACGTTAACCACGACTTCGGTGGTGTATTTCTCCTGACCGGATTGATCGGTCCACTTGCGGGTACGCAGCTGGCCTTCGATATATACCTGAGAGCCTTTGCGCAGATACTCGCCAGCGACTTCCGCCAGTTTGCCGAACAGCACAACGCGGTGCCACTCGGTCTGCTCTTTCATTTCGCCGGTCTGCTTGTCACGCCAGGATTCGGAAGTTGCCAGCGTGAAGTTGGCGACAGCGCCGCCACTTGGCATGTAGCGTACTTCCGGGTCCTGCCCCAGATTACCGACGAGAATCACCTTGTTTACGCCTCTGCTGGCCATGTTCGTGTCTCCTGAATACGTTTCTTAATAGTGTAAACGCGCGAGTGTACCATTTCCACGTAGCATTTTGATAGCTGCGAGGCTGATTCCAGAGATAGCACTCGTACAAGACATTGTTGCACACTCCCCCTGAATTTGCATTCCGATACTGTATATTCATTCAGGTTAAATTGTGTCATAATTAGCCGTTTCTGCCGTTTGTCCTTCAAGCAAACCAGGCAATCCGTGTATCTACCTACCGGGAAAGGTGAATGGATAAGATCGAAGTTCGGGGCGCCCGCACCCATAATCTCAAAAACATCAACCTCGTTATCCCGCGCGACAAACTCATTGTCGTCACCGGGCTTTCCGGGTCTGGCAAATCTTCACTCGCTTTCGACACCCTGTATGCCGAAGGCCAGCGTCGCTACGTCGAATCGCTCTCCGCCTATGCGCGACAGTTCCTGTCGCTGATGGAGAAGCCGGACGTCGACCATATCGAAGGGCTGTCGCCGGCGATTTCCATCGAACAGAAATCAACCTCTCACAACCCCCGTTCGACGGTGGGTACCATTACCGAAATTCACGACTACCTGCGTCTGCTGTACGCCCGCGTCGGTGAACCGCGCTGTCCGGATCACGACGTGCCGCTGGCGGCACAAACCGTCAGCCAGATGGTCGATAACGTCCTCGCGCAGCCGGAAGGCCTGCGCCTGATGCTGCTGGCGCCCATTATTAAAGAGCGTAAAGGCGAGCACACCAAAACCCTGGAAAACCTCGCCAGCCAGGGCTACATCCGCGCGCGGATCGACGGCGAAGTCTGCGATCTTTCGGATCCGCCGAAGCTGGAGCTGCAGAAGAAGCACACCATCGAGGTGGTCATCGACCGCTTTAAGGTGCGCGACGATCTGGCGCAGCGCCTGGCCGAGTCGTTCGAAACCGCGCTGGAGCTCTCCGGCGGTACCGCCATTGTGGCCAATATGGATGATGAAAAAGCGGAAGAACTGCTGTTTTCCGCTAACTTCGCCTGCCCGATCTGCGGCTATAGCATGCGCGAGCTGGAGCCGCGCCTGTTCTCCTTCAACAACCCGGCGGGCGCCTGCCCGACCTGCGACGGCCTCGGCGTTCAGCAATATTTCGATCCCGACCGCGTGGTGCAGAATCCGGAGCTGTCGCTGGCGGGCGGCGCCATCCGCGGCTGGGATCGCCGCAACTTCTACTACTTCCAGATGCTGAAGTCGCTGGCGGAGCACTATAAATTCGACGTCGAAGCGCCGTGGGGCACCCTCAGCGCCAGCGTGCAGAAAGTGGTTCTGTACGGTTCCGGTAAAGAGAATATTGAATTCAAATACATGAACGATCGCGGCGACACCTCGGTACGTCGTCACCCGTTCGAAGGCGTGCTGCACAATATGGAGCGCCGTTACAAAGAGACGGAATCCAGCGCCGTGCGCGAAGAGCTGGCGAAATTCATCAGCAACCGCCCATGCGCCAGCTGTGACGGCACGCGGCTGCGTCGTGAAGCGCGCCACGTGTTTGTAGAGAACACCCCGCTGCCGACCATTTCCGATATGAGCATCGGCCACGCGATGGACTTCTTCAACAACCTGAAGCTCTCCGGCCAGCGGGCGCAAATCGCTGAGAAAGTGCTGAAAGAGATCGGCGATCGCCTGAAGTTCCTTGTCAACGTCGGTCTGAACTATCTGACGCTTTCCCGTTCGGCGGAAACGCTCTCCGGCGGCGAAGCCCAGCGTATCCGTCTGGCGAGCCAGATTGGCGCCGGGCTGGTTGGTGTGATGTACGTGCTGGATGAGCCTTCTATCGGCCTGCACCAGCGCGATAACGAACGCCTGCTGGGTACCCTGATCCATCTGCGTAATTTAGGCAACACGGTGATCGTCGTTGAGCATGACGAAGACGCGATTCGCGCCGCCGACCATGTGATCGATATCGGCCCTGGCGCTGGGGTCCACGGCGGCCAGGTGGTGGCCGAAGGGCCACTGGACGCCATTATGGCGGTACCAGAATCCCTCACCGGGCAGTTCATGAGCGGTAAGCGCAAAATCGAAGTGCCGAAACAGCGCGTACCCGCCAATCCGGAAAAAGTGCTGAAACTGACCGGCGCGCGCGGCAACAACCTGAAGGATGTGACGCTGACCCTGCCGGTCGGTCTGTTTACCTGCATTACCGGCGTTTCCGGCTCGGGTAAATCGACGCTGATTAACGACACCCTGTTCCCGATTGCTCAGCGCCAGCTTAACGGCGCGACCATCGCCGAACCGGCGCCGTATCGCGATATCCAGGGGCTGGAGCACTTCGATAAAGTGATCGATATCGACCAGAGCCCGATCGGCCGTACGCCGCGCTCCAACCCGGCGACCTATACCGGGGTGTTTACGCCGGTGCGCGAACTGTTCGCCGGGGTGCCGGAATCACGTTCACGCGGCTATACGCCAGGGCGCTTTAGTTTTAACGTTCGCGGCGGGCGCTGTGAAGCCTGCCAGGGTGATGGCGTCATTAAGGTTGAGATGCACTTCCTGCCGGATATCTATGTGCCGTGCGACCAGTGCAAAGGCAAACGCTATAACCGCGAAACGCTGGAGATTAAGTACAAGGGTAAGACCATCCACGAAGTGCTGGATATGACCATTGAAGAGGCGCGTGAATTCTTTGATGCCGTACCGGCGCTGGCGCGTAAGCTGCAAACCCTGATGGACGTCGGCCTGACCTATATCCGTCTCGGCCAGTCGGCGACGACGCTGTCCGGCGGCGAGGCGCAGCGCGTGAAGCTGGCGCGCGAACTCTCCAAACGCGGTACCGGCCAGACGCTGTATATCCTCGATGAGCCGACCACGGGTCTGCACTTCGCCGATATTCAGCAGTTGCTGGAAGTGCTGCATCAGCTGCGCGATCAGGGCAATACCATCGTGGTGATTGAGCATAACCTCGATGTGATTAAAACTGCCGACTGGATTGTCGATCTGGGTCCGGAAGGCGGTAGCGGCGGCGGCGAAATACTGGTCTCCGGTACACCTGAGACCGTCGCCGAGTGCGAAGCCTCGCACACCGCGCGCTTCCTGAAGCCGATGCTGAAATAATTAGCGGGATAGCTGCTGCCGGACCGACTCCGGCAGCATTTTCACCGCCTGCTGGTAAGATGCATCGACCAGGTAGTAGATTTGCGAATCCGGCAGCGAGCCATCCAGAAAGACGGTGCTCCAGTGCGCTTTATTGAGATGCTTGCTGGGCCGGACATCGCGATGCTGCTCTCGCAGCAGCTCCGCCAGTTCCGGGCTCGCTTTCAGCGCGACCGCCGGCCGCTGGTCCTCCACTTCCTTCACCATGGCAAACAGCACGTCCGAGACTTTGATCTGCGTGGCTTTCCAGTCGCTATGGACGCTCTGCTCCGCTCCCGGTTTCGCCATGCAGTACTGCAATAACTCCGAAATTGTCATCTTTTATTCCCCCATGAGCGTCGCAACGATGTGCCGCGAACCGCCGTGTATCCGATGCTCCCCCAGCCAGATGCCCTGCCAGGTTCCCAGCCTGACGCGCCCGTCCTCGACCGGCAGCATCAGCGACACGCCAAGCATCGATGATTTGATGTGCGAAGGCATATCGTCAGGACCTTCATAATCATGTTCGTACGGCGCATTGTCCGGCACGGCGTTGAGAAAATACTGCTCCATGTCATAGCGGACGGTGGGATCGCAGTTTTCGTTGAGCGTCAGGGAAGCGGAAGTATGCTGGAGCAGGAGGTGCAGCAGGCCAACCTTCACCCCGGACAGCCCGCGAATCTGACCGAGGACCTCATCGGTGACCAGATGAAAACCGCGGGATTTTGGCCCAAGCGTCAGGGTTTGCTGATACCACATCATCGACTCCTTTTGCGAATGAATCCTTCTAAGTGTGCAGCAATACGTGAAAAGGTAAAACCTTCCACCCCTGATTTTGCATAAAAAAACGGCAGCGCTACCGCTGCCGTTTATCGCGTTCAGGCGATCGTCAGTATTCGGAATTGACGATCACTTCTTCGCCCAGCACCCCGGCCATCGGCAGCGGCTTATAGGAGGAGTTGGCGGCCCGCAGCACGCGGATCCCACGGGCGCCGGCCTCACGGGCAGCGGTGATGTCGTTATCCGAATCGCCGTAGAAAACCTTTATCTGCTTCGCCTGCAGCCACTGGGTCTTGGTGTTCTGGCCAGGCTTATCACCGGCGAAAATCACCGGATTCATATTGGCGGCCGGAATGAGAAAATCATCCTGCAGGGTTTTAGAAACGGTTTCTGTTTTGGTCTGGCTGCGGCCGGTGACGAACCAAATGCTGTCCCCACGCTTCACATGCATCGCAATCAGCTGGCGCGCCACCTCTTTCGGCATGCTGAATTCATCCCAGCCGTTGTTCATTTTTTCCCAGAACTGCGGGTTTTTCAGGTAATCCTCACTGCCGGGGGAGAAAGTTTTTTGCCCGCGCCAGAAGCCCGGACTGGAGAAGAGGACGGTGTCATCGATATCAAAACCGACGGCCATCGGCGGCCGCCCCAGCAGGCTGTTCTCGATTTGCGCCACCGAAACCCAGTGGATCGGCGCCTGCTCGGCCAGCTGGGCCACATTGGTGCCCACCCACAGCGGCTGTGGCGTGGAGGCGCGCGCCACAACGGCGCTGTTCAGCGTGAACAAAAGAGAAGCCGCCGCAAAGGCGAGAGTAAGTTTGCGCATATTTATCCCTAAATCTATCAATCATTATTATTTTTAATAATGTGCATGCTTAGCAACGCCCCGACCTTACCCGCCGATCGCGTGGATGAAAAGCCTTTTTCGCGTAGATGTCATAGAAAAAGAGGATGATCACAATCAGAGAGGAGGTTGCCGCTGCCCGTTGACCGGCAGCGGCAACCCACTGGAGAGCGGCTTACATCACCGCAGCAAAGGCTTTCGCCACCTGCTGAACATTACGTGAGTTTAACCCTGCCACGCACATACGACCGCTGGCAATCAGGTAGACGCCAAACTCGTCGCGCAGACGATCGACCTGCGCTGCGCTGAAGCCGGTGTAGCTGAACATCCCGCGCTGCTTAAGCAGGTAATCCACCTTGCTGCCCGGAGCAACCTGCTGCAGCGCGTCGACCAGCGCCTGGCGCATGGTCAGGATGTGCGCGCGCATGGCGTCCACTTCCGCCTGCCAGGTGGCTTTCAGAGCTGCATCGTTCAGCACCGTCGCCACCACCTGCGCGCCAAAGCTTGGCGGGCTGGAGTAGTTGCGGCGCACGGTGGCCTTCAGCTGACCCAGCACGCGGCCTGCAGTTTCGCTGTCTTCACAGACCACTGACAGACCGCCGACACGCTCCCCGTACAGGGAGAAAATCTTGGAGAACGAGTTGCTGACCAGCATCGGCATCCCGGCGCTGGCGATGGCGCGAATGGCGTAAGCATCCTCTTCCAGCCCCCCGCCAAAGCCCTGGTAGGCGATGTCGAGGAAGGGGATCAGCTGACGCGCTTGTAATACCTCAACCACGCGGTCCCACTGGGCTGGCGTCAGGTCGGCGCCGGTCGGGTTGTGGCAGCAAGGGTGCAGCAGCACAATATCGCGCGCCGGCAGCGTTTGCAGCGTCGCCAGCAGGTCCTCAAAGCGCACGCCGTTGGTGGCTTTGTCAAACCAGGGGTAAGTACTTACTTCGAAGCCAGCCCCTTCAAAAATGGCGATGTGGTTTTCCCAGGTCGGATCGCTGACCCAGACATGAGACTCCGGAAAGTAGCGTTTGAGGAAGTCGGCCCCGACCTTCAGCGCGCCCGAACCGCCGACCGTCTGAATGGAGGCAATGCGGTTTTGCTTAAGCGCGGTATGCTCTGCGCCGAACAGCAGCGGCGCAATCGCCTGACGGTAGCCGCTCAACCCTTCCATCGGCAGATACAGCGAGGCGCCATGCGGCCCGGCGTTCAGGCGTGCTTCCGCTTCCGCCACCGCCTGCAGCTGCGGGATAATGCCGTCATCGTTGTAGTACAGCCCGATACTCAGGTTGACTTTGTCGCTTCGCGGATCTTCTTTGAAGCGTTCCATCAGAGAAAGAATAGGGTCGCCGGCGTAGGCGTCAACTTTTTGAAACACGCGATGTATCTCCAGGTTTACATAGGGCAGGTTCTTACACAATAAACCGGATATGACGGCAGGTCGAGAGGATGTTGAGGGGAAAATGACCGCGAGGTGGCATAAACCGCTTATTCGCTCGCGGCTGTGCCGATGGCGTACCGGATAACATCAGGGTTATCCGGTACGGCTGGTGCTTAGTCGAGGTATTTCATGGCGACGCGGGAGGTCAGTCGCGTAATAAGTTCGTAAGCACTCACTTTCGTTATCTCGGCGATGCGCTCTACCGGGAGTCCCTCTCCCCACAGCACTACCGCGTCGCCGGCTTTATCCTGGGCCTGCGGTCCGAGGTCAACGCAGATCATATCCATCGCTACCCGGCCGACAATCGGCACTTCCCGGCCATTGACCAGCACCGGCGTGCCCGACGGCGCGGCGCGCGGATAACCGTCGCCATAGCCCATCGCCACCACGCCGAGACGGGTATCGCGTTCGCTGATCCAGGTGCCGCCGTAGCCGACGGGCTCCCCTGCTTTATGCTCGCGCACCGCAATCAGGCTGGACGTCAGGGTCATCACCGGCTGGCAGCCAAAATCTTTCCCGGTGGAGCGATCGTCCAGCGGCGACACGCCATACAGGATAATCCCGGGGCGTACCCAGTCGTAATGCGATTGCGGCCACAGCAGAATGCCGCCCGAGGCGGCGATAGAGCGCAGCCCCGGTTTGCCTTCGGTAAAGGTGGTGAAGATATCCAGCTGGCGTTCGGTGGCGCCGCAGGTCGGCTCATCGGCGCGGGCGAAATGGCTCACCACGTTCACCGGCTGGCGGACGTTTTTACACTGGCTCAGACGCTGATAAAACGCCTCGGCTTCCTCCGGGCGCACCCCTAAGCGATGCATGCCGGTATCCAGCTTCATCCACACGGTTACCGGCTCGGGGAGATCGGCTTGCTCCAGCGCCGCCAGCTGTTCGGGGCTATGCACCGCCGTATGCAGGCGCTGGGCGGCGATCACCGCCAGGTCTTCCGCAGCAAAAAAGCCTTCCAGCAGGAGGATCGGCTGGGCGATGCCTCCTGCTCGCAGGCGCAGCGCCTCTTCCAGGCGGGCGACGCCAAAGGCGTCGGCGTCGGTCAGCGTTCGCGCGGTCTCAAGGAGGCCGTGTCCGTAGGCGTTCGCTTTCACCACCGCAACCAGTTTGCTGGCAGGCGCCAGGTCACGCAGACGTTGCAGGTTGTGTCGCAGAGCGCGGCGGTTGATAACTACAGTTGCCGCTTGCATTTGAATTCCTTAAAAAAAGACAGACAGAGGTTTACTCATCGTCATACTGAGGGCCGGCATAATTATCGAAACGCGACCACTGGCCGTTAAAGGTCAGTCGCACGGTGCCGATCGGGCCGTTACGTTGTTTACCAATGATAATTTCCGCGATGCCTTTAAGATCGCTGTTCTCGTGATAAACCTCATCACGGTAAATGAACATGATCAAGTCGGCATCCTGTTCAATGGATCCGGACTCACGCAGGTCGGAGTTGACCGGGCGTTTATCGGCGCGCTGTTCCAGCGAGCGGTTCAGCTGCGACAGCGCCACCACCGGCACCTGCAGCTCTTTCGCCAGCGCCTTCAGCGAGCGGGAGATTTCGGCGATCTCAAGGGTACGGTTGTCGGAGAGCGACGGCACGCGCATCAGCTGCAGGTAGTCGATCATGATAAGTCCGATGCCGCCGTGCTCACGGGCGATACGCCGCGCGCGGGAGCGCACTTCCGTCGGCGTCAAGCCGGAGGAGTCATCGATATAGATATTGCGTTTTTCCAGCAGGATGCCCATGGTGCCGGAGATCCGCGCCCAGTCTTCATCGTCCAGTTGACCGGTACGAATGCGGGTCTGATCGACGCGCGACAGCGAGGCCAGAGAACGCATCATGATCTGTTCCGAGGGCATCTCAAGACTGAAGATGAGTACCGGCTTATCCTGCAGCATTGCCGCGTTTTCCACGAGGTTCATCGCGAAGGTCGTTTTACCCATCGACGGACGGGCGGCGACGATAATCAGATCCGACGGCTGCAGGCCAGCGGTCTTTTTGTTGAGGTCGTCGTAGCCGGTATTCACCCCGGTGACACCGTCATGCGGCTGCTGGAACAGCTGTTCGATACGGGCGACGGTGGCATCGAGCACATCGGCGATGTTTTTCGGCCCTTCGTCTTTATTGGCCCGGCTTTCGGCGATTTTGAAAACCCGGGATTCGGCGAGATCGAGCAGATCTTCGCTGGTTCGCCCCTGCGGGTCGAAGCCGGCTTCGGCGATCTCGTTGGCCACCGAAATCATCTCGCGCACCACCGCGCGTTCGCGCACGATGTCAGCATAGGCGCTGATGTTCGCCGCGCTGGGCGTGTTTTTGGACAGTTCGGCCAGGTAGGCGAAGCCGCCGACGCTGTCCAGCTGCCCCTGACGCTCCAGCGACTCCGCAAGGGTGATCAGGTCAATCGGGCTACCTGACTCCTGCAGACGCGCCATCTCGGTAAAGATATGACGATGCGGACGAGTATAGAAATCTTCCGACACCACGCGTTCGGCGACGTCGTCCCAGCGCTCGTTATCCAGCATTAAACCGCCCAACACCGACTGCTCCGCTTCAATCGAGTGCGGCGGGACTTTCAGCCCGGCGAGCTGCGGATCGCGTTCGCGGGTTTCTGTCTGTGGTTTGTTGAAGGGTTTATTTCCTGCCATAGCCTAACATTTCACCGATACGGAAAAGAGCGTGACAGTATAGCGAGAAAGCCATTGCCGCTAAAGAACCCATTAAGCGTGGCAGGCCTGAGGCGGATAAGAAAATCCGTCGCTGCCGCCGCAGGCTGTTAAGCTTACTGGATAATCTCAGAACAACACAGGAGCGAACATGGCAACACGCATCGAATTTTCAAAACACGGCGGGCCGGAGGTGCTTCAGGCGGTTGAGTTCACGCCCCGCGATCCTGCGGAACATGAAATTCAGGTCGAAAACAAAGCCATCGGTATCAACTATATCGACACCTATGTTCGTAGCGGCCTCTATCCGCCACCATCGCTGCCGAGCGGTCTGGGCACCGAGGCAGCCGGCGTCGTCAGTAAAGTTGGCCATGGGGTAACGCACATTAAGGTAGGCGATCGGGTGGTGTACGCGCAGTCGGCGCTCGGCGCCTACAGCACGGTACACAATGTGCTGGCCGACAAAGCCGCGGTCCTGCCGGACGCCATCTCTTTCGAACAGGCCGCGGCATCGTTCCTGAAAGGATTGACGGTGTGGTATCTGCTGCGCAAAACCTATGAAATTAAGCCTAATGAAGTATTCCTGTTTCACGCGGCCGCCGGCGGCGTGGGGCTGATTGCCTGTCAGTGGGCGAAAGCGCTGGGCGCGAAACTTATCGGCACCGTCGGCAGCGCGCAGAAAGCGCAGCGTGCCAAAGAGGCTGGCGCCTGGCAGGTAATTAACTATCGCGAAGAGCAAATCGTGGAGCGACTCAAGGCGCTTACCGACGGTAAGAAAGTGGCCGTGGTCTACGACTCGGTGGGGAAAGATACCTGGGAAGCCTCTCTGGACTGCCTGCAGCGACGCGGCCTGATGGTCAGCTTTGGCAACTCCTCCGGCCCGGTGACCGGCGTCAATCTGGGGATCCTGAATCAGAAAGGTTCTCTGTACGTCACCCGCCCATCGCTGCAGGGCTATATCACCAACCGGGAAGAGCTGGCGGAAGCCTGCAGTGAACTGTTTTCACTGATCGCCAGTGGGGTAATCAAAGTGGACGTGCCCGAGAGTCAGACCTATCCGCTGACCGAGGCCCGTCGGGCGCATGAAGTTCTGGAAAGCCGGGTAACTCAGGGGTCTAGTCTGCTGCTGCCGTAAGCGGACAAAGGGACAAAAGTTTAGGGCTTCCACCTGGGAAGCCCTTACTTTTTTTTAGTTCGGCTGTATGTAGGGTACAGCGCGATGAATTCGTTAACGCGCTAATAGTGACAGATTTGCTCAGTAATGCCTACGCGGTTGTCTGCAAAATTGTTCAGGTTGTGACAGA
Source organism: Klebsiella sp. HMSC16C06 (assembly GCF_001808325.1). NCBI lineage: Bacteria > Pseudomonadati > Pseudomonadota > Gammaproteobacteria > Enterobacterales > Enterobacteriaceae > Klebsiella > Klebsiella sp. HMSC16C06. Next base: position 123,123 of record NZ_KV793004.1, read on the forward strand.
CCCCTCAATACCTTAGTAACGCCAACGGTTATTGTCGCGAAAAGCGTTTCCGTTCGGGGATTTCAGCGCCCGAATAATCCACACCACCACCACGGCCAGCAGCAGCCACGGCAGTAATTTGATCATCAAGGCAAACAACCCGCCGACGAACATCAGCGCGGTAGCGACCACGATAGCCGCGATAATCCCCAGCAGCGATACGCCGGTCACCAACAGCATGACAAAAAATCCAATGACAAATAGCAGTTCCAGCATGGTTCTCTCCCCAACGAATGAATACTTCACTCTGCAGGTATTACAAAAAGCATGCCAAACATAAACATTTGACTTTAAAAGAAAACGCCCCGCGTCAGTGCGCGAGGCGTGGTCAATTTCACCAGGTTTTCGTCAGAAATTAACGTTTATCGGCCACCAGCTTCAGAGCATGCTCCAGCACCGCAATATCGGCGCCGGCTTTATGCGCGTTCTCGCTCAGGTAGCGACGCCACTGGCGAGCGCCGGGGATGCCCTGAAACAGCCCCAGCATATGGCGGGGAATATGGCCCAGATAGGTGCCATTGCTGAGCTCGCGCTCAATATACGGGTACATGGCTCGCACCACCGCCACCGGATCGGCATCCGCGCCGGCGATGCCGAAAATTTCGCGGTCGACCGAGGCCAGAATACCCGGGTTCTGATAGGCCTCACGCCCGACCATCACCCCATCCATATGCTCAAGCTGCAGTCTGGCTTCGTCCAGCGATTTGATCCCGCCGTTAATCGCCATCGTCAGGTGGGGAAAGTCGCGCTTCAGCTGCCAGACGCGGGGGTAATCCAGCGGCGGGATCTCGCGGTTCTCTTTTGGGCTCAGGCCGGAGAGCCAGGCTTTGCGGGCGTGAATAATAAACATCTCACACTCGCCCTTGCCGGAGACCGTCTCAATGAATTCGCATAGAAACTCATAGCTATCCTGATCGTCAATCCCGATACGGGTTTTCACCGTGACCGGAATCGACACCACATCGCGCATCGCCTTGATGCAGTCGGCCACCAGTGGCGCATTGCCCATCAGACAGGCGCCAAACATCCCGTTCTGCACGCGGTCGGAGGGGCAGCCGACGTTGAGATTGATCTCATCGTAGCCACGCGCTTCAGCCAGCTTCGCGCACTGCGCCAGGGCCTGCGGATCGCTGCCGCCGAGCTGCAGAGCAACCGGGTGCTCTTCTTCGCTATAGGCCAGATAGTCACCTTTGCCGTGAATAATCGCCCCCGTGGTCACCATTTCGGTATACAGCAGCGTATGCCGCGACAGCAGCCGCAGGAAGTAGCGGCAGTGTCGGTCAGTCCAGTCGAGCATCGGCGCGATGGAGAAGCGGTGAGCAGGGAAAACAGGTGACGTTGATTCAGGCATCATGGCGAATAAATAAGCATCCGGGTAAAAAGGGGCGCTACTATAGCACAAAGATAAACCACAGGCGCATAGTGCGCCGCGCTTCGCCCCTTCCCCGGGTCGATTACTTTTTCCGCGGCTTGCCGTCGTGTGGACCGAAGAATTGCGGCGGATGGTCAACCCAGCGATCCTGGCGCGTCGCGGCATAGCCTGGATTGAGCGGATAATAGATGCGGTTGTATTTCTTGTTGGCCTCGCCCACCACCAGCAGACGAACCTCCTGCTCGGTGTTATTGAGAAAAGTGTGGCAGATACCGGTACCCGCGGGAAAACCCACGCTGTCCCCTGGCTCCAGCTTCCAGAGATAGCCGTTTATCCACACTTCCGGATAGCCCTCCAGCACGTAGATGAACTCTTCCTCATCGCTCTCCGCGTGCGGGTACGAGGTGCGCCGCCCGGGCGGCAGTCGCTCGTGGTGGATCCCCAGCCGGTTGAGACGTAAACCGCGCCCCAGCGGCGCGCCAATCGAAAAACGCTCCGGGCTGTCGGGATAAGTGGCATCGTCGGGCCCTTCCAGTTCGCGCCAGTGGCGAATGCAATCAGGTCGTTTCATCGTTTTCTCCCGAAAATGAGACACTTCAGATATAGCATACCCAGGGTCATGCGTGTTGCGATTAAATCGGGCAGGACGGTTTTAGCGATCGACTAAGGCGTAGTCTGCACGAAAGTCAGCGGCCAGCACCCGGAACTGGCGCAGGTACCGACAATCTGAAGTATGACCCGTATCACCTGCCGGCTCTCGGTGTTTTCTGAGGAACGTGATAAAGTAACAGATTCAAATTCACACAACCCGAGGATGCTCATGGATAAGACCCCTTCGCAAGAGATGTTAGCGCATGCTGAAAAGCTATGCGCGCAGCGCGGCGTACGCCTGACCCCACAGCGTCTGGAGGTGTTGCGCCTGATGAGCCTGCAACAAGGGGCGATCAGCGCCTACGATCTGCTGGATCTCCTGCGTGACAAAGAGCCGCAGGCTAAACCGCCGACGGTTTACCGCGCGCTGGAGTTTTTACTCGAGCAGGGTTTTGTTCATAAGGTTGAATCGACCAACAGCTATGTGCTGTGCCATCTCTTTGACCAGCCGACCCATAGCTCAGCCATGTTTATCTGTGACCGCTGTGGCGTGGTGAAGGAAGAGGCGGCGGAAGGGGTGGAAGATATCATGCATACGTTAGCGGCCAGAATGGGCTTTGCCCTGCGCCACAACGTGATTGAAGCTCACGGCCTTTGTGCAGACTGCGTGGAAGTCGAAGCCTGCAGCACGCCGGGACACTGCCAGCACGACCATTCCATTCAGCTGAAAAAGAAAGCCCGCTGAGCGTCAGCCGCAGCGGGAAACAGGGTTAACGGCGCATCCTTACGCCATTCAGACAGGCACTAACACAAATGCTTTATTCTTTGAGCCACGGAACGCTACCAGCGGTAGTCGTTTTTATGCTCCCAGTCTGAGACTTCTTTCTCAGCCTGATCCTTCGCATAGCCGTACCGTTCCTGAATTTTACCGACCAGCTGATCGCGCTTACCTTCGATCACGGTCATATCATCATCGGTAAGTTTGCCCCACTGTTCCTTGGCTTTACCTTTCAACTGTTTCCAGTTACCGCCGATTTCGTCTTTATTCATGATAACGTCCTCATCATTCGGTGGGTTTACAGCCCGTTTTGTACCGGACATGGTATTAACTATAGATGAGAATGCTGGTACCGATTCGTTATTCGGAATTTTTAACCATCATACCGATGGGTAAGGCTGAGGCGATTTTCCCGGCTTGCGCTACGCTGAGCCGGGCTACTGAGTTGCCCCGGTAAGCGGCGCGCAACCGCGGGAATTCATAGATGGCCGTGATGAACGGCAATGACTAGCTAAACCAGGTGCCGTGTCGCCAGTGGCGACGCCAGATCAGCGCCAGAGACAGGCCGCGCAGGGCGAGGAACACCGCCAGCGCCAGCCACAGACCGTGGTTACCGAGCAGCGGGACCGAAAGCAGCGTTACAGCAAACCCCGCCGCGGCGACCGCCATGCTGTTCCGCATCTCCGCGCCGCGTGTGGCGCCGATAAACATGCCGTCCAGCAGATAGCACCAGACGCCCACCACCGGCAGGATGGCCTGCCAGATCAGATAGCGATCGGCCAGCTGCTGCAGAGAAGGCAGCGAGGTTAACAACGCGATGATGTACTCCCCCGCCAGGCTATAAATCAGGGCAAACGCCAGCGCCACCATGCCAGACTGCCGGCAGGCCGCCCGCCAGACTTCCAGCAGCTGGCTGCCGTCGCGCGCGCCGTAGGCCTGGCCGGAGTGGGCCTCCACGGCATAGGCAAAGCCATCCAGCGCATAGGCGGTAAAGGTCAGCATGGTCATCAGTACCGCATTGACCGCCACAATGTCGCTGCCCAGACGCGCGCCGTACACGGTCAGCGCGCCAAAGCACAGCTGTAGCAGCAGGGAACGCAGCATGATGTCCCGATTCAACGCCAGCAGACGGCGCAGATCCCCGCGCCAGGCGTTTTTCAGCATTGCCAGCGACACGCCGCGCAGCGTCAGCACCCGCTTCGCCATCATCAGGCCAATAATGAGAGTGGCGTACTCCGCGGTGACCGTGGCCAGCGCCGCCCCCTGGACGTTCATCCGCAGGCCCATCACCAGCCACAGGTCGAGCACAATATTCAACAGATTACCGACCACCAGCAGAATCACCGGCGCCCGGGCGTACTGGACTCCCAGCAGCCAGCCGAGCAGCACCAGATTGGCCAGCGAGGCGGGGGCGCTGAGCCAGCGAATTTCAAGGAACCGCCGTGCCTGCTCAAGCACCGCCTCACTGCCGCCGACAATATGCAGAGCGAAGTTAATCAGCGGCAGGCGAAACAGGATGATGAGAACCCCGGCGCCCAGCGCCAGAGCCAGCGGCTGCACCAGCGCCCGCGCCAGTCGCAGCGGATCTTTGGCACCCCAGGCCTGAGCGGTGAGCCCGGTGGTGCTCATGCGCAAAAACAGCAGCAGCATGAAGAGGAAACTGGTAGCCGTCGCCCCAACCGCGACGCCGCCGAGGTATACCGGGCTGTCAAGATGGCCGATCACCGCGGTATCCACCAGCCCCAGCAGCGGGACGGTGATATTGGAGAAAATCATCGGGATCGCAAGGCGCCACAGCGCTTTATCGGCAGCGTTGAGCAGCATGTTCGGAGACCTGATTGAGGACAAACGTCGCAGCGTCATGCATCAGATGACGCTGCGCAGGGGCAGGCGTTACAGCCATTCTCCATTACGGATCACGCCAACGGCCAGACCCTCAATGGTAAAACTCTGCTGACGCAGATCGACAACGATAGGGGTAAATTCGCTGTTTTCCGGCAACAGTTCGACGACGTTACCCTGCTTTTTCAGGCGCTTCACCGTCACTTCGTCGTCAATGCGCGCTACCACTACCTGGCCGTTACGCACGTCCTGGGTTTTGTGGACCGCCAGCAGATCGCCATCAAGGATACCGATGTCTTTCATCGACATGCCGCTGACGCGCAGCAGGAAATCCGCGTTGGGTTTAAACATCGACGGGTCGACCTGATAGTGCCCCTCAATGTGCTGCTGCGCCAGCAGCGGCTCGCCGGCGGCGACGCGGCCGATCAGCGGCAGGCCATGTTCTTCTTCCGTCAGCAGGCGGATACCGCGAGAAGCACCGGAGACGATCTCGATCGCGCCTTTACGCGCCAGCGCTTTCAGGTGTTCTTCCGCCGCGTTTGGGGAACGGAACCCCAAGCGCTGAGCAATTTCCGCACGCGTCGGCGGCATGCCCGTCTGGCTGATATGATCCCGAATGAGATCAAACACCTCTTGCTGCCTGGTCGTTAACGCTTTCATTCCGCCCCCTGGGTGTATATACAGTTATGCTGTGAGTATATACAGCTACCGGTGATTTTGGAACCACATGGCACACAAAAATCGGCAGATTGTTTATATTTTGCGAGGCTTAGCGAAGAACGTTAATGATAATGGCTCCACAGCAGCGTTCCCCAGGTGATCAGTGCGATGATAATCGCCAGCAGGACCGCCGCCGATCCCATGTCTTTGGCGCGCCCTGAAAGCTCATGATATTCCGAGCCTATACGGTCCACGACCGCCTCAATCGCGCTGTTGAGAATTTCGACTATCATCACTAGCAGGACCGACCCAATCAGCAATACGCGGGTAATGGCGTCGACGTCCAGCCAGCAGGCTATCGCGACGGCCACGATGGCGGCGATACCTTCCTGACGAAACGCGGCCTCGTTGATCCACGCTGCGCGAAATCCTTTCCAGGAGTAACCTGCCGCCTTAATGATTCGGGTTAACCCGGTGGTATTATTGGCCATCACAAAACCTTTTTACGTAAATGACGTCGATGAGTGTACGCGTTTGCCGCGTGGTAACGGAAATTTTGCCCACTTTCTGTTATTCTTGCCGCGCATTTGCATGATTAACCAGAGGCTTCACATCGTTTATGTCCGGCTGGCAACGAATTTACTATAAATTACTGAATTTACCATTACGGGTGCTGGTAAAAAGCAAGTCTATTCCGGCAGAGCCTGCCCAGGAATTAGGACTCGATACCTCGCGTCCGGTCATGTACGTCCTGCCCTATAATTCCAAGGCGGACCTGCTGACGCTGCGCGCCCAATGCCTGGCGCATGATTTACCCGACCCGCTTGAACCGCTGGAGATCGACGGCGCGCTGCTGCCGCGTTACGTATTCATCCACGGTGGGCCGCGCGTGTTTACCTATTACACGCCAAAAGAAGAGTCCATCAAGCTGTTCCACGACTACCTCGATCTGCACCGCAACCATCCGGACCTCGATGTGCAAATGGTGCCGGTTTCGGTCATGTTCGGCCGCTCGCCGGGTCGTGAGAAAGGAGAAGTCAATCCGCCGCTGCGGATGCTGAACGGTATCCAGAAATTTTTCGCCGTCTCCTGGCTCGGCCGCGACAGTTTCGTGCGTTTCTCGCCTTCCGTGTCGCTGCGCCGCATGGCGGATGAGCACGGTACCGATAAGATCATCGCCCAGAAGCTGGCTCGCGTCGCCCGGATGCACTTTGCCCGCCAGCGCCTGGCCGCCGTCGGCCCGCGTCTGCCGGCTCGCCAGGATCTGTTTAATAAACTGCTGGCCTCGAAAGCGATTGCCCGCGCGGTGGAAGACGAAGCGCGCAGCAAGAAAATTTCGCATGAGAAGGCTCAGCAGAACGCTATCGCGCTGATGGAAGAGATTGCCGCGAACTTCTCGTATGAGATGATCCGCCTGACCGACCGCATTCTCGGCTTCACCTGGAACCGCCTGTACCAGGGGATCAACGTGCATAACGCCGAGCGCGTGCGCCAGTTGGCTCACGACGGCCATGAGATTGTCTATGTCCCCTGCCACCGCAGCCACATGGACTATCTGCTGCTCTCCTACGTCCTGTATCATCAGGGCCTGGTGCCACCGCATATCGCGGCGGGCATCAACCTCAACTTCTGGCCTGCCGGGCCGATCTTCCGCCGCCTGGGCGCGTTCTTCATCCGTCGCACCTTTAAGGGCAACAAGCTCTACTCCACGGTGTTCCGTGAATATCTTGGCGAGCTGTTCAGCCGCGGCTATTCCGTCGAGTATTTCGTCGAAGGCGGCCGCTCCCGTACCGGCCGTCTGCTCGATCCGAAGACCGGTACGCTGTCGATGACCATCCAGGCGATGCTGCGCGGCGGCACCCGGCCGATCACTCTGGTGCCTATCTACATCGGCTATGAACACGTGATGGAAGTAGGCACCTACGCTAAAGAGCTGCGCGGCGCCACCAAAGAGAAAGAGAGCCTGCCGCAGATGGTGCGTGGCTTGAGCAAGCTGCGCAACCTTGGCCAGGGCTATGTCAACTTCGGCGAACCACTGCCGCTGATGACCTACCTTAACCACCATGTGCCGGAGTGGCGGGAAGCCATCGACCCGATCGAAGCCATCCGCCCTTCCTGGCTGACGCCAACGGTGAACAACATCGCCGTTGACCTGATGGTGCGCATCAACAACGCCGGCGCGGCCAACGCCATGAACCTGTGCTGCACGGCGCTGCTGGCCTCGCGTCAGCGTTCACTGACCCGGGAGCAGCTCACCCAACAGCTGGAGTGCTACCTCGCGCTGCTGCGCAATGTGCCCTATTCGCCAGATGCGACGACACCTTCCGCTTCGGCCAGCGAGCTTATCGACCACGCGCTGCAAATGAACAAGTTCGAAGTGGAGAAGGACACCATCGGCGATATCATCATCCTGCCGCGCGAGCAGGCGGTGCTGATGACCTACTATCGCAACAACATCGCCCATATGCTGGTGATACCGTCGCTGTTAGCCGCCCTGGTGACTCAGCATCGTCAGCTCAGCCGCACCGAAGTGCTGCGCCATGTCGAAACGCTGTATCCGTTCCTCAAGGCCGAGCTGTTCCTGCGCTGGGAGAAAGCAGAGCTGGCCGGGGTGGTGGATGCATTGATTGCCGAGATGCTGCGTCAGGAGCTGATCGTCGTCGATGGCGAGGTGATGAGCCTCAATCCGTCGCACTCTCGCTCCCTGCAACTGCTGGCCGCGGGCGCGCGCGAGACGCTGCAGCGCTATGCCATCACCTTCTGGCTGCTGAGCGCCAACCCGTCAATCAACCGCAGTTCGCTGGAAAAAGAGAGTCGTACCGTGGCCCAGCGCCTGTCGGTGCTGCATGGCATTAACGCGCCGGAGTTCTTCGACAAAGCGGTGTTCAGCACCCTGGTGCTGACCCTGCGCGATGAAGGCTACATTAGCGACACCGGCGATGCCGAGCCGGAAGAGACCCTGAAGGTTTATCGGATGCTGGCGGACTTGATTACGTCGGATGTGCGGCTGACGATTGAAAGCGTCACGCAGGATGACGCGTAACGCGGTGTTTTCTGCCCTCGCTTCCCCCCGATACACCGGGGGGAAGCTGACAGGGGATTACAGGTAGCTCATCGCCAGACCCAGGAATAGCACCAGCCCGACGTAGTTATTGTTCATAAACGCTTTGAAGCAGTTATCGCGCTCGCGATTGAAGATAAGCTTCTGCTGCCAGCCAAACAGACCTGCCGCGACAAACAACGACCAGTAGTATTCCCAGCCCAGCCCATTCAGCCAGCCCACCGCGCCCATCAGCGCCAGCACGGCCACCTGCAGGATACCGATAATCAGACGATCGTTTTCGCCGAACAGGATCGCCGTGGACTTGATGCCGATCTTCACGTCGTCATCGCGATCCACCATCGCATACTGGGTATCGTAGGCCACCGCCCACAGAATGTTGGCGAGGAACATCAGCCAGCAGCTCAGCGGCAGCGATTCGCTAACGGCCGAGAAGGCCATCGGGATCGACCAGCCAAAGGCGGCCCCCAGCACCACCTGCGGCAGATGAGTGTAGCGCTTCATAAACGGGTAGACCCATGCCAGGGCCAGCGCCGCGACCGACAGCAGAATGGTCATGGTGTTGAGGGTGAGCACCAGCAGGAAGGAGAGCAACACCAGAACGATAAACAGCGTTCGCGCCTCTTTCTCGGTAACGTCGCCGCTCGGTAGCGGACGACGGGCGGTACGCTTTACGTGACCATCAAATTTTCGATCGGCATAGTCATTCACCACGCAGCCGGCGGCGCGCATCAGCCAGACGCCGGCGACGAATACCGCCAGGATCCACAGCGGCGGGACGCCCGGCGAGGCCACCCACAGCGCCCACAGCGTCGGCCACAGCAGCAGCAAAGCGCCGATCGGTTTGTCAGTGCGCATCAGGCGATGAAACGCCAACAGCTTATTCTGCGACAGACTCCACTCCATTTTTTCTTCCTCTTAGTACAACGGCGACGCAGGTAAAAACAGCTCGGTCAGCAGCAGGGGTTTGCCGCTCAGCCGCAGGCGGGAACGACGCCCCCACAGCGCTGCATCGCGACCAATTTCAATAAAATCGCGGGTTAATGTCGACGACGTGAACAGGTATCGGCCCAGCGGGATCTGCCCGAGCTGCTGTAGCGCCAGCTCCGGACCACACAGTGTCGACTCCGGCACCACCGTGCGCCCGGCCAGCCAGGGTTCGCCATCGGCATTGAGTATAATCTCCCGCAGCCAGTAGCGCGGCTCGTCAGGTAGCAGCGCCGCTTCGTCAGTCAGCGCCTCACGCTCAATATACCCTTCGTTAATCAGGGTCACGGTGACCTGCTTTCCTTGTTGCTCAAAGCGCTGGGTCATTGAGTCCTCCAGCAGCAGCCAGTCACTCAGGGGCGGCGCCAGGGATGGCATAACGGCAAAATAGCGCAGCGCACGCAGTCGCGTAAGCGCAGGATGGGACATGCCTGATTCTCCGGTACATAACGTGAAAGCATTGTATCGCAGAATAGGCGGTTGGTGGCGGGCAAACGTCAATATACGATCATTCACGCAACAGCCATGCAACAGGCTGCCGCGCGTGCAAAAAAAGGTGCATCCCGAAGGATGCACCTAAAGGCTGTGCCTAAACATCAGCATTGTGGGGAGACGATTACCCCTTGCCTTTTACACTGCTGATAAAGGTGGAACGAGCGGATTTCGAGCCGAGGCGCTCAGCTTCGTTCATCAATTTCAGGGCTTTGTCGATGTCACCTTGTTTCACCGCCTGCTTAATACCGTTGTTGAAGTAGGTTTCGGTATCGCTGAGCATCGGTTCGCTTTTGGCTGCCGGCGCAGCAGCAGCAGCGGCGGCTGGCGCGGCCACCGGCGCGGCGGTATTGCCGACGGTGACCGGACCCGGGCCGGAGGAGCCGAACAGCGGGCCCACCAGCACGCTGGAGGTGCTATTGGTTTTCACTTTCAGCTTCAGCACGCCATCGGTGGTATGTTTAGCGATCGGATCCGGGATATCCGGGGCCGCATTGCCGGCGCCTTTGGCATAGGCTTTCGCCGGATCCAGCAGGGTCGTGGTCTGCTGGAGATCTTTTTCAGTGGTAAACACCAGCACATAGAGTTTTTGCTGGCCCAGCGCCGGGGTCAGGCGCATCACGCCGCCCAGGCGGTCAGCGGTCATGACGCCCGGCTGCTGATAGGTAAAGTAGTTGCTGGGGAAGAACGCCGCTGGCGTCATGTTCTGATCCAGAATCAGCACGTTCGGCGCAAAAATCTGCTTATGTTTGTTCAGTTCGCTGTCGAGCGTCAGGGTCAGCTCACCGATATTGGCCGGTACGCTCCAGGCGGCGACCGGTCCGACGATCCCCGGGACATCCAGGCGTTGACCGCCGGTGGTTAAATCAACGCTCTGCGTCTTTGATTGATCGGCAGGCGTCCAGATCAGCTGCTGCAGCGCGCTGGCTGGAATAGACGGCGCGGCGCTGGTGTTCTGCGGTACAAAGTTAACATCGGCAAGGCTCATCCCCGGCACGCATGCCAACATCCCTGCGGATAAACACAGAGCGACGAGAGTTTTCTTCATTTTCATTCTTCTCACCTTGGATAGCATCGGTTTAGCGGTAGCCAGGCAATAGCGCGCTAACCCTGAATAGTCAGGAGGGGCTGACGCCCCTCCCAGGTTACACCCGTCCTGCGGACGGTATTACCACCACACTTCCATCTGGGCACCGAAGGTAACTTCGCTGTCGTCACCGCGGCTGGAGGTGTACATGCCGCTTCCGCTGCTGTCTTTGGTCTGCAGACCGGAGGCGTTGCTGTAACCCCAGTTTTCATCCCACTTCGCGTAGGTTGCGAAAATACGGATAGCCGGACGAGACCAGACGCTGTTGCCTGCCTGCCACTGTTGAGCCAGAGTAATTTTGTACTGGTTGTTGTTTTCGCTGGTACGCTGGGATTTCACGTTGTCGTAACCGATTTCCAGCTGGGTGCTCATGATCGGCGTCCATTTGTACATCGGACGGACACCCACGGTGTACCAGGTCGAACCGTTTTTGCTGTCCAGGTCCACGTCCTGGTACATCGCCACGTACATCAGGCCCCAGTCATCGTTGAAGTCCATCGCACCGTGATCCAGAACGCGGATCATGCTGCCGTTGTTATCGATGCTGGTCCCTTGAGAGTGGCCGCTGTTCCAGGAGGTCATTGCGTCGGTCGCGTACTGAACGACAAACTTGTTGAAGCCGCCCCAGATGGACTGAGTATGTTCACCGGTCCACATCCAGCCGTCTTTCGACGCGCCGTCTTCCAGGCGGTAGTCATCCTGCGGGTTCGCACGGCCGTAATCGACGCCTAACTCCAGCACGCCGCCCGGGTTGGTTTCCAGGCCCGCCAGACGGATGTCAAAGACGTCGTTGGCCGTTTTCGCTGCATATTTTTTGGTGTCATCGCTGGAGAAGGTATAAGAACCGCCGCTTTCTGAGTTACGGGTAGCGGCCAGAGAGAGCTTACCGAAGCCAAGGTCAACGTTTTCCAGACCTGCACCCGGGCCGGAGATATCCCAGTAGTAGAAGTCGATCATGTGAACGTCATGACGCTGATAGAAGCGTTTACCCGCCCACAGCGTGGAGCCCGGCAGCCAGTCGATCAGGTTTTTACCCTGGATGTTGGCTTCACGGAACGCCGGAGAGGTGCTTTCCCAGTCATCTTCCTGATTCACGGAATAGGCAACGTTAGTATCGAAATAAAAACTCTTATCCCCTTCTTTCCACAGTTCCTGGCCCAGCTTCAGTTCCGCATAGGTTTCACATTCGTTACCAAGACGGTATTTACTTTGAGCACCGGTCGCTTTGAAGCACTGTTGCTCGCCGCCGCTGCCGGTCCAGCCAATGCCGGAACGCGCGTAGCCATGGAAATCGACAGCCAGCGCCTGAGCAGACATTACGCCTGCTGCGACGGCGACCGCCAGAGGAAGTTTGCGCAGAGTAATCATCATTCTATCTCCTGAGATCATTGCTTTTCTTTGAACGCTTCGCCGGTGTACCGCCTGCCGGGTTCGCGCCTTTTTTTAATGGGAAGCCTTACACGCCCGGCTCTTTATGCAGCCGACGACAAGCGGTGCCATCCTCACGGAATAAGTGGCAACGTTCTGGCGGCAAACCGATGGCGAATGTGGCTCCCTCTTCTACCAACACCACGTCGTTCTGGCGGTAAACCAGGTTCTGACGGATGGCGGGGATCTGGATATGAATTTGCGTTTCATGACCGAGCTGTTCGACGACCTGAACCTCGCCTTCGAGGGTCACATCGGCGATATCGCTGGGCAGTAAATGCTCCGGGCGGATACCTAAGGACATGTTGGCGCCCACCTGAACGTTGGCGCTGTCCACCGGCAGCCAGACTTGCTGACGGTTCGGCAGTTCTACCTGCACCTGATCGATAGCCGTCGCCGTGACTTTGACCGGCAGGAAGTTCATCTTCGGCGAACCGATAAAGCCAGCAACGAAGCGGTCAGCCGGATAGTGATAGAGCTCCAGCGGTTTCCCGACCTGCGCCACACGGCCGGCGTCCAGAACCACGATCTTGTCGGCGAGGGTCATCGCTTCCACCTGATCGTGGGTGACATAAATCATGGTGCGGGCCAGTCGCTTATGCAGACGGGAGATCTCGATACGCATCTGGACGCGCAGGGCGGCATCCAGGTTAGAGAGCGGTTCATCCAGCAGGAAGACGCTTGGCTCTGCCACCAGCGTACGACCGATCGCCACACGCTGGCGCTGACCACCGGAAAGCGCTTTCGGTTTACGCTCCAGGAGATGCGCCAGCTGTAAGACCTCAGCCACCTGAGTCACACGCTGGTTAATAACCTCTTTTTTCGCGCCGGCCAGCTTGAGGCCGAAAGACATATTTTCGGCAACGGAAAGATGGGGATAAAGCGCATATGACTGGAATACCATGCCGATGCCACGTTCGGCTGGCGGCACGTCGTTCATCCGGGTATCGCCAATAAACAGATCGCCACTGGTGACGGTTTCCAGTCCGGCAATCATACGCAGCAGGGTGGATTTGCCGCAGCCCGACGGTCCAACAAACACGACGAACTCCCCATCCTGGATCTCGAGATTGATATCTTTAGATACCACCACGTCGCCCCAGGCTTTCGTTACATTTCGCAGCTGTACGCTCGCCATGCCCTTCTCCCTTCGTTACAACCTGTCACTTAAAGACACATTCAAGATGGGTCGACTATGCGGCATTCCTTAGGCTGGCAAATCCTCCACCCCCCGGCTTTTTTATGGGGGAGGAGATGGGAGGATGAGAGATTGCCTCTCGCCGCGGGGGATGGCGGACGCAGCGTGATTTCGTGATGGGGACGACAAAATTGGGCACTTTTTTCTGTGCTCCAGGACGCAATACGGCCGTTTTTGCAATGGAGATCACACAACCAGCGGGTGGGGCGTAGACCTGGGGAGGATGGAAAGGGGTTGTTAAAAAAGGAAACTCATCATCGTTAAGCCACCGAAGTGTATCCACGAGTACATCACCAAATAGGACGGGTATATGAAAATCAAAACTGGCGCTCGCATCCTCGCGCTGTCAGCACTGACCACGATGATGTTTTCCGCCTCTGCCCTCGCAAAAATTGAAGAAGGTAAGCTGGTTATCTGGATTAACGGCGACAAAGGCTATAACGGCCTCGCTGAAGTGGGTAAAAAGTTTGAAAAAGACACCGGCATTAAAGTTTCCGTAGAGCATCCGGACAAGCTGGAAGAGAAGTTCCCGCAGGTTGCGGCGACCGGCGACGGCCCGGACATCATCTTCTGGGCGCATGACCGTTTCGGCGGCTACGCACAGTCCGGCCTGCTGGCTGAAATCACCCCGGACAAAGCGTTCCAGGACAAACTCTATCCCTTCACCTGGGATGCCGTGCGCTTTAACGGCAAACTGATCGCCTATCCGGTGGCGGTTGAAGCCCTGTCCCTGATTTATAACAAGGACCTGGTGCCGAACCCGCCGAAAACCTGGGAAGAGATCCCGGCGCTGGATAAAGCGCTGAAAGCGAAAGGTAAGAGCGCGCTGATGTTCAACCTGCAAGAACCGTACTTCACCTGGCCGCTGATCGCTGCCGACGGCGGGTACGCCTTCAAGTTTGAAAACGGCAAATATGACGTGAAAAACGTCGGCGTAGACAGCGCAGGCGCGAAAGCGGGTCTCACCTTCCTGGTTGACCTGATCAAGAACAAGCACATGAATGCCGACACGGATTACTCCATCGCGGAAGCCGCCTTCAACAAAGGCGAAACCGCCATGACCATCAACGGTCCGTGGGCGTGGTCTAACATTGATAAGAGCAAGGTTAATTACGGCGTCGCCCTGCTGCCGACCTTTAAAGGCAAACCATCGAAACCGTTCGTTGGCGTGCTGAGCGCCGGTATCAACGCCGCCAGCCCGAACAAAGAGCTGGCGAAAGAGTTCCTCGAAAACTACCTGATGACCGATCAGGGTCTGGAAGCGGTTAACAATGACAAACCGCTGGGTGCTGTCGCGCTGAAATCCTTCCAGGAGAAACTGGAAAAAGATCCGCGCATCGCCGCCACCATGGCGAACGCCCAGAATGGCGAAATCATGCCTAACATCCCGCAGATGTCTGCCTTCTGGTATGCCGTTCGTACCGCGGTAATCAACGCCGCCAGCGGTCGCCAGACGGTCGATGCTGCACTGAAGGATGCACAGAGCCGTATCACCAAGTAAGAAAACGGCGGG
>NZ_KV793004.1:138190-169645 GCF_001808325.1 Klebsiella sp. HMSC16C06
CCTACCACTACGGCTCGGACCGTAGGTCAGGTAAGCGAAGCGCCGCCTGACAAATAAGTTTTCACCGCTGTAGAGGATGATCCCCATGGATGCCGTTAAAAAGAAACACTGGTGGCAAAGTCCGCAACTCACATGGTCTGTGATTGGCTTACTGTGCCTGCTGGTGGGTTACCTTGTTGTTTTGATGTACGCCCAGGGGGAGTACCTGTTCGCCATCATGACGCTGATTTTAAGCTCAGTTGGCCTGTATATTTTCGCTAATCGCAAGGCTTATGCCTGGCGCTATGTCTATCCCGGCCTCGCCGGCATGGGTCTGTTCGTCCTGTTTCCGCTGATCTGTACCATTGCCATCGCCTTCACTAACTACAGCAGCACCAACCAGCTGACCTTTGAACGTGCGCAGCAGGTGCTGATGGATCGCTCTTTCCAGGCTGGCAAAGCCTATAACTTCACGCTGATCCCGGCGGGGGACGAGTGGAAACTGGCCCTGACCGACGGCGAGAGCGGTAAAAACTACCTTTCCGACGCTTTTAAATTCGGCGGTGAGCAGAAGCTGGCGTTAAAAGAAACCGATGCCCTGCCGGAAGGCGAGCGCGTCAGCCTGCGCGTCATTACCCAGAATCGCACCGCGCTGAACCAACTGACCGCGGTGCTGCCGGATGACAGCAAAGTGATCATGAGCTCGCTGCGTCAGTTCTCTGGCACTCAACCGCTGTATACGCTTAGCGAAGATGGGGTGCTGACCAACAATCAGACCCACGTTAAATACCGCCCGAACAATGACGTAGGCTTCTACCAGGCGATTAACGCCGACGGCAGCTGGGGCACTGAAAAGCTGAGCCCGGGCTACACCGTGACGATCGGCTGGGATAACTTCACTCGCGTCTTCCAGGACGAAGGTATCCAGAAACCGTTCTTCGCTATTTTCGTCTGGACCGTGGTGTTCTCGGTGCTGACGGTGATTTTGACCGTGGCCGTGGGAATGGTGCTGGCTTGTCTGGTGCAGTGGGAAGCACTGAAAGGCAAAGCAATTTACCGCGTCCTGTTGATTCTGCCGTATGCCGTACCGTCGTTTATTTCGATTCTGATTTTCAAAGGGCTGTTCAACCAGAGCTTTGGTGAAATCAATATGATGCTCAGCGCGCTGTTCGGCATTAAGCCGGCCTGGTTTAGCGACCCGACCACCGCGCGCACCATGATCATCATCGTCAATACCTGGCTGGGCTATCCGTACATGATGATCCTGTGCATGGGGTTGCTGAAGGCGATTCCGGACGATCTGTACGAAGCGTCGGCGATGGATGGCGCCGGTCCGTTCCAGAACTTCTTTAAAATTACGCTGCCGCTGCTGATCAAACCGCTGACACCGCTGATGATCGCCAGCTTCGCCTTTAACTTTAACAACTTCGTGCTGATTCAGCTGTTGACCAACGGTGGTCCGGACCGTCTCGGCACCACCACCCCGGCCGGTTATACCGACCTGCTGGTGAGCTACACCTATCGCATCGCCTTTGAAGGCGGCGGCGGTCAGGACTTCGGCCTGGCGGCGGCTATCGCAACGCTTATCTTCCTGCTGGTTGGCGCGTTAGCGATTGTGAATCTGAAAGCCACACGCATGAAGTTTGATTAAGGGAGATAACGATAATGGCTATGGTCCAACCCAAATCTCAAAAGCTGCGTCTCTTTACTACGCATCTCCTGCTACTGATTTTTATCGCGGCGATTATGTTTCCGCTGCTGATGGTTATCGCCATCTCGCTGCGCGAGGGTAACTTCGCCACCGGCAGCCTGATCCCGGATACCATCTCCTGGGAACACTGGCGTCTGGCGTTAGGCTTCAGCGTCGAACACGCCGATGGCCGCGTCACGCCGCCGCCGTTCCCGGTGCTGCTGTGGCTGTGGAACTCGATTAAGGTCGCCGGCATTACCGCGATCGGTATCGTCGCCCTCTCCACCACCTGCGCCTACGCTTTTGCCCGTATGCGCTTCCCGGGGAAAGCGACGCTGCTGAAAGGGATGCTGATTTTCCAGATGTTCCCGGCGGTGCTGTCGCTGGTGGCTCTGTATGCGTTGTTTGACCGCCTGGGCCAGTACATCCCGTTCGTCGGCCTCAACACCCACGGCGGCGTGATCTTCGCTTATATGGGCGGTATCGCGCTGCACGTCTGGACGATTAAAGGCTACTTCGAAACCATCGATGGTTCGCTGGAAGAAGCGGCGGCGCTGGATGGCGCGACCCCATGGCAGGCCTTCCGCCTCGTGCTGCTGCCGCTGTCGGTGCCGATTCTGGCGGTGGTGTTTATTCTGTCGTTCATCGCAGCCATCACCGAAGTGCCCGTCGCCTCGCTGCTGCTGCGCGATGTGAACAGCTATACCCTGGCGGTAGGTATGCAACAGTATCTCAACCCGCAGAACTATCTGTGGGGCGACTTCGCCGCTGCGGCGGTGCTCTCCGCCATCCCGATCACGGTCGTCTTCCTGCTGGCACAGCGCTGGCTGGTTAACGGCCTGACGGCGGGTGGGGTGAAAGGTTAAGTTTTTTTTGTAACACCGGCCCCAAATTTCAGATGAGGGCCGACGGTCTAGCCGCAATACACGACCCCAACCGGGTATTGTCGCCGTCGCCCTCAGCTGAAAAAGTAAGGCCAATGCCACTGCTATCCTCAACTGGACCCTACATAAATTTTATTTGTGACTGTTGGTCAGCGGCCCTGGAGGCCGCTTTTTTTTATTCGCGTTTCAGGCGATTGGAGTTACACAGCCAGAGCGTAATCACCAGGATCAGGATCGCAGCAGAGTAAATTAGCACCGCCATCGGCGACTCATGGTCGATGATAATCAGGCGCACAATCGCGGTGATGCCGATATAGACGAAATAGCGCAGCGGGAAGTGGAACCCCGACTGAAAATACTTGACGATCAGCGCGATAAACTCGAAGTAGAGGAAGTAGACCACCAGACCTTCCACCAGCCGGTACTTACTGGTCGGCTCCGGGGTAAAGAGGACATCGGCCAGATGCAGCGTCTCTTTCCCGAGGAAGACGATCAAAATAATCCCCAGGCACAGCAGCCCAAGATTCAAAACCGTTTGCATCGCGGTGGCGATAAAATTCACCAGCGGACGATAAACCGACGACATAAATACCCCTCATCATTATGCTTCTTTGAGACCTGTATAACGCAAAAATGTGATCCAGATCGACATTATTCGCTAACTTTTTGCCACCACCGGCGAAGATGTAACAATCACAGCCCAGACGGACGGGTTAAAAAGGAAACAACCATGCTGAAGATTCGTACCGCACGCGCAGAGGATGCGGCTTTACTCAATGAAATGGGCAATGCCAGCTATCGCCATCACTTTGCTCACCTCTGGCATAACGCCGACGAGCTGGCGTGCTACCTGCAACAAGAGTATTCCCTGGCCTCGCTGCAACGCAGCCTGACCGATTCCCAGTGCTGTTGGTTGATTGCTGAAGCCCCCCACCCTGTCGGCTTTGCGAAATACGCCTGTCGTCAGGCGATAAGTCCTGAAGGTCCGTCCGGTACGCTGTTGCATAAGCTCTATCTGCTGCCTGACACAACGGGCCGACGCTACGGCGAGCAGATATTTCGCGCCGTCGAGGCGAGAGCAAAAGCGGCCGGTGAACGCTGGCTGTGGCTGGAAGTGCTCGCCGATAACCCCGCTGCGCGCCGCTTTTACGAACGTCAGGGGATGCAGCACGTGAAAGATGTCGCATTTCATTCCGCCAGCCAGCAAAGCACCTTACATATTCTGGCCAAACCGATCTGAGAGGCACTATGCATACCCTTCGGGAAACGGCGATCCGCAACGTCACCAGCGGTGAGAACGTGGTGATCTACCAGCCCGCCAACCTGTACGACTGTGTCCTTGGCGATAACGTCTTCGTCGGGCCGTTCGTTGAGATCCAGGGCAACACCCGCATCGGCGCGAACAGTAAAATTCAGTCCCATACCTTTATCTGCGAGTACGTCACCATTGGCCAGCGCTGCTTTATCGGTCACGGCGTGATGTTTGCCAACGACCTGTTTCGCGAGGGTAAACCAAACGCCGACCGCGCCAGTTGGGGGCGAATTGAGATTGGCGATGACGTGTCGATCGGCAGCGGCGCCACGATTCTGGCCGTCAGCATCTGCGACGGCGTGGTGATTGGCGCGGGCAGCGTGGTGACGAAGTCCATTACCGAGAAAGGGGTGTGGGCGGGAAATCCAGCCCGCCTGCTGCGGCGGCTGTAAAAAAAATGCCGACCTAAGGGTCGGCATTGCGTCTTAGCTGCGCAAGATTATGCGCGCCAGGCTTTATAACGGTTAATCAGGCCGTTAGTTGAGCTGTCGTGGCTGCTAACTTCGCTGCCGTCTTTCAGCTCCGGCAGGATGCGGTTAGCCAGCTGTTTGCCCAGTTCAACGCCCCACTGGTCGAAGGTGAAGATGTTGAGGATCGCGCCCTGGGTGAAGATTTTGTGCTCGTACAGGGCAATCAGCGCCCCCAGGCTGAACGGGGTGATTTCACGCAGCAGGATGGAGTTCGTCGGACGGTTGCCTTCAAACACTTTGAACGGCACCACGTGCTCCAGGGTCGCCGGATCTTTACCCTGATCGCGGTATTCCTGCTCGACCACTTCACGGGATTTACCGAAAGCCAGGGCCTCGGTCTGAGCGAAGAAGTTGGACAGCAGCTTCGGATGATGGTCGGACAGCGGGTTGTGGGTGATAGCTGGGGCGATGAAATCGCACGGTACCATTTTGGTGCCCTGGTGGATCAGCTGGTAGAACGCGTGCTGACCGTTGGTGCCCGGCTCACCCCAGATGATCGGGCCAGTCTGGTAGTCTACCGCGTGGCCGTTACGGTCAACATACTTACCGTTGGACTCCATGTTGCCCTGCTGGAAGTAGGCGGCAAAACGGTGCATGTACTGGTCGTACGGCAGAATCGCTTCGGTTTCTGCTCCGAAGAAGTTGTTGTACCAGATACCGATCAGCGCCAGCAGCACCGGCAGGTTTTTCTCCGCCGGGGTGGTGGAGAAGTGTTTATCCATCGCATGCGCGCCGGACAGCAGCTCAACGAAGTTGTCGAAGCCCACGGAGAGAATGATGGACAGGCCAATCGCCGACCACAGGGAGTAGCGGCCGCCAACCCAGTCCCAGAATTCGAACATGTTGGCGGTGTCGATGCCGAACTCGCCAACTGCTTTCGCGTTGGTAGAGAGCGCCGCGAAGTGTTTAGCCACGTGCTTGTCGTCGCCCGCGGTCGCCAGGAACCAGTCGCGCGCGCTGTGGGCGTTGGTCATGGTCTCCTGGGTGGTGAAGGTCTTGGACGCCACCAGGAACAGGGTCGTTTCCGGGTTGACGTTCTTCAGCACTTCAGCGATGTGGGTGCCATCGACGTTGGAGACAAAGTGCATGTTGAGGTGGTTTTTGTACGGACGCAGCGCTTCGGTGACCATGAACGGACCGAGGTCGGAACCGCCGATACCAATGTTAACCACGTCGGTGATCGGTTTGCCGGTATAGCCTTTCCAGCTACCGGAGATAATCGCTTCTGAGAAGGTTTTCATCTTCTCCAGCACAGCGTTCACTTCCGGCATCACATCTTTGCCATCAACCACAATCGGCGTATTGCTGCGGTTGCGCAGCGCGACGTGCAGTACCGCACGGTCTTCGGTACGGTTGATCTTTTCGCCGGAGAACATCGATTTAATGGCGCCTGCCAGATCGGTCTCTTTCGCCAGATCCTGCAGTTTAGCCAGCGTCTCTTCGGTGATGCGGTTTTTGGAGAAGTCCACCAGCATCAGATCGTCGAACGTCGCGGAAAACTTAGAAAAACGGTCGCTATCTTTGGCGAACAGCTCGCTGATAGTGACATCTTTCATTTCGTCGAAGTGTTTCTGTAATGCCTGCCAGGCAGAGGTCTGCGTTGGGTTGATGTTTTTCATTAGCAATACTCTTCTGATTTGAGATTGTGACTTCGGTCGATTGTAGCGCCGGTGACGGAAAATTGTGATGATTTTTGTGACTTGTCCCTGACGCCGGTCAGGAATCGGGTCAAAACGGAGTAAAAAGCCCCATTAGTATAGCTATCATAAGGCTTTTTTCTGTTAGCCGCAGGGGCATGAAAAATCCGCATAACCGCAGCGTTGACATAGCTGGTGTTAAGCCTTTATATATCCGCAGTGCTTACGTATTGGTAGGTATCTATTGCTCGCGCATTTCACGCTACAGCGAAAGGGTATTCGCGGGGGATATAATGTCCCTGTTCCCCCGGCCAGGTGAAAGACGTCGGTAATTGCCAGAAGAGGTGCGTTGCCCAGGTAACCGTATTGGAGGAACCAGTCCGGGGAAAATACGTGAGGGGGAGCAACGCCGAGGTGAAAGAGCGTCTGGTCACGCTCCTCACCGGCCACAGGGGCTGAATCCCCTGGGTTGTCACCAGAAACGTTCGCAGTCGGGCGTTTCATACCCGAACACCTCAGCGCCCAGAGCGGTGAGTCGGGTCTACAAGGTGGAGCACTTCTGGGTGACATCGTAGTTGTTTATCACTCTGCGCCACCCTGTTTATCGCTCTTCCCTTGTGCCATGGCTGAATAATTTGGCCTGGCTTATTAAGACATTTTGTTGCGATCCGGCGGCGTCCAGCCCCTGCCACGATCGGTGTTCAGGAATCGTTTTAATAAGTCAGGCCCCCTGACACGAGGTTGTTATGACAGATCTAGTCGTCGCCAAATTTGGCGGCACCAGCGTTGCCGATTTTGACGCTATGAACCGCAGCATCGATGTGGCGCTGCTCGATGCCAATACCCGTATTGTTGTGCTCTCCGCCTCTGCCGGCGTGACCAACATTCTGGTGGCCTTAGCGGGAGGGCTGGAACCCACCGAACGTTTTTCCCAGCTGGATGCTCTGCGCCAGATCCAGTTCAATATTCTGGAGCGTTTGCGCTATCCCAACGTGATCCGCGAAGAGATTGAGCGCCTGCTGGAAAATATCACCACGCTGGCGGAAGCCGCTGCGCTCGCCTCCTCGACCGCCCTGACCGACGAACTGGTCAGCCATGGCGAACTGATGTCCACCCTGCTGTTTGTGGAAATTCTGCGTGAACGCGGTATTCAGGCGCAGTGGTTTGACGCCCGTAAAGTGCTGCGCACTAACGATCGCTTTGGCCGCGCCGAACCGGACATCGCCGCCGTCGCCGAACTGACCCAGCAGCAGCTGGCGCCGCGCCTGGCGGAAGGCCTGGTGGTGACGCAGGGCTTTATCGGCAGCGAAGCGAAAGGCCGCACCACCACCCTCGGCCGCGGCGGCAGCGATTATACCGCCGCTCTGCTCGGCGAAGCGCTGAATGCCACCCGCGTCGATATCTGGACCGATGTCCCGGGGATTTATACTACCGATCCGCGCGTGGCGCCGGCGGCGAAACGCATCGACGTCATCGCCTTTGAAGAGGCAGCGGAAATGGCCACCTTTGGCGCCAAAGTGCTGCACCCGGCGACCCTGCTGCCTGCCGTGCGCAGCGATATTCCGGTGTTTGTCGGCTCGAGTAAAGAGCCTAAAGCGGGCGGTACGCTGGTGTGTAAAACCACCGAGAACCCGCCGCTGTTCCGCGCCCTGGCCCTGCGTCGCCGTCAGACGCTGCTGACGCTGCATAGCCTGAATATGCTGCACTCCCGCGGCTTCCTCGCCGAAGTGTTCGGCATTCTGGCGCGCCATAACATCTCCGTCGATTTGATCACCACCTCCGAAGTGAGCGTGGCCCTGACCATGGATACCACCGGCTCAACCTCTGCAGGCGATACCCTGCTGACCCAGGCGCTGCTGACTGAACTCTCCTCGCTGTGCCGCGTGGAAGTGGAGGAAGACCTGGCGCTGGTGGCCCTGATTGGCAATGAGCTGTCGAAAGCCTGCGGCGTCGGCAAAGAGGTCTTTGGCGTCCTCGAGCCGTTTAATATCCGCATGATCTGCTATGGCGCCTCCAGCCATAACCTCTGCTTCCTGGTGCCTGGCGCCGATGCGGAGAAGGTGGTGCAGAAGCTGCATCATAATTTGTTTGAATAAAATTTCTTAGCACGATAAACAATACCTATAGCCGGGCTCGAACCCGGCTTTTTTATAACAACATCAACACAACCAGCGGACCTGCTCGCCGCCCCATCGGGATGGCGCGGCCCGGTTCGCGTATCGCAAGGAACACAACATGCTCGCAACTCTGACGCGGCTGTTCCCGTTATGGGCACTGCTGCTCTCCGTTCTGGCCTATTACACTCCCACCACCTTCACCCCAATTGGCCCATGGGTCACCACCCTGCTGATGCTGATCATGTTCGGTATGGGTGTGCATCTGAAGCTGGAGGATTTCAAACGCGTCCTGTCGCGCCCGGCGCCGGTCGCTGCGGGGATCTTTCTCCATTATCTGGTGATGCCGCTCGCCGCCTGGCTGCTGGCGCTGCTGTTTCATATGCCGCCGGAGCTTTCCGCCGGGATGGTGCTGGTCGGCAGCGTCGCCAGCGGGACCGCCTCCAACGTGATGATCTTTCTTGCCAAAGGGGATGTGGCGCTGTCGGTGACCATCTCCTCGGTCTCCACCCTCGTCGGCGTCGTGGCGACACCGCTGCTTACCCGTCTGTACGTCGACGCGCATATTCAGGTCGACGTCATGGGCATGTTGCTCAGCATTCTGCAGATTGTGGTCATCCCCATCGCGCTGGGACTGATTGTCCATCATCTGCTGCCGAAGGTGGTGAAAGCGGTAGAGCCGTTCCTGCCCGCCTTCTCGATGGTGTGCATTCTGGCGATCATCAGCGCGGTGGTGGCGGGTTCCGCCGCCCATATTGCCTCCGTCGGCCTGGTGGTGATTATCGCGGTGATCCTGCATAACACCATTGGCCTGCTTGGCGGCTACTGGGGCGGACGTCTGTTTGGTTTTGATGAATCCACCTGCCGTACGCTGGCGATCGAGGTGGGGATGCAGAACTCTGGCCTGGCGGCCGCGCTGGGTAAAATTTACTTCGGCCCGCTGGCGGCGCTGCCAGGCGCGCTGTTCTCCGTCTGGCATAACCTGTCCGGTTCGCTGCTGGCCGGGTACTGGTCAGGAAAGCCCATCGCCAAAAAAGCCGACAAGCGCTGAGCGTGATACGTCCGGGCGCAGGCCCGGGCGTGTGCGTTATCCAATCTGCAAACGTACTGGTTTACCTAACTTCATTAACATCATGACTAACGCATCCAGGGTAAACTTACTGGTTTTCTGATTGACCACATCTGAAATACGCGGGCGCGAAATGCTCAACTTCGCGGCAGCATCGGCCTGCTTCAATTGATGTTCATCTATCCACTCAGCGATTTCCTGCATTAACTGTCGTTTAAGCGCCATCAACTGCTCAACTTCTTTTTCCGCTTGTCCCCGAAGCTGCTCTGCGTCAGCATCATCAAAGCCCAGTTCACTGAATATATTGCTCTCTTCAGAGGTCACATGACGAATACCATCCACCCTCTTACGATTCATTTATGACTCCTGTGTTCCTGCTGTATAACCTGCAAACGGTTTCTGACAATCTGTTTTTCGTGTTCGGCGGTGCGTCGCGTCTTTTTGTTAAAACAGTGCAGGACATATATCGCCTCTGCAAAACGGGCCAGATAAATTACCCGATATGCACCGGAAAAGTGGCGCAGGCGGATTTCCTCAACGCCCCGCCCCAGTTGAGGCATCGCTTTCCAGTCCGCAGCCTCTAAACCCGACTGTAAACGATAAAGCTGGAAGCCGGCATCTCTGCGGACGTCCTCAGGAAACTGGCGCAGATCGTCAAAGGAAGAGCCCATCCAGACGATACGCCTTAATCTCTGTTGCTGATTAAGCATACCACATCCTTGTATAAAATTTTATACATCTCCCACCCAAAATTTGTCGTCGTTGGCCAGTAGGCGTGCCGTTACCCTAAGCCAGACCCGCGCACTGGTCACGAACGAGGGAAATATTCTGCGAGGCGCTTTCCGGATGCGTTCTATTTTGCGCTGATTGCCGTACACTGGGTGCTCTGGTCTGACTGAGGGCACCACCATGGCACTCCCCCGTATTACACAAAAAGAGATGACCGAGCGCGAACAGCGCGAATTGAAAACGCTGCTTGACCGCGCGCGCATTGCGCATGGCCGCCCGCTGAGCAATGCGGAAACGAACAGCGTGAAAAAGGAATATATCGATAAGCTGATGGCGCAGCGTGAAGCGGATGCGAAGAAAGCCCGCCAGGTGAAAAAACAGCAGGCTTATAAAACGGATAAAGAAGCGACCTTTTCCTGGTCGGCGAATACGCCGACCCGCGGCAGGCGTTAACGCCCTTTCTTTTTACGTCCCGGCTGGGTGAAACGTTTCCCGTTAGCAGCCGGGCGGCCTTTATCGTTGCTATTTTCCATCTTCACCACCGGGCGCTTGATCCCGGGGGTCGCCGCTTTGGCCTTCGGCCTGGCTTTCGGCTTCGCTTCGGAAGAGGAGTTTTCAATCAGCTTGAACAGGTCGATCAACTCGTCATCGGTTAGATCACGCCATTCCCCCAAGGGGATCCCCGTCAGGCTCACGTTCATAATCCGCGTACGCTCAAGCTTCGTCACTTCATAGCCAAAGTGCTCGCACATACGACGGATCTGGCGATTCAGCCCCTGCACCAGAGTGATGCGGAAAACGAACGGCGCCTCTTTCTTCACTTTACATTTTTTCGTCACCGTCCCGAGAATCGGCACCCCCGCGCCCATCCCGCGAATGAACTCATCGGTCACCGGCTTATCGACCGTCACCAGATACTCTTTTTCATGGTCGTTGCCGGCGCGCAGGATCTTGTTCACCAGATCACCGTGGTTGGTGAGGAAGATCAGCCCCTGAGAATCTTTATCCAGACGGCCAATAGGGAAGATACGCTTGCTGTGGTTGACGAAGTCGACAATATTGTCGCGTTCGCCATCTTCGGTGGTGCTCACAATACCGACCGGCTTATTCAGCGCAATCAGCACCAGATCATCCGCTTCACGCGGCTCAATCAACCGTCCGTTCACTTTAACCAGGTCACCAGGCTTCACCTGATCGCCAATGGTGGCGCGCTTGCCATTGATAAAGACGTTGCCTTGTTCAATAAAGCGGTCCGCTTCGCGACGCGAGCAGATGCCGCTTTCACTGATGTATTTATTTAATCGGGTTGATGAGTCGGGCAGCATAGATTCTCCTGTAAAAGCGAAATATACCCTACCTTGTGGGCGAGAAAAAAGATGTGCCTTTGCGCCCTCCGGCGCAAGGTGTGATCGACTACGCCTTTTTTCACAAAAGTGTCCCGCTCAACGCCTGGCAACTTTGCATGATGAAATATCACAGAATCAGCGATTTAGCGTGCAATGCACAAAGGTGCCAACAACCCGCTATTGATAACGCAAATGTGCAAGATTATTCGCCAGATTAGGGTGATGAAATAAAAGAAAATCGCTTTAAACGGTGGCTCTAATAGGGTTATATCAGATCAACAGCACAAACCCGCGATTTGCACAAATGTGCAGGAGCCTGCAGATGACCATGGAAAACAGCGATGATATCCGGTTGATTGTCAAAATCGCCCAGCTCTATTACGAGCAGGATATGACTCAGGCGCAAATTGCTCGCGAGCTGGGGATCTATCGCACCACCATCAGTCGCCTGCTGAAGCGCGGCCGCGAGCAGGGCATTGTTACCATCGCCATCAACTATGACTACAATGAAAACCTGTGGCTCGAGCAACAGCTCAAGCAAAAATTTGGCCTGAAAGAGGCGGTGGTTGCCAGCAGTGATGGGCTGCTGGAAGAAGAACAGCTGAGTGCGATGGGCCAGCATGGCGCCCTGCTTGTCGATCGGTTGCTGGAGCCCGGCGATATCATCGGTTTTTCATGGGGTCGCGCCGTGCGTTCGCTGGTGGAGAACCTGCCGCAGGCCAGCCAGTCACGCCAGGTGATCTGCGTCCCCATCATCGGTGGACCTTCCGGTAAACTGGAGAGCCGCTACCATGTGAACACCTTAACCTACGGCGCGGCAGCCAGACTGAAAGCGGAATCCCACCTTGCCGATTTTCCAGCTCTGCTGGATAACCCGCTGATCCGCAACGGCATCATGCAGTCCCAGCATTTTAAAACCATCTCATCCTACTGGGACAGCCTGGATGTGGCGCTGGTGGGTATTGGTTCACCGGCCATTCGCGACGGCGCAAACTGGCACGCCTTCTACGGCAGCGAAGAGAGCGACGATCTCAACGCCCGCCACGTCGCCGGGGATATCTGTTCGCGTTTCTACGATATTAACGGCGGGTTAGTCGATACCAATATGAGCGAAAAAACCCTGTCGATCGAAATGGCGAAGCTGCGCCAGGCTCGCTATTCCATCGGCATCGCCATGGGGGAAGAGAAATACTCTGGCATTCTTGGCGCATTGCACGGACGCTATATTAATTGTCTGGTGACAAACAGAGAAACGGCTGAGTTATTACTGAAATAACACACAGGATATGATTTCACGCAGCACCCGCTGCGGGGGATCCCTTTATCTAAAGAAATGGGAGTGAATAATGAATACCTGGTTAAATTTAAAAGATAACGTCATTATCGTGACCGGCGGCGCCTCGGGAATTGGGCTGGCCATTGTCGATGAATTATTATCACAAGGTGCTCATGTCCAGATGATTGATATTCATGGCGGCGATCGTCATCACAATGGCGATAATTATCACTTCTGGCCGACGGATATTTCCAGCGCGACAGAGGTGCAACAGACTATCGATGCCATTATTCAGCGCTGGTCGCGTATTGATGGTTTGGTCAATAACGCTGGCGTGAATTTCCCGCGTTTATTAGTCGACGAAAAAGCACCGGCCGGCCGCTATGAATTAAACGAAGCCGCTTTTGAAAAAATGGTCAATATCAACCAGAAAGGGGTGTTTTTCATGTCGCAGGCGGTGGCACGTCAAATGGTCAAACAGCGCGCTGGGGTGATTGTCAATGTCTCTTCGGAGAGCGGCCTGGAAGGCTCTGAAGGTCAAAGCTGCTACGCCGCGACCAAGGCCGCGCTCAACAGCTTTACCCGCTCCTGGTCCAAAGAATTGGGTAAATATGGGATCCGCGTAGTCGGCGTTGCGCCAGGGATCCTCGAAAAAACGGGCCTGCGGACGCCGGAATATGAAGAGGCGCTGGCCTGGACGCGCAATATCACCGTCGAGCAACTTCGCGAGGGATATACCAAAAACGCCATTCCCATCGGGCGGGCAGGAAAGCTCTCGGAAGTGGCTGATTTTGTTTGCTATCTCTTGTCAGCGCGCGCCAGCTACATCACCGGAGTCACCACTAACATTGCCGGCGGAAAAACGCGCGGTTAAGGAGGCAGTATGGTTCACGCTATCTTCTGCGCCCACGGCCAGCTGGCCGGGGCCATGCTTGATTCGGTACGCATGGTCTACGGCGAGGTTAACGTCAGCGCCGTCGCGTTTGTCCCCGGCGAAAACGCGGCGGATATCGCCATTAACCTGGAAAAGTTAGTAAGCGCCCACACCGATGAGGAGTGGGTAATCGCGGTAGATTTGCAGTGCGGAAGCCCATGGAATGCCGCAGCCGGGCTGGCAATGCGTCACCCGCAGATCCGGGTGATTAGCGGCCTGTCGCTGCCGCTGGCGCTCGAGCTGGTGGATAACCAGCATACCCTGAGCGCCGATGACTTATGCCAGCATCTGCAGGCCATCGCCAGTCAGTGCTGTGTGGTCTGGCAGCAGCCAGAAACCGTTGAGGAGGAGTTCTGATGCAAATTACCCTCGCCCGTATTGATGACCGACTGATTCATGGCCAGGTCACCACCGTGTGGTCAAAAGTCGCCAACGCCCAGCGGATAATTATCTGCAATGACGATGTATTTAACGATGAGGTTCGCCGGACCCTGTTGCGCCAGGCAGCCCCGCCAGGCATGAAGGTAAACGTTGTCAGTCTGGAAAAAGCGGTTGCGGTCTATCATAACCCGCAATATCAGGATGAGACCGTCTTTTATTTATTTACCAATCCACATGATGTTTTAACGATGGTGCGCCAGGGCGTGCAGATCGCCACGTTAAATATTGGTGGCATGGCCTGGCGCCCCGGTAAAAAACAGCTAACCAAAGCCGTTTCTTTGGATCCGCAGGATATTCAGGCATTCCGTGAACTCGATAAACTGGGAGTAAAACTCGATTTACGCGTGGTCGCATCAGATCCGTCAGTCAATATTCTCGACAAAATTAACGAAACAGCTTTCTGCGAATAAAAAATAGCGCCTGTTGTGATATGCCGTAGCAGGCAGGATGACTCACACCTTAAAGGTCATAAATTATGGAAATTAGTACCCTACAGATAATAGCCATATTTATTTTTTCCTGTATTGCCGGAATGGGCAGCGTGCTGGATGAATTTCAGACCCATCGGCCCCTTATCGCCTGTACCGTGATTGGCCTCATCCTGGGTGATTTAAAAACCGGGGTTATGCTCGGCGGTACGCTGGAGCTGATCGCCCTCGGCTGGATGAACGTGGGGGCAGCACAGTCGCCAGATTCGGCGCTGGCCAGCATTATCTCCGCCATTCTGGTGATTGTGGGCCACCAGAGCATTGCCACCGGCATTGCCATTGCCCTGCCGGTGGCCGCTGCCGGGCAGGTGCTGACCGTTTTCGCCCGTACCATTACCGTGGTGTTCCAGCACGCCGCGGACAAAGCGGCCGAGGAGGCGCGCTTTCGCACCATCGACCTGCTGCATGTCTCCGCGCTGGGGGTGCAGGCACTGCGCGTGGCAATCCCGGCGCTGGTGGTCTCGCTGTTCGTTAGCGCGGATATGGTCAGCAGTATGCTCAGCGCGATCCCGGAATTCGTCACCCGCGGCCTGCAGATTGCCGGTGGTTTCATTGTCGTCGTGGGCTACGCGATGGTGCTGCGAATGATGGGCGTGAAATACCTGATGCCCTTCTTTTTCCTCGGTTTTCTCGCCGGGGGTTATCTCGACTTCAGCCTGCTGGCCTTCGGCGGCGTGGGCGTCATCATCGCGCTGATCTACATCCAGCTCAATCCACAGTGGCGTAAGGCTGAACCCGCCGTCTCCACCGCCCCCTCTGCACCCGCCCTTGACCAGCTTGACGACTAACGGAGCCGAAAATGGAACAGAAAAAAATCACGCAAGGCGACCTGGTGAGCATGTTTCTCCGCTCCAACCTCCAGCAGGCCTCCTTTAACTTCGAACGTATTCATGGCCTGGGATTTTGCTACGACATGATCCCGGCGATCAAACGCCTGTATCCGCTCAAAGCCGATCAGGTCGCGGCGCTGAAGCGTCATCTGGTGTTCTTTAATACCACGCCGGCGGTGTGTGGCCCGGTGATCGGCGTCACCGCCGCCATGGAGGAGGCCCGGGCTAACGGCGCGGCCATTGACGATGGCGCTATCAACGGCATCAAAGTGGGTCTGATGGGCCCGCTGGCCGGCGTCGGCGACCCGCTGGTCTGGGGCACGCTGCGGCCGATTACCGCGGCCCTTGGCGCCTCGCTGGCCCTCTCCGGCAACATTCTGGGACCTTTGTTATTTTTCTTTATTTTCAATGCAGTGCGGCTGGCAATGAAGTGGTACGGCCTGCAACTGGGCTTCCGTAAAGGGGTCAATATCGTCAGCGATATGGGCGGTAACCTGCTGCAGAAGCTGACCGAAGGCGCCTCCATTCTCGGCCTGTTTGTCATGGGGGTGCTGGTGACCAAATGGACCACCATCAATGTGCCGCTGGTGGTTTCCCAAACGCCCGGTGCAGACGGCGCCACCGTCACGATGACCGTCCAGAACATCCTCGATCAGCTCTGCCCCGGCCTGCTGGCGCTGGGCCTGACGCTACTGATGGTGCGTCTGCTGAACAAGAAAGTGAATCCGGTCTGGCTGATTTTCGCCCTTTTCGGCTTAGGCATTATCGGCAACGCCCTCGGCTTTCTGTCCTGATTATTCCGCCCCGGCGATGCCGGGGTGACGTCAACAACATAGCCCCGAAAGATGAAGGGGATGAGGTGGTTTATGCAAACAACAACGGCCCTGCGCCTGTATGGCAAACGAGACCTGCGCCTGGAAACCTTTACCCTCCCGGCGATGCAGGACGATGAGATCCTCGCCCGGGTGGTCACGGACAGCCTGTGCCTTTCTTCATGGAAAGAGGCCAATCAGGGTGCCGATCATAAAAAGGTGCCAGATGATGTGGCCACCAGGCCTATTATTATCGGTCATGAATTTTGCGGCGAAATCCTTGCCGTCGGTAAAAAGTGGCAGCATAAGTTTCAGCCGGGGCAGCGCTACGTGATCCAGGCCAACCTGCAGTTGCCCGACCGACCCGACTGTCCCGGCTACTCATTCCCATGGATCGGTGGCGAAGCCACCCATGTGGTGATCCCCAATGAGGTGATGGCGCAGGATTGCCTGCTCACCTGGGAGGGGGATACCTGGTTTGAAGGATCGTTGGTAGAGCCGCTCTCCTGCGTCATTGGCGCTTTCAACGCCAACTATCATCTGCAGGAGGGGAGTTACAACCACGTGATGGGGATCCGTCCTCAGGGACGCACCCTGATCCTGGGCGGGACGGGGCCGATGGGGCTGCTGGCCATCGACTATGCGCTGCACGGCCCCATCAATCCTTCACTACTGGTAGTGACCGATACCAATAAGCCGAAGCTCAGCTACGCCCGCCGTCATTACCCCTCTGAGCCGCAGACGCTGATCCACTACCTCGACGGCCATGAGGCCAGTCGCGATACGCTGCTGGCGCTCAGCGGCGGCCATGGCTTCGACGATATCTTCGTGTTTGTGCCAAACGAACAGCTGATCACCCTGGCCTCCTCGTTGCTGGCCCCGGACGGCTGCCTGAATTTCTTTGCTGGCCCCCAGGATAAGCAATTCAGCGCCCCGATCAACTTCTACGACGTGCACTACGCCTTTACCCACTACGTCGGCACCTCCGGCGGTAATACTGACGATATGCGCGCCGCGGTGGCGCTGATGCAGGCGAAAAAGGTCCAGACGGCGAAAGTGGTCACCCATATTCTCGGCCTGAACGCCGCGGGCGAAACCACCCTCGATCTGCCTGCCGTCGGCGGGGGAAAAAAGCTGGTGTATACCGGAAAAGCCTTCCCGCTCACGCCGCTGGGCGAGATCGCCGATCCCGAACTGGCAGCGATTGTGGCGCGTCACCATGGGATCTGGTCCCAGGAGGCTGAAGCGTATCTGCTGGCCCACGCGGAGGATATTACGCATGATTAACCGCGATACGCTGCTGTGCATCTCCCTGGCGGGTCGCCCCGGCAACTTCGGCACCCGCTTTCATAACTATCTGTATGACAAGCTGGGATTGAACTACCTCTACAAAGCCTTTACGACTAAGGATATTGAGGCGGCGGTAAAAGGGGTTCGCGCATTGGGTATCCGCGGCTGTGCGGTCTCCATGCCGTTTAAAGAGAGCTGCATACCGTTTCTTGACGCGATCGATCCGTCAGCAAAAGTCATCGACTCCGTCAACACCATCGTCAATGACGACGGGAAGTTAACCGGGCTAAACACCGATTACATCGCGGTCAAAAGCCTGATCGCCAGCCATCGGCTCGATACCAACGCCAGAGTGATGATTCAGGGTAGCGGCGGCATGGGGAAAGCCGTCATTGCCGCCTTCCGTGATGCCGGTTTCCGCGACGTGATCATTGCGGCCCGCAATCGCCAGCGCGGCCTGGCGCTGGCAAAACAGTATGGCTTTCAGTGGCAGCCCCTGCCGGAAGGGATCGCAGCCGAGATTCTGGTCAATGTCACACCGCTGGGCATGGCGGGGGGAGCGGAAAGCAACACGCTGGCGTTCAGCGAGGCCATGGTGGACCAGGCCAGCGTCGTGTTTGACGTGGTCGCGTTGCCGGCGGAAACTCCGCTGATCCGCCTGGCGCAACAACGGGGTAAGCAAACCATCAGCGGTGCGGAAGTCATTGCCCTGCAAGCCGTCGAGCAGTTCGCCCTTTATACCGGCGTACGACCGGATAACGCGCTGGTGGCAGAAGCCTCGGCGTTTGCCAGAAGCTAGGATGTCCCTCCCGGGAAGGCGTCAGCCACGTCCCGGGAGGGCTACCTCGCCAGAAAAGAAGCGACATAAACGGAAAAATAATCCGTCTCAGTAGTCATCTCGTTCGTCGTCTTCATCCGGCTGCTCCATCACGCTGTAGGCCACCGAGCAGAACAGGCTGTTCAGACGCTTCATATCCCCCAGCAGCGCCAGGTGCAACGTACTGGTTTCGATACTCTGCACGTTCTGCTGATGCAGACGGTCAACGTGCGCATGCGAGTAACGGCGGTTAAGAATGCGGAACCGGTGTTTGCTGCGCCGCAGACGGCGGGCGCTGGGTACATCGCTGGAGAAGAAGACCGACATCGCCAGCTGCAGATTGCTGAGCAGCAGATCGTACAGCGCATCCAGCTCCTTTAACCCTTCCACCGAGAAGGCGCGCCGCGCCGCCAGCGATTTATCGGCGATCTCGCTGCCCATCCGCTCGACGATATCGGACGCCTGCTCGAGGTTTAGCGACATCTCAATGATTTCCGCCCAGCGCCGGGACTCCTCCTCCGCCAGCTCATCCTTTGGCATTCGCGCCAGATAGAGCTTAATGGCGGTGTAGAGCACGTTGATATCGTCCGCCATACGACGTAGCTCTTTCTCCTGACGCGGTTCGCCATGCATCACTTTATGCAGGCTCCCCAGCATCTGCTCCATCGCATCTCCAATGCGCAGCGTCTCGCGCGCGGCATTGGCCAGCGCCAGCGCTGGCGTATCCAGCGCCGACGGGTCAAGATGCTTGGGTTTCAGCTGGTTACCCAGCTCGGGCTCATCGCGGATCATACGCTGGCACAGCTTCGCCATCGGTCCGGCAAAGGGCACCATCGCGATGCAGCGCAGCAGGTTATAAAAGACGTGGAAGTAGATAACCAGCTCAGACTCCGCCAACGGCAGCTTGTGCATCGCCGCGGCCAGCGGATGGACGAATGGCAGAATAATCAGGCTCCCCACCAGCTTAAACAGCAGGCTACCCAGCGCCACGCGGCGCGCCGCCGCGTTTGCCGCGCTGTTGTTGAGCATCGCCAGCAGCCCGGAGCCCAGGTTGGCACCAATTACCAGGCACAGCGCCACCGGGAAGGAGATTGCTCCCGCCGCGGTCAGCGTCGCCGTCAGCAGCACCGCCGCCAGGCTGGAGTAGCTGATGATCGCGAATACGGCGCCAATTAAGGCATCCAGCATGATATCGCCGGTCAGCGAGGCGAAAATCACCTGCACACCGTTGGCCTGGGTGATGGGGTTCACGGCCTGCACAATCAGCTCCAGGGCCAGCAGGATCAGCCCCAGACCAATCCCCACCCGCCCCAGCTGCCCGGCGCGGGTTTGCTTGCGGCCAAGGAAGAAGATCACCCCGATAAAAATGAGTAGCGGCGATAGCCACGACAGGTCGAAGGTCAGCACCCTCGCCATCAGCGCCGTCCCGACGTCGGCCCCGAGCACCATTACCAGCGCTGGCGTCAGGCCCACCAGATCCTGGGCGACAAACGAGGTCACCAGCATGGTGGTGGCATTGCTGCTTTGCACCAGCGCAGTGACGCCAAGACCCGCGCAGAAGGCGAGCGGCTTTTTCTCTACGCTGCTACTGAGAACGGTACGCAGGCGAGCGCCATAGACGCGCATCACCCCGGTACGCACAATATGCGTGCCCCACACCAGCAGAGCAACCGCGGACAACAGGTGTAGCAGAGTTAACACGGAATCAGCTTCTCCTTATCGTTATAGGTTTTCCGAAGATCAGGAACCTCTCTCAGTATAAGGGGTTAACCTCAATAAAGAGACAAGGCGCTCACAGAGCGCCTTGTTTGTTGTAAGGAAAGGTGACGATTTAGTCGGCATCATAGCCCAGATTAGGCGCTAACCAGCGCTCGACTTCCGCCGGGGTCATCCCTTTACGCAGCGCGTAGTCTTCGACCTGGTCGCGCTGGATCTGCGCCACGGCGAAGTACTTGCTGTCCGGATGGCTGAAGTACCAGCCGGAAACCGATGCCCCCGGCCACATGGCGAACGATTCGGTCAGCTTCATGCCGGTATGGGCTTCGACGTCCAGCAGCTGCCAGATGGTGCCTTTTTCGGTGTGCTCCGGACAGGCCGGATACCCCGGCGCCGGACGGATCCCCTGGTAATTCTCGCGAATAAGTTCCTCATTGCTGAGGTTCTCATTGGCCGCATACCCCCAGTAGACCTTACGCACTTTCTCGTGCAGATACTCGGCGAAGGCTTCCGCCAGACGATCGGCGATGGCCTTGATCATGATCTTGTTGTAGTCGTCATGCTGCGCTTCATAGGCGTCCGCCAGCGCGTCCTCTTCCAGGCCGCCGGTCACGGCAAAGGCGCCGATGTAGTCCGCCTTGCCGCTCAGCTTCGGCGCGACGAAGTCGGCGAGGCAGTAGTTCGCGAAGCCGACCTTTTCCGTCTGCTGGCGCAGGTGATGGCTCACCGTCAGCACATGGGTGCGGGTTTCATCGCGATAGATTTCAATATCGTCGCCAACGCGGTTGGCCGGGAACAACCCGACCACGCCGCGCGGGTTCAGGGTTTTCTCCGCGCTGAGTTTATCTAACAAATCGTTAGCGTCTTTGAACAGGCGCTGTGCCTCTTCGCCCACCACTTCATCTTCCAGAATCCGCGGGTATTTGCCCGCCAGCGACCAGGTCATGAAGAACGGCGTCCAGTCGATGTAGTTGCGCAGCGTCTCGATGCTCGCTTCCACCTCCTGTACCCCCAGGCGATGGGCCACCGGCGGCGTGTAGCTCTCCCAGTCGAAGGCCAGATCGTTTTCCCGCGCGGCGGCCAGGGTCACCGGCGGCGTGCGCGGTTTTTTACGCCCATGCTGGATACGCACGGTCTCATACTCTTTACGCGTACGGGCGACAAAATCATCGCGCTGCGTATCCGAGAGCAGCGCAGCCACCACCCCGACGGTGCGCGAGGCGTTCTGTACGTAAACGGTCGGGCCGCTGTAGTTCTGCTCGATTTTCACCGCTGTATGCGCTTTCGAGGTAGTCGCGCCACCGATCAGCAGCGGGATGGTAAAGCCCTGGCGCTCCATCTCTTTCGCCACGTTAACCATCTCGTCCAGTGACGGAGTAATCAGCCCGGAAAGGCCGATCAGATCCGCATTGACCTCTTTGGCGGTTTTGAGAATTTTATCCGCCGGGACCATCACGCCAAGATCGATAATTTCGTAGTTATTACACTGCAGCACCACGCCGACGATGTTTTTACCGATGTCGTGAACGTCGCCTTTTACGGTGGCAATCACCATTTTGCCGTTACTGGAGCCCTGTTCTTTGCTGGCTTCGATATAAGGTTCGAGGTAGGCCACCGCCTGTTTCATCACGCGAGCGGATTTCACCACCTGCGGCAGGAACATTTTACCTTCGCCGAACAGGTCGCCGACCACGTTCATGCCGTCCATCAGCGGCCCTTCAATCACCTCAATCGGGCGGGCAGCCTGCTGACGCGCTTCTTCGGTGTCCTGTTCGATAAATTCGGTAATGCCCTTCACCAGCGAATATTCGAGACGCTTTTTCACGTCCCAACTGCGCCATTCCGCCTGCTGAGCATTCGCGCCGTCGTCCGCTTTGCTGCCGCGATATTTTTCCGCCAGCTCAAGTAACCGTTCGGTACTGTCATCGCGGCGGTTAAGGATCACATCTTCGACCGCGTCGCGCAGCTCGCCCGGCAGATCGTCGTAAATCGCCAGCTGGCCGGCGTTGACGATCCCCATATCCATGCCGTTACGGATCGCGTAGTAGAGGAACACGGCGTGGATCGCCTCACGTACCGGGTCATTACCGCGGAACGAGAACGACACGTTGGAGACGCCGCCGGAGATCAGCGCATGCGGCAGCTCGCGTTTGATGTCTTCGCAGGCGCCGATAAAGTCCTGCGCATAGTTGTTATGCTCTTCGATACCGGTCGCTACCGCAAAGATATTGGGATCAAAGATGATATCTTCTGGCGGGAAGCCGACCTCTTCAGTGAGAATTTTGTAAGCGCGACGGCAAATCTCAATTTTGCGTTCGCGGGTGTCGGCCTGACCCACTTCGTCAAAGGCCATCACCACTACCGCGGCGCCATAACGGCGAACCAGCTTCGCATGGTGGATAAAGGGTTCGACGCCCTCTTTCATCGAAATCGAGTTAACAATGCCTTTGCCCTGAATGCATTTCAAACCCTTTTCAATGACTTCCCACTTGGAGGAGTCGATCATGATCGGCACGCGGGCAATGTCCGGCTCGCCGGCAATCAGGTTGAGGAAGCGCACCATCGCCGCTTCCGCGTCGAGCATCCCCTCATCCATGTTGATATCGATAATCTGCGCGCCGCTTTCGACCTGCTGACGGGCAACGTCCAGCGCTTCGCTGTACTTCTCTTCTTTGATCAAGCGCTTAAATTTCGCCGAGCCGGTGACGTTGGTACGTTCGCCGACGTTAACGAACAGGCTGTCGTCGCCGATGTTCAGCGGCTCCAGGCCGGCGAGGCGGCAGGCCACCGGCAGTTCCGGCAACTGGCGCGGCGGTAAACCGGCCACCGCCCGGCTCATAGCGGCAATATGCTCCGGGGTCGTACCGCAGCAGCCGCCGACGATATTGAGGAAACCGGCTTCCGCCCATTCGCGAATTTGCGTCGCCATGGTGTCGGCATCCAGATCGTATTCACCGAAGGCGTTGGGCAGACCGGCGTTCGGGTGCGCGGTAACGTAGCATTCGGCGATGCGCGACAGCTCCTGGACATACTGCCGCAGTTCGTCCGGCCCGAGGGCGCAGTTCAGACCAAACGATAAGGCTTCGGCGTGACGCAGCGAGTTATAAAAGGCTTCGGTGGTCTGTCCGGAAAGCGTGCGGCCGGACGCATCGGTGATGGTGCCGGAGATCATCAGCGGCAGGTCAACGCCCAGCGCCTCCAGCTCCTCTTTCACCGCATAGATGGCCGCTTTGGCGTTCAGAGTATCAAATACCGTTTCAATCAGGATCAGATCCACGCCACCTTCCACCAGCGCCCGGGTGGATTCGCGATAGGCGGCCACCAGCTGGTCAAAGGTAATATTACGGAACGCCGGATCGTTCACATCAGGCGAAATAGAGGCGGTACGGTTGGTCGGGCCAAGCACGCCCGCGACGTAGCGCGGTTTTTCCGGCGTGCGGGCCGTCCAGGCGTCGGCGCTGGCGCGGGCCAGCTTCGCCGCGGCAAAGTTGATCTCGGCCGACAGGGATTCCATCTGGTAATCCGCCATCGCGATGGTCGTCGAGTTAAAGGTGTTGGTCTCAATGATATCCGCACCGGCCTCGAAGTAGGCGTCGTGGATCTCGCGGATCACCTCGGGCTTGCTGAGCACCAGCAGGTCGTTGTTGCCTTTCAGGTCGCACGGCCAGTCAGCAAAGCGCTCACCGCGAAAGTCCTGCTCACTCAGACGATAGCCCTGGATCATGGTGCCCATGCCCCCATCCAGAACCAGAATACGTTCTTTTAACTGCTGATGCAGTTGCTCAACTTTGCTGCTCACACTTGCTCCCGACAACGCTCAACTCAGGCCAAATAGCCAACAAACCATACTGGCATAAACCACCGGAGCGGAAAAGACAACAACAGGCAATATGAGACATGTTCAGCTTCACTCCTCCGATGAGTCCGGTTGTGATTGCATTATCGCCAAATAAAACGAAAATCATTTCCACGATACAGAAAAAGGAGTCCGCGATGGCCACTACCCCCGTTCCCGCGAAACGCGGCAGAAAACCCGCGGCTGCCACCGCCCAGCAGGCTGGCGGTCAGGTTCAGTCGCTGACCCGCGGCCTGAAATTGCTCGAATGGATTGCCGAGTCCCACAGCAGCGTCGCGCTAACCGAGCTGGCGCAGCAGGCGGGTCTGCCCAACTCCACCACCCACCGCCTGCTGACCACCATGCAGCAGCTGGGCTTCGTCCGCCAGGTGGGCGAGCTGGGCCACTGGGCCGTCGGGGCGCATGCCTTCGTGGTCGGCAGCAGCTTTCTGCAAAGCCGCAATCTGCTGGCGATTGTCCACCCGATCCTGCGCCAGCTGATGGAAGATTCCGGTGAAACGGTGAATCTGGCGGTGCTTGACCAGAGCGACCACCAGGCGATCATTATCGACCAGGTGCAGTGCACCCAGCTGATGCGTATGTCGGCGCCGATCGGCGGTAAGCTGCCGATGCACGCCTCCGGCGCCGGGAAGGCGTTTCTCTCGCAATTAAGCGAAGAGCAGGTCACCAGCCTGCTGCACCGTAAAGGGCTGCATGCCTATACGCATGCCACGCTGGTCTCGCCGCTGCATCTGAAGGAAGATTTAGCGCAGACCCGCAAGCGGGGCTACTCTTTCGATGACGAGGAGCACGCGCTCGGCCTGCGCTGCGTCGCCGCCTGCATTTATGATGAACATCGCGAACCGTTCGCGGCAATCTCCATCTCCGGGCCGATTTCACGCATGACCGATGACCGGGTGACCGAGCTGGGCGCGCTGGTGATCAAAGCGGCGAAGGAAGTGACGCTGGCGTATGGCGGGGTTAAATAAAAAAATGCCCCACAGGGGCATTTTAAGTAGGCCTGATAAGCGCAGCGCCATCAGGCAGATCGGCGCACCCTGCCGGATGGCGGCGTAAACGCCTTATCCGGCCTACTGTCGGCGCCATAGCGCACGCTAAAACGCTGCTTGCGCCGGTAGGCGTAAACATCTTCCACATGGCCGTTTTTAATCCGCGTCTGCAGCTCGCGCCAGTAGTCCGCGCGCAGCAGGTCGGCATGCATCTCCTCAAACAGCGGCCCAACGCGCGGGTCGGCGCACAGCCAGTGGCGGAACTCCTCCGGAAACACATCCCCCGGCGAGACGCTATACCACGGCTCGCTGGCCAGCTCATCTTCCGGATAGCGCGGCGGCGGGATCTGGCGGAAATTCACCTCTGTCATATAGCAAATTTCGTCATAGTCGTAGAACACCACCCGGCCGTGGCGGGTGACGCCGAAGTTTTTAAACAGCATATCGCCGGGAAAGATGTTGGCGGCGGCCAGCTGGCGGATAGCATTGCCATACTCTTCTACCGCATCACGCAATGCCTGGCCGTTAACCTGCTCCAGCCACAGGTTGAGCGGCACCATTCGCCGTTCAATATACAGATGACTGATGACGATGCGGTCGCCGAGATCGGTAAGTTTGTTCCCCGCTTCCGCCTGCAACAGCGCCAGCAGCCCCGGCGCGATTTGCCGTTTATCCAGCACGAAATTTTCAAACTCCTGGGTATCCGCCATCCGCCCGACGCGGTCGTGTTCCTTTACCAGCTGATAGCAGGCGCGCACGTGGGCGGCGGTCACCTCTTTCTGCGGCGCGAAGCGGTCTTTGATCACCTTAAACACCCGGTCAAACCCCGGCAGGGTAAACACCAGCATCACCATCCCGCGAATGCCCGGCGCTTCAATAAACTGCTCATCGCAGCGAGTAATGTAGTGTAAATATTCGCGATAGCTTTCGGTTTTGGCGTGCTTCTGACAGCCAATCGCCATGTACAGCTCGGCCGTCGTTTTGCCCGGCAGGATCTCACGCAGCCATTCCACCAGAGCGCCGGGCAACGGCGCATAAACCATAAAATAGGAACGCGCGAAGCCAAAAACGATGCTTGCTTCGGCATGGGTGGTCAGGCAGGTGTCAACAAACAGCTCACCCTCATCGCTGCGGTGGATCGGCAGCAAAAAAGGCAGCGTCGCCATCGGCATGACCAGTTTGCCCACCAGCCAGGCGGCTTTATTCCGGTAGAACAGCTCATTGGCGACCTGCAGATGACAGGTGGCGAGCAGTTCCTCCCCCAGCGCCTCCTGCAGACTGGCAATGATATAGCCGATGTCCCGCGCTTTGTTCTGCCACGGCAGCCGCAGCGGCAAATCGGACAGTACTTTGCCCAGCAGGTGGGACCAGCCGCGTTCCGGAAAGAAATCTTTCGCCAGCGGTCGCGGTAGGGTGCGAAAGGGACGCTCGGGCTGCGAACTGAAAATAAAGAGCCGCTCGGGGGTCAGCGAGCGGTGGTCAAACAGTCGGCAGTAGACCGAATTGAAAAAGCTCTCGGCAATTTCAAAGCGAGGGTAATCCGGCAACAGTTGGGTGTACTGCTGTTTCACCCGCAGAAGAAAATCGACGTCGGTACTTTTCCCTTCGGTAATGCAGCGCAGCTGCTCTACCACCAGACCAACGTGGTGATCGTAGAGATGGATACGCTGCTTCATCGCCTGCTGTACGGCGTGCCAGTCAGCCTGTTCAAAGCGCTGCTGCGCGCCGGAGGTCACCTCCAGGAAACGCCCGTACTGGGCGTCGAATCCCTGTAAAATGGTTTGGGCAATCAGTAGTTCCAGGCCACGCGTCATCGCTTTCCCCCATCCGGCACCACGTCATGCCGGATGGCGCGCTCGCTTATCCGGCCTGCATCCCTTCCCAGGCCCGGTCAGCGTCACGCCGCCGGGCATGGCTCAAAACTGATCTTCTTCGGTCGAGCCGGTCAGCGCCGTCACCGATGAGGCGCCGCCCTGGATAATGGTAGTGACTTTGTCGAAGTAGCCAGTGCCCACCTCCTGCTGGTGTGAGACGAAGCTATAGCCTTCCGGCGCGGCAGCGAATTCCGGCTGCTGCACTTTCTCAACATAGTGGCGCATCCCCTCACCCTGAGCGTAGGCATGGGCGAGGTCGAACATGTTGAACCACATGCTGTGGATCCCGGCGAGGGTAATAAACTGGTATTTGTATCCCATGTCCGACAGCTGCTGCTGGAAGCTGGCGATGGTTTTATCATCGAGATTTTTCTTCCAGTTAAACGACGGCGAGCAGTTATAGGCCAGCAGTTTGCCAGGGAAACGCGCATGGATAGCCTCAGCAAAGCGGCGCGCCTGCT
Organism: Klebsiella sp. HMSC16C06; assembly: GCF_001808325.1. Classification (NCBI taxonomy): domain Bacteria; kingdom Pseudomonadati; phylum Pseudomonadota; class Gammaproteobacteria; order Enterobacterales; family Enterobacteriaceae; genus Klebsiella; species Klebsiella sp. HMSC16C06. The sequence goes on from NZ_KV793004.1 coordinate 165,205, forward strand.
CAAGATCCGGTTTCGACGTTTCGCACCACACCAGATCCGCATACGGCGCATAAGCCAGCCCGCGACTGATCGCCTGCTCGATCCCGGCGTGGGTGCGGAAGAACCCTTCGCTGGTGCGATCCCCGGTAATAAACTCACGATCGTACGGATCGCAGTCAGAGGTAATTAAATCGGCCGCATCGGCATCGGTACGGGCGATCACCAGCGTCGGGACCCCCATCACGTCGGCTGCCAGACGCGCCGCCACCAGCTTCTGAATCGCCTCCTGGGTCGGGACCAACACTTTACCGCCCATATGACCGCACTTCTTCACTGACGCCAGCTGATCTTCGAAGTGAACCGCCGCTGCACCGGCTTCAATCATCGATTTCATCAGCTCAAAGGCGTTAAGGACGCCGCCAAAACCGGCCTCCGCATCCGCCACGATCGGCAGGAAGTAGTCGATATAACGCGGATCGTTCGGTTCAATCCCGACCGACCACTGGATCTGATCGGCACGACGGAAAGTGTTGTTGATCCGATCCACCACCGCCGGTACCGAGTTGGCCGGATACAGCGATTGATCCGGATACATGCTGGACGCCAGGTTAGCATCCGCCGCCACCTGCCAGCCGGAGAGATAAATGGCTTCGATACCCGCCTTCGCCTGCTGCAAGGCCTGGCCGCCGGTCAGCGCGCCGAGACTGTTGACGTACCCTTTTTTCGCCTCACCGTGCAGCAGACGCCACATTTTCGCCGCGCCAAGCTGCGCCAGCGTGCATTCCGGATTCACCGAGCCGCGTAACTTCACCACCTCTTCCGCGCTGTACGGGCGGGTAATGCCTTCCCAGCGCGGGTTCGTCCACTCTTTATTTAATTCTTCGATTTGTTGGGTACGGGTTTTCATGTGCAGATGCTCCATATAATTTCCTGGCTCCCCAGGCGCATTGGTGAAGGACTAAATGGCGAACCACACCATCTGGCGATCAGGCCAGCAGGCGGTAGCCCGGTAATGTCAGAAAATCAATTAGCTCGTCGGAGGTGGTGATCTGCTCCATCAGTCGCGCCGCATCGTCAAAGCGGCCGTGGCTGAAACGGTGCTCTCCCAGCTCCTCCTGAATCACCATCAGCTCTTCCGCCAGCCACTGGCGGAACAGCGCCTTCGTGACCGGGGTGCCGTCGTTCAGGGTTTTCTGATGATGGATCCACTGCCAGATAGAGGTGCGCGAGATCTCGGCCGTCGCGGCGTCTTCCATCAGGCCATAAATCGGGACGCAACCGTTGCCGGAGATCCAGGCTTCGATGTACTGCACCGCCACGCGAATGTTGGCGCGCATCCCGGCTTCCGTGCGCTCGCCCTCGCAGGGGGCCAGCAGCTGTTCGGCGGTAATTGGCGCATCCGCGCTCCGGGTGACCGAGAGCTGATTCGGCTTATCGCCCAGTACGCGGTTAAACACCGCCATAGCGGTATCCGCCAGCCCCGGGTGGGCAATCCAGGTGCCATCGTGACCATTGTTCGCCTCCAGCTCTTTATCGGCGGTGACTTTGCTCAGCACCTGACGGTTACGTTCGGCATCTTTGCTCGGGATAAACGCCGCCATGCCGCCCATCGCAAACGCACCGCGTTTGTGGCAGGTCTTAATCAACAACCGTGAGTAGGCGCTGAGGAACGGTTTATCCATCGTCACCACCTGACGGTCAGGCAACACGCGGTCCGGATGGTTTTTCAGCGTTTTGATATAGCTGAAGATGTAGTCCCAACGGCCGCAGTTCAGGCCAACAATATGGTCGCGCAGCGCATGCAGGATCTCATCCATCTGGAACACCGCTGGCAGCGTCTCAATCAGCAGCGTGGCCTTGATGGTGCCGCGCGGCAGGTCAAAGCGATCTTCCGTAAAGCTAAAGACATCGTTCCACCATGCCGCCTCCTGCCAGGCCTGGGTTTTTGGCAGATAGAAGTAGGGACCGCTCCCCTTCGCCAGCAGCGCCTGGTAGTTATGAAAAAAATAGAGCGCAAAATCGAACAGACTGCCGGGGATGGCCTCATTACGCCAGGTGACGTGCTTTTCCGGCAGGTGCAGGCCGCGCACACGGCATACCAGCACAGCGGGATTGGGCTGCAGCTGGTAGATTTTTCCGGCCTCGTTGGTGTAGCTGATGGTCCCGTTCACGGCATCACGCAGGTTAATTTGGCCATCAATGACTTTACGCCAGTCAGGCGCCAGCGAATCCTCAAAGTCCGCCATAAAGACTTTGACGTTGGCATTCATCGCGTTAATGACCATTTTGCGTTCAACGGGACCGGTGATTTCAACACGGCGATCCTGCAAATCCGCCGGGATACCGCGGATGGTCCAGTTTCCATTTCTAATGGAAGCGGTTTCCGAAATAAAGTCAGGAAGTACACCTTGATCAATGGCCTGCTGCTGCTGCTGACGCGCGGCCAGTAGCTTATTACGCGCCGGCGCAAAGCGGCTCACCAGTTCCGTCAGAAATTCTACCGCCTCAGGCGTTAAGATCTGCTTCTCCTGCTCGCCATAGGGCTGACTAAAGGCCAGTTCATCGGTGATTGTCGCCTGCTGCGTCATTGTGCTGTTCCTCTTGGTTGATCCGCTGGAAGCGAGCGAGAGATCGTTGTGTAGTTTTCGCTCAGCACAATTAAGACTACTCAATTAATTTTCAAAATCAAAAACAATTTCCATTTTAATTTTAAAATAGCTTTAACACATTGATAACAATGGAATTAAAGTTATCATCGAGCATGAAGTGAATTTCGGAAATAAAAAAGGCACCCGAAGGTGCCAGAGGCAAAGTGCTGAAACGCTTTAGGATCGTTTCGTGTAGAGTATTACTCCAGTGTAGGATTCATATGGCGCAGATCGTATGGTGTAATCTGGTAGACATAATAGTTAAGCCAGTTAGCAAACAGCAGATTGCCGTGGCTCCGCCAGGTGGCGCGCGGTTTGTTCTGCGGGTCGTTTTGCGGAAAATAGTTGTAAGGAACCTCTGGATTCAAACCGGCTTCCACATCGCGGAAATATTCGCTTGCCAGGGTATTGGCATCGTACTCCGGGTGGCCGGTAACAAAGGCGATCCGCTTATCTTTACTGGCAAACAAATACGCATCGCCCTCTTCCGTCTCCGCGAGGATCTCGAGATCGGTGTAATCGCGGATAAGTCCCGCCGGAAAATCAGCATAGCGTGAGTGCGGGGCCAGAAAAGAGTCGTCGAAACCGCGGGTCAGTAAGGCGTGTGGATGCAGAATATGGTGTTCATAAACGCCGGAAATCTTTTCGGCGCGGGTCTGCTTGGGAATGCCGTACAGAATATTCAGCGCGGCCTGAACCGCCCAACAGACGAACAGCGTGGAGGTGACGTGATCCTTCGCCCACTCCAGCACCTGTTTGATCTGTGGCCAGTAAGCAACATCGTTAAACTCAACCAGGCCTAAGGGGGCACCGGTGACAATCAGGCCATCAAAGTTCTGATCGCAGATCTCATCGAAATTGCAGTAAAAGTTATTCAGATGCTCCGTCGGCGTATTACGCGACTCACGCGCATCAATACGCAACAACTGGATGTCCACCTGCAGCGGAGAGTTCGATAGCAGACGCAGGAACTGATTTTCCGTCTCGATTTTCTTCGGCATCAGGTTGAGGATTAACACCTTCAGGGGGCGAATTTCCTGAGTCGTTGCACGTGTTGTCGTCATCACAAAGACGTTTTCATTGCGCAAGAAACTGACGGCTGGTAGCTCGTCCTGCACCCGAATTGGCATAACTGTATTACCTCATAGCATACGTATAAACGTTTAGACATCCAGATAGCTGAAGATAACCAGGAATCGGGTGAATGTCGAGTCTGCATGTTCACGGTGAGAAAATTTCACGGCGCGCATTGAGTTAGAATATAAGAATGAAGAAAAGGAGAAACTATGGTTATTAGCATCCGCCGTTCCCGGGCAGATGAAGGGGATAAACTGATTGCGATATGGTGTCGGTCGGTCGACGCCACGCACGATTTTCTGTCAAAAGCGTATCGAAAGGAGCTGGAGGAGATGGTACGCGCATTTTTACCGGAGGCTCCGCTGTGGGTGGCGGCTAACACCCAGGACCAGCCGATCGCCTTTATGCTGCTTACCGGAGAGCATATGGATGCGCTGTTCGTCGATCCGGATGTCCGCGGCTGCGGCGTGGGGAAATTGCTGATTGAGCATGCCCTGTCGTTAACGCCAAAGCTGACGACGAATGTGAATGAGCAGAATGAACAAGCGGTCGGGTTTTATCAGAGGATGGGTTTTAACGTGACAGGGCGTTCTGAGACGGACGATCTGGGGCAACCGTATCCGTTATTGAATTTGATACATGAGCAGCAGGCTGAAGCAGACTAAGATTGACGTCGCAACTGCTGGCCCTTAGACAGGGGGCCTCCCCGGAGGCGGTGCTGCGCACCTTGTCCGGGC
>NZ_KV793005.1:0-93102 GCF_001808325.1 Klebsiella sp. HMSC16C06
GGCGGCGACTGGCCGCCCCCTGTGCGCTCCCTGTACCACAGGAGACATATGGCAGAACATTTACCGGGAGCGCAAAGTACGCTGGAGTCACACGTGAAAAACGCTTTTCCCGGGCTCAAAAGTTGCAAACCGATATCAATTTCTACCATTTTTTACATTTCCAGGATCCTCACATGACCCAAATCGACCGCCTGCTCGGCATTATGAAGCGCCTGCGCGACCCGGAAAACGGCTGCCCGTGGGATAAAGAGCAGACTTTCGCCACCATCGCCCCGTATACCCTCGAAGAAACCTATGAAGTACTGGACGCCATTTCGCGAGAGGATTTTGACGACCTGCGCGGTGAGCTGGGCGATCTGCTATTCCAGGTGGTGTTCTATGCGCAAATGGCGCAGGAAGAGGGACGCTTTAACTTTGACGATATCTGCGCCGCCATCAGCGACAAGCTGGAGCGCCGCCATCCCCATATTTTCGCTGATGCTACCGCAGGAAACAGCAGCGAAGTCCTGGCGCGCTGGGAGCAGATTAAAAGCGCGGAGCGGGCGGAAAAAGCCCAGCACTCGGCGCTGGACGATATTCCCCATAGCCTGCCGGCGCTGATGCGCGCGCACAAAATCCAGCGCCGCTGCTCGGCGGTCGGTTTCGACTGGACCTCGCTGGGACCGGTGCTCGACAAGGTGCATGAAGAAATTGATGAAGTGATGCATGAAGCGCAGCAGGCGGTGGTGGATGAAGCAAAACTGGAAGAGGAAGTGGGCGATCTGCTGTTCGCCACGGTGAATTTATCCCGTCATTTAGGGGTCAAAGCCGAGGTGGCGCTGCAGAAAGCAAACCGCAAATTTGAGCGTCGCTTCCGCGAGGTCGAGCGCATTGTCGCCGCCCGCGGCCTGGAAATGACCGGCATCGACCTCGATACCATGGAAGAAGTGTGGCAGGAAGTAAAACGCCAGGAAACTGATCTCTAACGAGTTTTCGTGATCAAGCGCGATTTGTGTGATTTTATAAATAACAAGCGCTTGATTTACGTCAAAAACATTTCGCCAAAAGCGTCTATTTTCTCTTTCCGTTATGTCGTTGAAACACCATGTAGCCTGCCTCTTCGAGTTGTTCGAGTCGCAACACAGGTGCAACTTGAAGAACGAAGGGGAGGGGAAGAATGAAAGTTTGTGGCGTCACGCATGTTCGGGTATACTACTTTCCCGTCCTGGTTATTCCATCGTTTTACCCTAACTTCTCAGGTTCAGCATGACAACGAACTATATTTTTGTGACCGGCGGGGTCGTATCCTCTCTGGGTAAAGGCATTGCCGCAGCCTCCCTGGCAGCCATTCTTGAAGCCCGTGGTCTCAACGTGACCATCATGAAACTGGATCCGTATATCAACGTCGATCCGGGCACCATGAGCCCAATCCAGCATGGGGAAGTGTTCGTTACTGAAGACGGCGCAGAAACCGATCTGGACCTGGGCCACTATGAGCGTTTCATCCGTACCAAGATGACGCGTCGCAACAACTTCACCACCGGCCGTATCTACTCCGACGTACTGCGCAAAGAGCGCCGTGGCGACTATCTGGGTGCCACCGTTCAGGTTATTCCGCACATCACTAACGCTATCAAAGAGCGCGTACTGGCGGGCGGCGAAGGCCATGACGTCGTACTGGTGGAAATCGGCGGTACCGTAGGCGATATCGAATCCCTGCCGTTCCTCGAAGCCATTCGTCAGATGGCGGTAGAGATCGGCCGCGAGCATACCCTGTTTATGCACCTGACCCTGGTGCCGTACATGGCTGCTGCGGGCGAAGTCAAAACCAAGCCGACCCAGCACTCCGTGAAAGAGCTGCTCTCCATCGGTATCCAGCCAGATATCCTGATCTGCCGCTCAGACCGCGCGGTTCCGGCCAACGAACGAGCCAAAATTGCTTTGTTCTGTAACGTTCCGGAAAAGGCTGTGATTTCTCTGAAAGACGTCGATTCCATTTATAAAATTCCGGGCCTGTTGAAATCTCAGGGGCTGGACGATTATATTTGTAAACGATTCAGCTTAACTTGTCCGGAAGCAAACCTGGCCGAATGGGAACAGGTAATCTATGAAGAAGCCAATCCGGCAGGCGAAGTCACCATTGGTATGGTCGGTAAGTACATTGAACTGCCGGATGCCTACAAGTCGGTGATTGAAGCGCTGAAACACGGTGGTCTGAAAAACCGCGTGACCGTCAACATCAAGCTGATCGATTCGCAGGATGTGGAAACGCGCGGCGTCGAAATCCTCAAGGATTTAGATGCTATCCTTATCCCGGGCGGCTTCGGCTACCGCGGTGTGGAAGGTAAGATCGCCACCGCGCGCTATGCGCGTGAGAACAATATTCCTTATCTGGGCATCTGCCTGGGTATGCAGGTTGCGCTGATTGAGTTCGCGCGCAACGTAGCGGGTATGGAAAACGCCAACTCGACGGAATTTGTGCCAGACTGTAAATACCCGGTTGTGGCCCTGATTACCGAATGGCGTGACGAAGATGGCAACGTTGAAGTCCGCTCCGAGAAGAGCGATCTGGGCGGCACCATGCGCCTGGGCGCACAGCAGTGCCAGCTGGATGATGAATCTCTGGTGCGCCAGCTGTACGGCGAGCCGACCATCACCGAGCGCCATCGTCACCGCTACGAAGTCAACAACATGTTGTTGAAACCGATTGAAGCTGCTGGTCTGCGCGTTGCGGGCCGTTCCGGGGATGATCAGTTGGTCGAGATCATCGAAGTGCCGAACCATCCGTGGTTTGTTGCCTGCCAGTTCCACCCGGAGTTTACTTCGACGCCGCGTGATGGGCACCCGCTGTTTGCTGGCTTTGTGAAAGCCGCGAGCGAGTACCAGAAGCGTCAGGCGAAGTAAAAGAGTTAGAACGGCAATGCACCCAACTGGGTGCATTGTTTGTCTGGAGTTTTAGTTTAACTTGTACTGAGGAAAACCTAATGTCCAAAATCGTTAAAGTCATCGGTCGTGAAATCATCGACTCCCGTGGTAACCCGACTGTTGAAGCCGAAGTACACCTGGAAGGTGGTTTCGTCGGTATGGCAGCTGCTCCGTCAGGTGCTTCTACTGGTTCCCGCGAAGCGCTGGAACTGCGCGATGGCGACAAATCCCGTTTCCTGGGTAAAGGCGTAACCAAAGCTGTTGCTGCGGTAAACGGCCCGATCGCTCAGGCAATCCTGGGCAAAGATGCTAAAGATCAGGCTGGCATCGACAAGATCATGATCGACCTGGACGGTACTGAAAACAAATCTAACTTCGGTGCGAACGCTATCCTGGCTGTTTCTCTGGCAAACGCCAAAGCAGCTGCAGCGTCCAAAGGCCTGCCGCTGTATGCGCACATCGCGGAACTGAACGGCACTCCGGGCAAATACTCCATGCCGGTTCCGATGATGAACATCATCAACGGTGGTGAGCACGCTGACAACAACGTCGACATCCAGGAATTCATGATTCAGCCGGTTGGCGCGCCGACCCTGAAAGAAGCCGTACGCATGGGTTCTGAAGTGTTCCATCACCTGGCGAAAGTGCTGAAGTCCAAAGGCATGAACACTGCCGTTGGTGACGAAGGCGGCTACGCGCCGAACCTGGGTTCTAACGCCGAAGCACTGGCTGTTATCGCTGAAGCGGTTAAAGCTGCTGGCTACGAGCTGGGCAAAGACATCACCCTGGCGATGGACTGCGCAGCATCTGAATTCTACAAAGACGGTAAATACGTTCTGGCTGGCGAAGGCAACAAAGCGTTCACCTCTGAAGAGTTCACTCACTTCCTGGAAGACCTGACCAAACAGTACCCGATCGTCTCCATCGAAGATGGCCTGGACGAATCTGACTGGGACGGTTTCGCATACCAGACCAAAGTACTGGGCGACAAAATCCAGCTGGTTGGTGACGACCTGTTCGTAACCAACACCAAGATCCTGAAAGAAGGCATCGAAAAAGGCATCGCTAACTCCATCCTGATCAAATTCAACCAGATCGGTTCTCTGACCGAAACTCTGGCTGCCATCAAGATGGCGAAAGACGCTGGCTACACCGCTGTCATCTCTCACCGTTCTGGCGAAACTGAAGACGCGACCATCGCTGACCTGGCTGTCGGTACCGCTGCAGGCCAGATCAAAACCGGTTCTATGAGCCGTTCTGACCGCGTTGCTAAATACAACCAGCTGATTCGTATCGAAGAAGCGCTGGGTGAGCAAGCGCCGTTCAACGGTCGTAAAGAGATCAAAGGCCAGGCATAATCCTGTCTTTGTGAAATAATAATGCCAGCCTCAGGGCTGGCATTTTTTTACCTCGTCGGCGATTATTTAAAATCGACGGCCATTTGCTGGGGGATCGACAGCCCGCGAGTGGTCTCCACGCAGCGGTCGATGTAATCCGTAAAACGCGGTGGTTTTGGCATTCCCATGCTCAACAGCTTGTCGTTACTAAAGCGCACATTCAACGTAGCGAACGCGCCATATAAGCGCATGGCTTTCAGCATCAGACGTTCATTGCATGGCCCAAATATCCCTTTCAGTTCACGACGCATTTTGACCAGCGTGTCATAGCTGACCTGGGCGTACTTATCCCCCACCGGGGCCTGTTCGAGGGCCTGAGCCATCGCCCGGTCGATTTCGGCAAACTTCACGCTATTCTCCTCCCCGGCAGAGATGTGCACCACTTCGCCGTGAGCCAGCGGCTGGTTAAGCAGCATCAGCAGGGCATCAGCGCAGTAGTCCACCGGGATGACATCGATTCGGTCCTCCATGGAACATAAAAATTTCTGCAGCATCAGCCCCATGCTGAACACCCAGAAAATACTGCTGGAAGGCCGGCAGCCGTGATGGGTATGACCCACCACGATAGAAGGGCGGGCAATGACCAGCGGCAGTGTAGGGCAATGCTGCTGCATCAACTGCTCGATGGTTGATTTCGAGTGGGTGTATTCCACCAGGTGCTCAGCGCGTTCCCGAAACTCCGCGCTTTCGGCGACCAGTGAATCCGGCTCAGGCGAACATGACATCGCTGTGCCGACGTGCAGAAAACGCTGCAGACCCTCAACCTGCGCCATCCGTTGCGCCAGGCGCAGCGTACCCTCAACGTTAACCTTCCAGATGAGCGGGTTGCTGCCAAACGAGGCGACAGCGGCGCAGTTGAGGACATGCGTCACCTGATCGAGGCGCGGATCGTTAAGAAAATGCTCCGGAGAAGCGAGATCGCCCAGCAGGATATGCTGCGGGTGAAGCATCGCCAGCTTCTCCTCGGCGATGTTGAACTTACGCATGTTCTCTTTGACCCGTTCGAGGCCTGCCTCGGGGCTATCAGCACGCACGAGCAGTAGCAGATCTAACCGGGTTTCCTGATGGAGTATTTTCTCTAACGCGGCACCGCCCAGAAACCCCGTAACGCCGGTAATTAATAATGTGGTCATAAACGCTATCTCATTATGGTTGGTCTGCGGGATTCTAGGCGGGCAAAAGTAAACGACGATTAAATAAAAAAGGGGCCCGATCAGGGATTTATTAAGACCAGTTTAAGGTTATTATCACCGGCGGATTGAATTGGACTCGCAGATCGGCCAGATAATTCACTCTTTCATGTATCAGTTTGTACATCACTGTATTTTAAGGTTTTTTATTTTACTGTCTGGACCTTTTATTTTATCCTGAATGACAGGAATAACATTTTCTGTTACACATTTTCAGTCCACGTGTCAGAATATTAATTATTTTAATTCTTATCATGCTAATAAATTAAGCCAAAAGAAAAGATTGTTTCTTTAATCAATAATATTATTCCCGACACGGATATTGACGAAGGGGTAAAAAAGGGATCGCAGCGCAGGACAAGACCTGTGCGCTGAAATCTGCGATAATGGACGTTTATGACCCTAAACAGAGATGACTATGCAGTACCCGATTAACGAGATGTTCCAGACCCTGCAAGGCGAGGGTTACTTCACCGGCGTGCCTGCCATTTTTATTCGTCTGCAGGGATGCCCGGTAGGATGCGCGTGGTGTGACACCAAGCATACCTGGGACAAGCTGGCCGATCGGGAAGTGTCGTTGTTCAGCATCCTGGCGAAAACCAAAGAGAGCGATAAGTGGGGTCCGGCAAGCAGCGAGGATCTGCTGGCGATTATTGGGCGCCAGGGGTGGACTGCCCGCCACGTGGTCATTACCGGCGGTGAACCCTGCATTCATGATTTAACGCCGTTAACCTCGCTTCTGGAACAAAACGGCTTTAGCTGTCAGATTGAAACCAGCGGCACCCATGAAGTGCGCTGCAGCCACAACACCTGGGTGACGGTATCCCCTAAGGTCAATATGCGTGGCGGGTATGATGTGCTGTCGCAGGCTCTGCAGCGGGCGGATGAGATCAAGCATCCGGTAGGGCGCGTCCGCGACATCGAAGCGCTGGACGAACTGCTGGAAACGCTGAGCGATGACAAACCGCGGATCATCGCCCTGCAGCCGATCAGTCAGAAAGAAGACGCGACGCGCCTGTGTATCGACACCTGCATCGCCCGCAACTGGCGCCTGTCCATGCAGACGCACAAGTATTTGAATATTGCCTAAAAAAAAGCCCGGCAGCGTACTGACCGGGCTTTTTTTTCGCTTACTCGCCGCGATAGACGCAGCCAGCGGTGCAGGTCTCTTTGACCATCACGGCGCTCAGCAGCGGTACCCGCGGTTTCATCTCATCCCAGATCCATTTCGCCAGCACTTCGCTGGTGGGGTTTTCCAGACCGGGGATATCGTTCAGATAATAGTGGTCCAGGCGATCGTATGTCGGCTTGAAGGCGGCCTTCAGCTCGGCAAAATCCATGATCCACCCGGTATGGGGATCGACTTCACCGGTGATCTCCAGACGCACCATAAAGGAGTGGCCATGCAGGCGACCGCATTTGTGCCCTTCCGGGACGTGCGGCAGGTGGTGGGCGGCTTCGAAGGTGAAATCTTTAAACAGCGTGGTGGACATCATTGACTCTCAACAGGACGAAAAAAACCGCCGTAGGGTACCGGAAAGCACATTTTTTCGCATTAACTAAAACGGCCCTGAACAGAAAATGGACACATTTATCTGGGTTATCTGAATTAAATGGTTATATTTCATGTGGTTATTTAATCGATTTTGTTGTTAATAACTACAACTAAAACAGGTTAGTCCATTTGGTTATTTATTATTTCCATCCCTTCTTTAATTGTTACTATCAGCACCGTTACCCTTCTATTCTCTTCTGTTTTTGTCGCGCTGACAGGGCGCGAACAACAGCTTTGCTTACTGGAACAAACGACGCATGACGACACAGGCCACACCTTCCAACTTGCTGCCGCTCAACCCGGAGCAACTGGCGCGCCTTCAGGCGGCCACCACTGACTTCACGCCCACTCAGCTTGCCTGGGTGTCTGGCTATTTCTGGGGCGTGCTGAATCAGCAGTCCGGCGCGGCTGTGGCCGTTCCTGCCCAGGCCGCTGAGGTGCCCTCGATCACGCTGATTTCCGCCTCGCAAACCGGCAATGCCCGCCGCGTCGCCGAAGCGCTGCGCGACGATCTGCTGGCAGCGAAGCTGAACGTGAAGCTGGTGAATGCAGGCGATTATAAATTCAAACAAATTGCTGCGGAAAAACTGCTGGTGGTCGTGACGTCCACCCAGGGGGAAGGTGAGCCGCCGGAAGAAGCGGTCGCATTGCATAAGTTCCTGTTCTCGAAAAAAGCGCCGAAGCTGGACGGGACCGCGTTCGCTGTCTTTGGCCTCGGCGATACTTCTTATGAATTCTTCTGCCAGTCTGGCAAAGATTTCGACAGCAAGCTGGCCGAGCTCGGCGCGGAACGCCTGCTCGATCGCGTCGATGCCGACGTCGAATATCAGACCGCGGCTGCGGAATGGCGCGCGCGCGTCGTTGAGGTGCTGAAAGCCCGTGCGCCAGTTGCCGCGCCCGCCCAGCTGGCCACCAGCGGCGCGGTGAACGACATCCATACCAGCCCGTACACCAAAGAGGCTCCGCTGTCGGCGACCTTGTCGGTCAACCAGAAAATCACTGGCCGCGATTCCGAAAAAGATGTGCGCCATATCGAAATTGACCTCGGTGATTCCGGTCTGCGCTATCAGCCGGGCGACGCGCTGGGCGTCTGGTATCAAAACGATCCTCAGCTGGTCAAAGAGCTGGTGGAGCTGCTGTGGCTGAAAGGTGACGAGCCGGTAACCGTTGATGGCAAAACTCTGCCGCTGGCGGAAGCGCTGGAGTGGCATTTTGAGCTGACGGTTAACACCGCGACTATCGTCGAAAACTACGCCACCCTGACCCGCAGCGAATCGCTGCTGCCGCTGGTGGGCGATAAAGCTCAGCTGCAGCAGTATGCTGCTGCGACGCCGATCGTCGATATGGTCCGTTTCTCGCCGGCGCAGCTGGACGCCGAGGCGTTAATCGGTCTGCTGCGTCCGCTGACGCCGCGCCTGTACTCCATTGCCTCCTCACAGGCGGAAGTGGAGAGCGAAGTGCATGTCACCGTGGGCGTGGTGCGCTATGAAATAGAAGGCCGCGCCCGGGCTGGCGGTGCCTCCAGCTTCCTCGCCGACCGTGTGGAAGAAGATGGCGAAGTCCGCGTCTTTATTGAACACAATGACAACTTCCGTCTGCCGGCTAACCCGGAGACGCCGGTGATCATGATTGGCCCGGGCACCGGCATTGCGCCGTTCCGCGCCTTTATGCAGCAGCGCGCAGCGGACGGGGCGCAAGGCAAGAACTGGTTGTTCTTCGGCAACCCACACTTCACTGAAGATTTCCTCTATCAGGTAGAGTGGCAGAGCTATGTGAAGGAAGGTCTGCTGACCCGTATTGACCTGGCCTGGTCCCGCGATCAACAACAAAAAATCTACGTGCAGGACAAACTGCGCGAGCAGGGAGCCGAGCTGTGGCGCTGGATCAATGATGGCGCCCACATTTATGTCTGCGGCGACGCCAATCGTATGGCGAAAGACGTGGAACATACTTTACTGGAAGTGATTGCCGAATACGGCGCGATGGACGCCGAAGCGGCGGACGAATTTTTAAGTGAGCTGCGCGTTGAGCGCCGTTATCAGCGAGATGTCTACTAATGAGCGAAAAACATCCGGGGCCTTTAGTGGTCGAAGGTAAACTGACCGATGCCGAGCGCATGAAGCTTGAGAGCAACTACCTGCGCGGCACCATTGCGGAAGATTTAAACGACGGTCTGACCGGCGGTTTTAAAGGCGATAACTTCCTGCTGATCCGTTTCCACGGCATGTACCAGCAGGACGATCGCGATATCCGCGCGGAACGCGCCGCCCAGAAGCTGGAGCCGCGCCATGCGATGCTGCTGCGCTGCCGTCTGCCGGGCGGGGTGATCACCACCACCCAGTGGAAGGCGATCGATAAGTTTGCCGCGGACAACACCATTTACGGCAGTATTCGTCTGACCAACCGGCAGACGTTCCAGTTCCACGGCATTCTGAAAAAGAACGTGAAACCGGTGCATCAGATGCTGCACTCGGTGGGGCTGGATGCGCTGGCCACCGCCAACGATATGAACCGTAATGTGCTGTGCACCTCCAACCCGTACGAGTCGCAGCTGCACGCTGAGGCCTACGAGTGGGCGAAAAAGATCTCCGAGCATCTGCTGCCGCGTACCCGCGCTTATGCCGAGATCTGGCTGGATCAGAAAAAGGTCGCCACTACTGACGAAGAGCCGATCCTCGGTCAGACCTATCTGCCGCGTAAGTTTAAAACCACGGTGGTGATCCCGCCGCAGAACGATATCGATCTGCACGCTAACGACATGAACTTCGTGGCGATTGCCGAAAATGGCAAGCTGGTGGGCTTTAACCTGCTGGTGGGCGGCGGTCTCTCTATCGAACACGGCAACAAGAAAACCTACGCCCGCACGGCGAGCGAATTCGGTTATCTGCCGCTGGAGCATACTCTGGCGGTGGCGGAAGCGGTCGTGACTACCCAGCGCGACTGGGGCAACCGTACCGACCGTAAGAATGCGAAAACCAAGTACACCCTTGAGCGCGTTGGCGTCGAAACCTTCAAGGCGGAAGTGGAGCGCCGGGCCGGCATTAAGTTTGAGCCGATCCGCCCGTATGAATTCACCGGCCGCGGCGACCGCATCGGCTGGGTGAAGGGGATTGATGACAAATGGCACCTGACGCTGTTTATTGAAAACGGCCGCATTCTCGATTATCCGGGTCGTCCGCTGAAGACTGGCTTGCTGGAGATTGCTAAGATCCATAAAGGCGAATTCCGCATCACTGCCAACCAGAACCTGATCGTTGCCAGCGTACCGGAAGATCAGAAGGCGCGGATCGAGAAGCTGGCGCGGGATCATGGTCTGATGAATGCCGTTACTCCGCAGCGCGAAAACTCGATGGCCTGCGTCTCCTTCCCGACCTGCCCGTTGGCAATGGCGGAAGCCGAACGTTTCCTGCCGTCGTTTATCGACAAGGTGGAAGGGGTGATGAACAAGCACGGCGTGAGCGATGAGCATATCGTCACCCGGGTCACCGGCTGCCCGAACGGCTGCGGCCGCGCGATGCTGGCGGAAGTGGGACTGGTGGGCAAAGCGCCGGGGCGCTACAACCTGCACCTTGGCGGTAACCGCAGCGGCACCCGCATCCCGCGGATGTACCGTGAGAATATTACCGAGTCGGAAATTCTCGACTCGCTAGACGAACTGGTAGGGCGCTGGGCGAAAGAGCGCGAAGCGGGTGAAGGCTTCGGCGACTTTACGGTGCGTGCGGGCATCATTCGCCCGGTGCTCGACCCAGCCCGCGATTTCTGGGAATAACATCCTGGTGCCCGGTGGCGCGTAGCGACCCGGGCCTGTAAAACCCGTAGGCCGGGCAAACGCAGTGCCGCCCGGTAAAACAGGCAAACGAGGTTTATATGTCCGTACTCGATCTAAACGCGCTTAATGCATTGCCGAAAGTGGAACGTATCCTGGCGCTGGCGGAGACCAATGCGAAGCTGGAGAAGCTCAGCGCCGAAGAACGCGTAGCGTGGGCGCTGGAAAATCTGCCTGGCGAGTATGCTTTATCTTCCAGCTTTGGCATTCAGGCGGCGGTGAGTCTGCACCTGGTGAATCAGCTGCGCCCGGATATTCCGGTGATCCTCACGGATACCGGCTATCTGTTTCCGGAAACCTATCAGTTTATCGATGAGTTAACCGACAAGCTCAAGCTGAACCTGAAGGTCTATCGGGCGCAGGAGAGCGCCGCCTGGCAGGAGGCGCGTTACGGTAAGCTGTGGGAGCAGGGCGTTGAGGGCATTGAGAAATACAATGAGATCAACAAAGTCGAGCCGATGAACCGGGCGCTGAAAGAGCTCAATACCCAGACCTGGTTCGCTGGTCTGCGCCGCGAGCAGTCCGGTAGCCGGGCAACCTTACCGGTGCTGGCTATCCAGCGCGGGGTGTTCAAGGTGCTGCCGATTATCGACTGGGATAACCGGACGGTGTATCAGTACCTGCAAAAGCACGGGCTGAAATACCACCCGCTGTGGGATCAGGGCTATCTGTCGGTAGGCGATACCCACACCACGCGCAAATGGGAGCCGGGCATGGCAGAAGAAGAGACCCGGTTCTTCGGGCTTAAACGCGAGTGCGGATTGCACGAGGGTTAAGCTGTTAGCGCTTTCTTTGGGTGATAATTCAAGAAGAACACGCGGGTGATACCGCGCGTTCTTTTGTGCGTATCAGCTTTTCTTCTCCACCTTCGCCAGCTCTTTCACCAGCGGCAGCATCACTTTCACTACCTCGCGGCTGCGGCGTTCTATGCGTCCCGGCAGCGCGTGGTCGAGATACTGCTGATTATCAATCTGCACGCTATGCCAGCTGGTGCCGTCCGGGAAGGCGCGGGATTTCTGGCGCTGCTGATAGCCATCCTTTTTGCCGAGTGACCAGTTGGTTGCCTCGACCGACAGCACCGGGATCCCCGCGCTGTCGAAGACGCTGGCGTCGTTACAGCAGGCGGTGCCTTTTGGGTATGCTGGGTTCAGTCCTGGATTGGTCGCCGCGACAATCCCCTTGCTGCGGGCGATAGCCAGCGCGCGGTCGCGGGTTAGCTTACGCACCGAGGCCGGCGTGCGGCGGCCACTGTTGAAGTAAAGCTTATCGCCCACCACCAGATTATCGAGGTTGATCACCAGCAGGGTATTTTTCTTTTCCGCCTCACTCATGCGCTGTAGCAGATTTTGCGCCCCGAGACGACCTTCCTCTTCACCGCTGGTGGCGATAAAGCGAATGCCATAGCGGGTGGGGATATTCTTTAAATGATCCGCCAGCTCCAGCATCACGCCGAGCCCCATCGCGTTGTCGTCGATGCCCTGCAGCGTCAGGCCGCCAAGGTTGTTCTCCACGTCTTTATCGCTCTGCGGCGCGTAGGTATCGAGATGCGCCATAATAATGATTTGCTGGCGGGACTGGCCTTCATGGGCGGCGATCACCGTACTGCCGGTGGCGTTATGCCAGTTCTTACGCTGATTGTTATCGGTATAGATGTAGCGGGTATTGAAGCTGCGCACGTCGCTCTGATAACCCATCTGGGCGAACTGCTGGCGGAGGTACTCGGCTGACAACATCTCGGCTGGTGTTCCGGTCATTCGTCCCGGGAAGACGGTGGCGATATGACGGGCCTGGCTACTGGCGGTGTCGCCCAGCGCGCTGAAAGCGGGGGCGGCGGCGAAAACAAAACCGGTGCCGAGCGCCAGAGGAAGCAGACGGCGGCACAACGCGGAAAACATAAGGGGTCCTTACACGAACAAGACAATTTGACGCGTACAGTATGAAACTGTGACCGCGGTTAAACAATTTCAATTGCTCTTAAATAGCGGAAAAATAGCGCGTTAAGCACTTTTTGATATTTGTATTTCCACAGCGTTATTCCTTTGCGTCACAACTCATTCCATTTCGTAATTTCATTTGCTCTCAGGCGCACCCTATAGTCGCAGTATCGCTGATTGTAAGAGAGTTGTTGCGCCGTGGATTACTTGCCCCTTTTTGCCGAACTGAAACAAAGGCCCGTGCTGGTGATCGGCGGCGATGAGATTGCTGAACGCAAGATTAAATTCCTGCTGCGCGCTCAGGCGCAGGTGCAGGTGGTCGCCGGGACGCTCTCTCCGGCGCTGGCCGATCTGGCGGCGCGCCAGGCGCTTAGCTGGCGGGCGACGGAATTTAGCGAGTCGCTGGTGGATGATGTCTTTCTGGTGATTGCGGCCACGGAGGATGAGGCGCTTAATCAGCGGGTGTTTGCGGCGGCTAACGCGCGCTACCGGCTGGTCAACGTGGTGGATAACCAGGCGCTGTGCTCGTTTGTCTTCCCTTCTATCGTCGACCGTTCGCCGCTGCTGGTGGCGATCTCCTCCAGCGGCAAAGCGCCGGTGCTGTCGCGTATTCTGCGCGAGAAAATTGAAGCGCTGCTGCCGACGAACCTCGGGCGGCTGGCGGAATCGGCGAGCTACTGGCGCAACCATCTGAAAACCCGTCTGACGACCACCGAAGCGCGTCGCCGCTTCTGGGAACGCGTCTTTACCGGCCGCTTTGCCAGCCTGATGGTGGCGGGCAATCATGCGGAGGCGGAAAAGGCGCTGCAGGATGAGCTGGATAAGCCCGAACGCGAGACGGGAGAAATTATTCTGGTGGGCGCCGGGCCGGGCGATGCCGGGCTGCTGACCCTTCGTGGTCTGCAGGCGATCCAGCAGGCGGACGTGGTTTTCCACGACCATCTGGTGACCCCGCCGGTTCTCGAGCTGGTGCGCCGTGATGCCGAGCTGATCTGTGTCGGCAAACGCGCCGGCGAGCACTCGGTGCCGCAGCATGAAACCAATCAGCTGCTGGTGGCGGCGGCGAAGGCGGGGAAAACCGTCGTGCGTCTGAAGGGCGGGGATCCGTTTATTTTTGGCCGCGGCGCAGAAGAGCTGCAGGCTGCCGCCGAAGCGGGGATCCCGTTCCAGGTGGTGCCTGGCGTCACTGCTGCTGCCGGGGCGACGGCCTACGCCGGTATTCCGCTGACCCATCGCGACTATGCGCAAAGCGCCGTCTTTGTCACCGGCCACTACAAGCCGGATAGCGCCCCCTTCGACTGGTCGCTGCTGGCGAAGAGCCAACAAACGCTGGCGATCTACATGGGCACCATGAAGGCGGCGGAAATCAGCGCGCAGCTGATCGCCCACGGTCGCGACAGCGCTACGCCGGTCGCGGTGATTTCCCGCGGTACCCGCGACGATCAGCAGACGATAACCGGCACATTGCAACAACTCGAACACCTGGCGAAAGACGCCCCGATGCCCGCCCTGCTGGTGGTCGGCGAAGTGGTGCAGCTGCATCAGCAGCTCGCCTGGTTTCAACATACATCATCCGCCGAAGGGTTTAACGCTTCGGTGGTCAATCTGGCTTAAGGAACGGTTATGGACCAAAAACGACTCACTCACCTGCGGCAACTGGAGGCGGAAAGCATCCATATTATTCGTGAGGTGGCCGCCGAATTTTCTAACCCGGTGATGATGTACTCCATCGGGAAAGATTCCAGCGTAATGCTGCATCTGGCGCGCAAAGCGTTTTATCCGGGAACCCTGCCGTTCCCGCTGCTGCACGTCGATACCGGCTGGAAATTCCGTGAGATGTATGAGTTCCGCGACCGTACCGCCAAAGCCTACGGCTGTGAGCTGCTGGTGCATAAAAACCCGGAAGGGGTGGCGATGGGCATCAACCCGTTTGTCCACGGCAGCGCTAAGCATACCGATATCATGAAAACGGAAGGCCTGAAGCAGGCGCTGAACAAATACGGCTTTGACGCCGCGTTCGGCGGCGCGCGTCGCGACGAAGAGAAATCCCGCGCGAAAGAGCGCATCTACTCCTTCCGCGACCGCTTCCACCGCTGGGACCCGAAAAATCAGCGTCCGGAGCTGTGGCACAACTACAACGGCCAGATTAACAAAGGCGAAAGCATCCGCGTCTTCCCGCTCTCCAACTGGACTGAGCTGGATATCTGGCAGTACATCTATCTGGAAAATATTGAAATCGTGCCGCTGTATCTGGCCGCTGAGCGCCCGGTGCTGGAGCGCGACGGTATGCTGATGATGATCGATGACGACCGTATCGATCTGCTGCCGGGCGAAGTGATTGAAAAACGGATGGTGCGTTTCCGTACCCTTGGCTGCTGGCCGCTGACCGGCGCAGTGGAGTCTGAAGCGCAGACGCTGCCGGAAATTATTGAAGAGATGCTGGTATCGACCACCAGCGAACGTCAGGGCCGCGTGATTGACCGCGACCAGGCCGGCTCGATGGAGCTGAAGAAACGTCAGGGGTATTTCTAAGGAGCCGCCATGAACACCACAATTGCCCAACAAATTGCTAATGAAGGCGGCGTAGAAGCTTACCTGCACGCGCAACAGCACAAGAGCCTGCTGCGTTTTCTGACCTGCGGCAGCGTCGATGATGGCAAAAGCACCTTAATTGGCCGTCTGCTGCACGATACGCGCCAGATCTATGAAGACCAGCTGTCGTCTCTGCACAACGACAGCAAGCGTCACGGTACCCAGGGCGAAAAACTGGACCTGGCGCTGCTGGTGGACGGCCTGCAGGCTGAGCGTGAGCAGGGCATCACCATCGATGTCGCTTACCGTTACTTCTCGACCGAAAAACGCAAATTTATCATCGCCGACACCCCGGGGCACGAGCAGTACACGCGCAATATGGCCACCGGCGCGTCAACCTGCGACCTGGCGATCCTGCTGATCGATGCGCGCAAAGGCGTGCTCGACCAGACCCGCCGTCACAGCTTTATCTCTACGCTGCTGGGCATTAAACACCTGGTGGTAGCGGTCAACAAAATGGATCTCGTCGAGTTTAGCGAAGCACGCTTCAACGAGATCCGGGAAGATTATCTGACTTTCGCCGAGCAGCTGCCGGGCAACCTCGATATCCGCTTTGTACCGCTGTCGGCGCTGGAAGGCGATAACGTCGCCAGCCAGAGCGCGAACATCCCGTGGTATAGCGGCCCGACCCTGCTGGAAGTCCTCGAAACCGTGGAGATCCAGCGGGTAGTCGAGAGCCAGCCGCTGCGCTTCCCTGTGCAGTATGTTAACCGTCCGAACCTCGATTTCCGCGGCTTCTCCGGCACGGTCGCCTCCGGTACGGTTACCGTTGGCCAGCGTTTGAAGGTGCTGCCGTCGGGCGTCGAATCGAGCGTGGCGCGTATCGTCACCTTCGACGGCGACCTGCAGGAAGCTGCCGCCGGCGAAGCCATTACCCTTGTGCTGAAAGATGAAATTGACATCAGCCGCGGCGACCTGCTGGTTGACGCACAAGCCTCGCTGCCGGCGGTGCAAAGCGCCAGCATCGACGTGGTGTGGATGGCTGAGCAGCCGCTGACCCCGGGCCAGAGCTACGACATCAAAATCGCCGGGAAGAAGACCCGCGCTCGCGTCGACGCTATCCGCTACCAGGTCGATATTAACAACCTGACCCAGCGTGAAGTCGAGTCTCTACCGCTGAACGGCATTGGGCTGGTGGAGCTGACCTTTGACGAACCTTTAGTGCTGGATCCGTATCAGCAAAACCCGGTGACCGGCGGGCTTATCTTTATCGATCGCCTGACCAACGTCACCGTGGGCGCCGGGATGGTCAACGAGCCGCACCTGCAGGCGTCGACCTCGGCATCGCAGTACAGCGCCTTCGAGCTGGAGCTGAACCAGCTGATCCGTAAACACTTCCCACACTGGGACGCCCGCGACCTGCTGGGAGGCCAATAATGGCCCAGCATGACGAAAACGTCGTCTGGCATGCCCATCCTGTGACTCAGCAGCAGCGGGAACAGCATCACGGCCATCGCGGCGTGGTGCTGTGGTTTACCGGCCTTTCGGGGTCGGGTAAATCCACCGTCGCCGGGGCGCTGGAAGAGGCGCTGCATGAGCGTGGCGTCAGCACCTATCTGCTGGACGGCGACAACGTGCGCCATGGTCTGTGCAGCGATCTGGGATTCAGTGATGAGGATCGCAAAGAGAACATTCGCCGCGTCGGCGAAGTGGCCAGGCTGATGGTCGATGCCGGGCTGGTGGTATTGACGGCATTTATATCACCACACCGCGCGGAACGGCAGATGGTGCGCGAGCGCCTGGGGGAGGGACGCTTTATCGAAGTGTTCGTCGATACCCCGCTGGCCATCTGCGAGGCGCGGGATCCGAAAGGATTATACAAGAAGGCGCGGGCAGGGGAATTACGCAATTTCACCGGCATAGACTCGGTCTATGAGGCACCGGAAAAGGCGGAAATTCATCTGGATGGTGAACAATTGGTAACAAATTTGGTGCACCAACTATTAGACCTGCTGCAACAGAGCGATATTATCAGATCCTGAAACGGCAGCGGCATCGAGGGGTGCCGGTTGCCCGGTCTACAGGATTCGATATGCGCAATACCCAGAACCTCAGTATTATTCGTTCAGAACCGCCTCCGGCGATCGGCGACGAGACCACCTGGTCTCTGTCGGGCGCTGCCGTGGGCTTTATTTCATGGCTGCTGGCGCTGGGTATTCCCTTCCTTCTCTATGGCAGTAATACGCTCTTCTTCCTCCTTTACACCTGGCCGTTCTTCCTTGCGTTGATGCCGGTGGCGGTAGTGGTCGGTATTGCGCTGCACTCTCTGCTCAATGGCAAACTGCTCTATAGCGCCAGCGCGACTATCCTGACCGTCGGGCTGATGTTTGCGCTACTCTTCCTCTGGCTGTTGGGATAACCCGTTTCCGGGATGAATCAAGCATGGGTATCGGCAGCAAAAATATGGTACAGTCCCCGCGTTACGCGGCATCGTCCGCGCGCCCCGGTAGCGTACCCGGGCGAGTTTTGGGATGATGATGCCGTTTTTCAGGGGGCAGGATGGGTAAACTAACGCTGCTATTATTAGCTTTGCTGGTCTGGCTACAGTATTCACTGTGGTTCGGTAAAAACGGCCTGCACGACTACACGCGGGTTAACGACGACGTCACCGCCCAGCAGGCGACTAACGCCAAATTAAAAGCACGCAACGATCAGCTATTTGCCGAAATTGACGACCTCAACGGCGGGCAGGAAGCGATCGAGGAGCGCGCGCGCAATGAACTCAGTATGACCCGCCCGGGCGAAACCTTCTATCGTCTGGTACCGGATGCGTCTAAACGCAACCAGGCATCGGGGCAACAGCAGAACAATCGATAACCAGGCCCAGGATTACGACATGGCAGCCACTTTTCCGGGCGTTTGCGCCGTGGTGCCGGCAGCCGGTTTTGGCCGCCGCATGCAAACGGAATGCCCGAAACAATATCTCTCAATCGGTAACAAAACGATTCTCGAACATGCCGTCGCCGCACTGCTGGCGAATGCGTGCGTCCAGCGCGTGGTGATTGCCGTCAGCCCCGGCGATCGGCGCTTCAGCCAGCTACCGCTGGCGCAGCACCCGCAAATTACCGTCGTGGATGGCGGCGCCGAGCGCGCCGATTCCGTGCTCGCGGGCCTGAAGGCGTTGCCGGAGGCGCAGTGGGTGCTGGTGCATGACGCCGCGCGCCCCTGCCTGCATCAGGACGACCTCAGCCGTCTGCTGGCGCTCAGCGAAACCAGCCGTGTCGGCGGGATCCTCGCGGCGCCGGTGCGCGACACCATGAAGCGCGCCGAGCCGGGCAAAACCGCTATCGCCCATACCGTCGATCGTAATGACCTGTGGCATGCGCTCACCCCGCAATTTTTCCCTCGCGAGCTGCTGGTGGATTGCCTCACCCGGGCGCTGAACGAGGGGGCGACCATCACTGATGAAGCCTCGGCGCTGGAGTACTGCGGCTTCCATCCGCAACTGGTCGCCGGTCGCGCGGATAATATTAAAGTGACGCGCCCGGAAGACCTGGCGCTGGCTGAATTTTACCTCACCCGTTCCCGACACCAGGAGAAAGCTTAATGCGAATTGGACATGGTTTTGACGTACACGCTTTTGGCGGTGAAGGCCCAATCATTATTGGCGGGGTACGCATTCCTTATGAAAAAGGGCTGCTGGCCCACTCCGACGGCGACGTCGCGCTGCATGCGCTGACCGACGCGCTGCTGGGCGCCGCGGCGCTCGGCGATATCGGCAAACTGTTCCCCGATACCGATCCGGCGTTTAAAGGCGCCGATAGCCGCGAACTGCTGCGCGAAGCGTGGCGTCGTATTCAGGCCAAAGGCTATACGCTCGGCAACGTCGACGTCACCATTATCGCCCAGGCGCCGAAGATGCTGCCGCATATTCCGCAGATGCGCGTCTTTATCGCGGAAGATCTCGGCTGCCATATGGACGACGTCAACGTGAAAGCGACCACCACCGAGAAGCTGGGCTTCACCGGCCGCGGGGAAGGGATCGCCTGCGAAGCGGTCGCGCTGCTGCGTAAGGCCGAAAAATGATCGCCTTTGACCAACTGACCTGGCTGCACGGCAAGCCGCAGAGCAGCGGGCTGCTGAAAGCCAATCCGGAAGATTTTCTGGTAGTGGAAGATCTGGGCTTTGCGCCGGACGGCGAAGGCGAACATGTGCTGGTGCGGATCCTGAAAAACGGCTGCAATACGCGCTTTGTCGCCGACGCGCTGGCGAAATTCCTCAAGATCCACGCCCGTGAAGTGAGCTTCGCCGGGCAAAAGGATAAGCACGCCGTCACCGAGCAGTGGCTGTGCGCGCGGGTGCCCGGCAAAGAGATGCCGGACCTGAGCAAATTTCAGCTCGAGGGCTGCCAGGTACTGGAATATGCCCGCCATAAGCGTAAGCT
Organism: Klebsiella sp. HMSC16C06; assembly: GCF_001808325.1. Lineage (NCBI taxonomy): Bacteria > Pseudomonadati > Pseudomonadota > Gammaproteobacteria > Enterobacterales > Enterobacteriaceae > Klebsiella > Klebsiella sp. HMSC16C06. The sequence goes on from NZ_KV793005.1 coordinate 19,783, forward strand.
GCGTTTAGGCGCGCTGAAAGGCAACCAGTTTACCGTGATCCTGCGCGAGATTAGCCATCGCCAGGACGTGGAGACGCGTCTGCAGGCCATCGCTGAACGGGGCGTACCGAACTATTTCGGCGCGCAGCGCTTTGGCATTGGCGGCAGTAATCTGCAGGGCGCGTTGCGCTGGGCGGAAAGCGACGCGCCGGTGCGCGATCGCAATAAGCGCAGTTTTTGGTTGTCGGCGGCCCGCAGTGCGTTGTTTAATCAGCAAGTCAGTATTAGATTAAAAAAAACGGAATTTAATCAGGTTGTTGATGGCGATGCGCTACAATTAGCGGGGCGTGGGAGCTGGTTTGTCGTCACACCGGAAGAACTCGAGGTTTCGCAGGCGCGGGTGCACAACCGCGAACTGATGATCACGGCTGCGCTGCCGGGCAGCGGCGACTGGGGAAGCCAGCGCGACGCTCTGGCCGCCGAGCAGGCCGCCATCGCCGAAGAAACGTCGCTGCAGGCGCTGTTGGTGCGGGAGAAAGTTGAGGCGGCGCGCCGGGCGATGCTCCTCTATCCGCAGCAGCTTAGCTGGAACTGGTGGGATGACGTAACCGTTGAACTGCGTTTCTGGCTGCCGGCGGGCAGCTTCGCCACCAGCGTGGTCAGGGAGCTTATCAATACAACGGGTGACTATGCGAATATTGCTGAGTAACGATGACGGGATCCATGCGCCGGGGATACAGACCCTGGCAAAGGCCTTAAGGGAGTTTGCCGAGGTCCAGGTTGTTGCACCCGATCGTAACCGCAGCGGAGCCTCGAATTCGCTGACGCTGGAATCATCCCTGCGTACGTTTACCTTTGAAAATGGCGACATCGCCGTCCAGATGGGCACCCCGACCGACTGTGTCTATCTCGGCGTGAACGCGCTGATGCGCCCGCGTCCGGACATCGTCGTTTCCGGCATTAACGCGGGTCCCAACCTGGGCGATGACGTCATCTATTCCGGCACCGTGGCCGCAGCGATGGAAGGTCGCCATCTGGGGTTCCCCGCGCTGGCCGTGTCGCTGAACGGCTATCAGCATTACGATACCGCCGCGGCGGTAACCTGCACCATTCTGCGCGCCTTAAGCCGCGAGCCGCTGCGTACCGGGCGGATCCTTAACATCAACGTGCCGGATCTCCCGCTTGATCAAATCAAGGGAATTCGCGTGACTCGCTGCGGCAACCGCCATCCGGCCGACCAGGTGATCCCGCAAAAAGATCCGCGCGGCAACACCCTGTACTGGATTGGCCCGCCGGGCGATAAGCGCGATGCCGGGCCGGGCACCGATTTTGCGGCAGTGGATGAAGGCTATGTTTCCGTGACGCCATTGCACGTCGATTTAACCGCCCATCAGGCGCATGAGGTAGTCAGCGATTGGCTGGAACGTGTCGGGGTTGACGGGCAATGGTAAGTAAACGTGTTGAAAGTTTGTTGAATCAACTGCGCACGCAGGGCATCGTCGATGAGCGTGTCCTCGAGGCGATCGCGCGGGTCCCGCGCGAAAAATTTGTTGATGAAGCCTTTGAACATAAAGCGTGGGAAAACACCGCGCTGCCGATTGGCCAGGGGCAGACCATCTCCCAGCCTTACATGGTGGCGCGGATGACCGAGCTGCTGACGCTGACGCCGGAGTCGCGCGTGCTGGAGATCGGCACTGGTTCCGGCTACCAGACGGCCATCCTGGCGCACCTGGTGCATCACGTTTGCTCGGTGGAGCGGATTAAGAGTTTACAGTGGCAGGCGCGTCGTCGCCTGAAACAACTTGATTTACATAATGTTTCAACCCGTCATGGCGATGGGTGGCAAGGTTGGCAGGCACGGGCGCCGTTTGATGCCATTATTGTGACGGCGGCGCCGCCAGAGATTCCAACCGCGCTGCTGGCGCAGCTGGATGACGAAGGCGTGCTGGTGCTGCCGGTTGGCGAAGAGCATCAGTTTCTCAAACGGATCCGTCGCCGGGGCAACGAATTTATCATTGATACCGTCGAGGCCGTTCGCTTTGTTCCCCTGGTGAAGGGGGAGCTGGCCTGAGACCCGGATTATTCCAGGTTTTTTTGCCTGACTTTAGGCGTAGGGTGGACGCATTTTTCAGTGTCCTGGCCGGGCGCCGCCCGGTAAGCAAGATATTGGCAGTTAACATATTCCTGGGGGATAAATGAGCGCGGGAAGCACCAAATTTACCGTCAGCCGTATTGCGGCTCTTTCACTGGTTTCACTCTGGCTGGCCGGGTGTACCAACACCAATAATCCGCCAGCGCCGGTTAGCTCTGCCGGCGGTGCCGCCTCTTCCAGCACCAACTCCGGCATGCTGATTACGCCGCCATCCTCCGGCGTCAAGTCTGCTCCTCAGGCGCAGCCGATCCAGCCGGTACAGACCCAGACCATTCAGCCGCAGCCGACGCCGATGGCGCAGGAGCCGGTGCAGACGGTGAACGGTAAGATCGTTTACAACCGCAAATATGGCGATATTCCGAAAGGTAGCTACACCGGCGGCAGTACCTATACGGTCAAACGCGGCGACACGCTGTTCTATATCGCGTGGGTCACCGGCAACGATTTCCGTGACCTGGCGCAACGCAACAATGTCCCGGCCCCGTACGCGCTGAACGTGGGTCAGGTGCTGCAGGTCGGCAACGCCTCAGGCCAGCCGATCACCGGTGAAAACGCCGTTTCTCAGGCCAGCGCAAGGGCGAGCGGCGGTGCGACAGCCACCACAACTTCTGCACAAAAATCGACCGCGGTGGTTGCTTCACAACCGACTATTACGTATTCTGAATCTTCAGGTGAACAGAGTGCTACCAAGATGTTGCCTAATAATAAACCAGCGTCCACGACCACAACGGTTGTCGCGCCGGTGACGGCACCAACAACGGTGAGCACAACCCAGCCGACTGCAAGCAGTACGTCAACCAGTTCGCCGATCTCATCATGGCGCTGGCCGACTGATGGCAAGGTTATCGAGAACTTTAGCGGCGCGGAAGGCGGCAATAAAGGTATCGACATTGCAGGCAGTAAGGGACAGGCTATTGTCGCGACCGCCGATGGGCGTGTCGTCTATGCCGGTAACGCACTGCGCGGCTACGGTAATCTTATTATCATCAAACACAACGATGATTACCTGAGTGCCTACGCTCATAACGATACCATGCTGGTTCGGGAGCAACAGGAAGTCAAAGCGGGGCAGAAAATCGCTACCATGGGTAGCACCGGAACCAGTTCAACAAGATTACATTTTGAAATTCGTTACAAGGGGAAATCCGTCAACCCGCTGCAGTACTTACCGCAGCGATAATTTGGCAAAGTACGGATAAGCGAAGCATCAGCTAACAGGCGCCAGGGCGGTGTCTACGTCCTCTCTCACAGAGAGGGCAGGGGAAATCGTCCAGGCGTCGTTTGTTGATGTGCCGTGGAAGGTGCTTTGCTCAGGGATCACGGGTAGGAGCCACCTTTATGAGTCAGAATACGCTGAAAGTTCATGATTTAAATGAAGACGCGGAATTTGATGAGAACGGAATTGAGGTTTTCGACGAGAAGGCCTTAGTAGAAGAGGAACCCAGTGATAGCGATCTGGCTGAGGAAGAGCTACTGTCGCAAGGCGCAACACAACGCGTACTTGACGCCACTCAGCTTTATCTTGGAGAGATTGGTTATTCCCCACTGCTGACCGCGGAAGAGGAAGTCTATTTCGCGCGTCGCGCACTGCGTGGTGATGTCGCTTCACGCCGTCGCATGATTGAAAGCAACCTGCGTCTGGTGGTGAAGATTGCCCGTCGTTACAGCAATCGTGGTCTGGCGCTGCTGGATCTGATTGAAGAAGGTAACCTCGGTCTGATCCGCGCCGTTGAAAAGTTTGACCCGGAACGTGGGTTCCGTTTTTCGACCTATGCGACCTGGTGGATCCGCCAGACTATTGAACGGGCGATCATGAACCAAACCCGTACGATCCGTTTGCCGATCCACATTGTTAAAGAGCTGAACGTCTATCTGCGTACCGCGCGCGAGTTGTCCCATAAGCTGGACCACGAGCCGAGTGCGGAAGAGATTGCCGAACAGCTGGACAAACCGGTCGATGACGTCAGCCGTATGCTGCGTCTGAACGAGCGCATCACCTCCGTGGATACTCCGCTGGGTGGCGATTCAGAAAAAGCGCTGCTGGATATTCTGGCCGATGAGAAAGAGAACGGCCCGGAAGACACCACGCAGGACGATGATATGAAGCAAAGCATCGTCAAATGGCTGTTCGAACTGAACGCCAAGCAGCGTGAAGTTCTGGCGCGTCGTTTCGGTCTGCTGGGTTATGAAGCAGCCACGCTGGAAGATGTGGGCCGTGAAATTGGCCTCACCCGCGAGCGTGTGCGGCAGATCCAGGTGGAAGGTCTGCGTCGCCTGCGGGAAATTCTGCAGGGGCAGGGGCTGAATATCGAAGCGCTCTTCCGCGAATAAGATCTTTTCTCTCAAAAAGGCCCCCTCGACAGTCGGGGCCTTTTTCTTTGCGCTAGCCGAGGCGGGTTTCCTGCAGATGACGCCAGATCATTTTTCCTTCCGCTTGCTGAAAAATCGCCGTCGACCAGCGTACGTTCTCACTGCCATCCGCCAGCGTTTGGCTTTCACGGTATAGCACTGCGGCGCCGTCGTGCCATTCGCTAATGATTTTCGCCTGATCCACCGCGATGTGTAATCCCGGACGGGTTGCCCCCGCATGGTGGAAAAAACGGCTCACCGCCGGGTAGTCCATCTTCTCGCCGCCCGGAGGGATCATGATGAATTCGGCGGCAAAACGTGTCATCAGCGCCTCAGCGCTTCCTTCCCCCTGGCTTAACCAGCGTTCAATAAGGACATGGGCGTCGAGGACTTCCTGCAGATAAGGGTTCATGACTTCTCCAGAGTGGTGTGCAGGCGATGGATAATCGCCCGATTGTTCAGCCGCAGGCAAAACAGCAGCGGCAACAGGGTGATGGCAGCGGCGCTAATAAACACCCCCTGCCAGGCGTAGACCGGCGGGAACACCCTCAGCAGCAGGGCGAGCAGCGCGCTGCCGGCAAAGAAGCTGAGCTGGCGGTTCAGATTCCACAGCGCGCTGGCGTCAGGCATCTCTTCGGCAGGCGTATGCAGGAAGGCGCTGCTTTGCGCAGTACTGCTGCATAAGCTGCCTCCGCCGCCCATCAGCGTAAAGGCCAGAATCAACAGCGCCAGCGGGCTGTGCGCATCGATCTTCAGCAGCAGCAGGATCCCCGCCGCCTGTAGCAAGCAGCCAACCATCACCAGCGGTCGTGGTCCGAAGCGGTTGAAATACCTGCCGGTAAAAGTGATGGCGGCGAACGAGGCCAGCGACCAGGGCACCATCAGGGCACCGATGGCCCCCGGCGCCATCCCGGTGACGCGTTGCAGGTAGAACATCCCGACCACGTTGACGCCAATAAACATCCCCGGTACGCAGAGGTAGATCAGCATCGCGAAGCGCAGCAGGGGATCGGCCAGCAACGACAGCGGAAGAAAGCGAGTTGGGCGAACCGGGCCGGGGCTGTCGTTCAGCCATCGCACCGCCAGCACAAAGGTTAGCAGAGCCACAGGCAGGCTGGCGAAAAAGACCCAGCGCCAGCTGAAGGCCTCGACTAACAGGCCGCCGATCGCCGGCGAGCAGGCTGGCGCCAGCAGGCCGACCAGCATCACCGCCGCCGAGAGTTTCGCCCGCTCATGCGACTGAAACAGCGGCCACGTCAATGCCTGGCCAAGGGGGATTAACAGCCCGCCGCCCATCCCCTGCAGCGTCCGCCAGAAAATCAGCTCGCCGAGACTGCTGGCAAGCCCTGCCGCCAGCGCGCCGAGGCTGAACAGCCCCAGCGAGAGTAAAAACAGTCGTTTCGCCCCCCAGCGCTGACTAAGCCAGGCACTGAACGGTACGACGACCGTCAGACCGAGAATATAGGCATTGCTGACCCACGCCAGCTGAGAGACGGAAACCGCCAGCGCGCGGCTGATGGCCGGGAAGGCGATGCTGGCGATAAACATATTGATCAAATCGAGAAAAAAGCCGAACAGAAAAACGGTGGCAACGCGGTGGCGATAGGTCATGGTTCACTCCCTCAGACAGGCGGCTACTGTAAACCCGGTTCTGCGGGGGATAAACGGGGCTAGTCGGGATATACTGTCTGAATATTTTTGACAATCATCCGGACGACGATGCTTAATCTTCAGCGTGTGACCATGTTTATCGCCGTGGTGGATGCCGGCAGCTTCACCCTGGCCGCTGCGGCGCTGGGGCAGACCAAGGCGGTGGTCAGCTTTAACGTGCGGCAACTGGAAAATGAGCTGGGGGTGACCCTGCTGCTGCGCTCTACGCGTCGTCTGCGCCTCACTGACGCCGGGACGTTGTTCTATCAGCGCGGGGTGGCGCTGCTGAAAGCGGCGGAAAATCTGCAGGATGAGGTGCGGGCCAGCCATACCGGCTTAAGTGGCGAGCTGCGGATCACCACCACGCCGGAGTATGGCGCGCAGGTTATCATTCCGGCGCTGGCCGCGTTTGCCCGTCGTCACCCGGCGCTGCGGGTGCGCCACGTCTCCTCCTCCCATCATGCGGACCTCATTTCAGAACGATTTGATGTGGCGATACGCCTCGGTACGCTGGCCGATTCCCGCTATCGGGCGACGCGGATAGCCAGTTTCGCGATCCTGCCCGTCGCCTCTCCGGCCTGGCTGGCAAGCCATCCGGTGCAGACGCTGTCCGATCTGGCGCAAGCTGACTGGATTATTCATGAGCGTCTGTCGGCGCCGCTGCGCTGGCAGCTGCGCACGGATCAACAGACAGAGGTGGATTTCGCCATCGCCAGCGCGCCGCGCTTTTCAGCCGACAGCGCTACGGCGCTGATGAGCTTTGCCCTGGCCGGGTGCGGCATCGCCTTGCTGCCGGCATGGCTGGTAGCCGAAAAAGTGGCGCAGCGGGAGCTGGTGCCGCTCCTGTCGGAATACCGTTTCCCACAGCAGGGCGTGTATGCCCTTTATCCCGATGCGCAGCATATGCCGACCCGGGTGAGGGCGTTTATTGACTTCCTGCGCGAGAAGGTCGGTTAAGCGCCCGTTCAGGGCGCCATCATTTTGCGCACCAGCCGGGTGAACTGTTCACGTTCGCCATCGCTCAGGCGGCCGAGAAACTCGTCATCGATCTCATTGCCCTGCGGAATCGAACGGTTAAGCAACGCCTCGCCTTGTTCGGTCAGATAGACAAAACGGCGGCGTTTATCGGCGGGATCGTGTTCCCGGCGCACCAGGCCGCGCGCCTCCATCCGGCTGAGCATCTCCGCCAGCGTGGCCTTGGTACTGACCGCCGCTTCAATCAGCACGACCTGCTCAATACCCGGCTGCTCCGCTACCGAGCGCATCACCGCATACTGAGGTTTAGTCAGGTCCGGTAACGCCTGCTGCCAGCGGGCGGTATGTTGTTGAAAAAGCTGGCGCAGCAGGTGAAATGCTTCGTTTCGTAACTCCATGAATACTCCGTAACAAAACTGTCACCTCTATGATAGCCGTTCGTACGCCATTTTATACCCTTTCTGCGTTTTTGATTAAAAATGCGCACGTATACGAACGATCTTGTCATCCCCGTCCGGAGAGGGTAATTTAAATATAAAGTTCGTGTACGAACAAAATGAATGAGGTCTGGAATGAAACTGATTATTGGGATGACGGGGGCCACCGGGGCTCCGCTTGGGGTGGCATTGCTGCAGGCGCTACGTGATATGCCGGAGGTGGAAACCCACCTGGTGATGTCGAAATGGGCCAAAACCACCATCGAGCTGGAAACGCCCTGGACAGCGCGCGAAGTGGCCGCGCTGGCGGACTTTTCCCACAGCCCGGCAGACCAGGCCGCCACCATCTCTTCCGGTTCATTTCGTACCGACGGCATGATCGTTATTCCCTGCAGTATGAAAACGCTGGCAGGCATTCGCGCGGGTTATGCCGAAGGGCTGGTGGGCCGCGCGGCGGACGTGGTGCTCAAAGAGGGGCGCAAGCTGGTGCTGGTCCCGCGGGAAATGCCGCTCAGCACGATCCATCTGGAGAACATGCTGGCGCTGTCGCGCATGGGCGTGGCGATGGTGCCGCCGATGCCAGCTTACTACAACCACCCGGAGACGGTTGACGATATCACCAATCATATCGTCACCCGGGTGCTGGATCAGTTTGGCCTCGACTATCACAAAGCGCGCCGCTGGAACGGCTTGCGCACGGCAGAACAATTTGCACAGGAGATCGAATAATGGCTTTTGATGATTTGCGCAGCTTTTTGCAGGCGCTGGATGACCAGGGACAACTGCTGAAAATCAGTGAAGAGGTGAACGCTGAGCCCGATCTGGCGGCGGCCGCCAATGCCACCGGACGCATCGGCGACGGCGCCCCGGCGCTGTGGTTCGATAATATTCGCGGCTTTACCGACGCCCGCGTGACGATGAACACCATCGGCTCGTGGCAGAACCATGCCATCTCGCTGGGCCTGCCGCCCAACACGCCGGTGAAAAAGCAGATTGATGAATTCATTCGCCGCTGGGATAACTTCCCGGTGACGCCAGAGCGCCGCGCCAACCCGGCGTGGGCGGAAAACACCGTGGATGGCGACGATATCAACCTGTTCGATATTCTGCCACTGTTCCGCCTCAACGATGGTGACGGCGGTTTCTACCTCGATAAAGCCTGTGTCGTTTCGCGCGATCCGCTTGATCCTGACAACTTCGGTAAGCAAAACGTCGGTATCTACCGCATGGAAGTGAAAGGCAAGCGCAAGCTCGGTCTGCAGCCGGTGCCGATGCACGATATCGCGCTGCATCTGCACAAAGCGGAAGAGCGTGGGGAAGATCTGCCGATCGCTATTACCCTCGGTAACGACCCGATTATTACCCTGATGGGCGCCACGCCGCTGAAATACGATCAATCAGAATATGAAATGGCTGGCGCGCTGCGCGAGAGCCCGTATCCCATCGCCACCGCGCCGCTGACCGGCTTTGACGTGCCCTGGGGTTCGGAAGTGATCCTCGAAGGGGTCATTGAAGGGCGTAAGCGTGAGATCGAGGGGCCGTTCGGTGAATTTACCGGTCACTACTCCGGCGGTCGTAACATGACGGTAGTGCGTATCGACAAAGTCTCGTATCGCAGCAAACCGATTTTTGAATCGCTCTATCTTGGAATGCCGTGGACCGAAATTGATTATCTGATGGGGCCGGCGACCTGCGTGCCGCTGTATCAGCAACTGAAGGCCGAGTTCCCGGAAGTGCAGGCGGTCAACGCCATGTACACCCATGGTCTGCTGGCGATCATCTCCACCAAAAAACGCTACGGCGGTTTTGCCCGCGCGGTGGGCCTGCGGGCGATGACCACTCCGCACGGCCTCGGCTATGTGAAGATGGTGATCATGGTTGATGAAGACGTCGACCCGTTCAACCTGCCACAGGTGATGTGGGCGCTCTCCTCGAAGGTTAACCCGGCGGGAGACCTGGTGCAGTTGCCGAACATGTCGGTCCTTGAACTTGACCCAGGCTCCAGCCCGGCAGGCATCACCGACAAACTGATTATCGACGCCACCACCCCGGTTGCGCCGGACCTTCGCGGCCACTACAGCCAGCCGGTGCAGGATCTGCCGGAAACCAAAGCCTGGGCTGAAAAACTGACCGCTATGCTGGCCAACCGTAAATAAGGAGAAGAAGATGATTTGTCCACGTTGCGCCGATGAAAAGATTGAAGTCATGGCGACCTCGCCGGTGAAAGGGGTCTGGACCGTGTATCAGTGCCAGCACTGTCTTTACACCTGGCGAGATACCGAGCCGCTGCGTCGCACCAGTCGCGAACACTATCCGGAAGCGTTCCGCATGACGCAGAAAGATATTGATGAGGCACCGCAGGTGCCACAAGTACCGCCGCTATTGCCGGAAGATAAGCGTTAATGAAAGGGGCCCGCTAAGTCGGGCCTTTTTTATATTTAGTACAATCATGGAAGCTATTTTTTCATTAAATTAAAAAATTACGCGAAGGGTTAATATACTGGGATGACTTTGCGAGCCTGCTTCCAGATTATTATAAAATCCGTCTGATTAATTCCTTGCAGATAAATTTCACGCCCTGACGAGTATAGAATAGCGGCGGGTGCTTGAGGCTGTCTGGCCTTGAGCATTACCAGGACCCCAGACAGACGAAAGCCCCAGGAGATATTTCTATCAACTGAGGCTAGCGAATGAACATAGACAATTCAGATGTTAGTCTCTTCTTTGCAGGGAGGCAAGATATGCTGACAAAATATGCCCTTGTGGCAATCATCGTACTCTGTATTACGGTACTGGGATTTACGCTGTTGGTGCACAGCTCACTATGCGAGCTGAGTATTAAAGAGCGTAATATTGAGTTTAAAGCTGTTCTCGCTTACGAATCGAAGAAGTAGCATCCGCGCGGGGGCAACCCCGCGTATGGGTTGTCAGGACGCATCCTCTAGCACCCATTTTTAGTTTGTTAAAACGGCAGCGCTGAGCGGCGCTGCCGTTTTTCACCTTAATGGGTGGCTAAACCAGGCTTTTCAGACGGTAGATCCACTCCAGCGCCTGACGCGGGGTCAGGGAGTCGGGATCAAGATTCTCCAGCGCCTCAACCGCAGGCGAGGTCTCTTCCGGGGCGGCGAGTAGCGACATCTGCGTGCCGTCGACCTGGGTCGCCGCCGCGTTGGGCGAGATGCTCTCCAGCTCGCGCAGTTTCTGCCGCGCGCGCTTGATCACCTCTTTCGGCACCCCGGCCAGCGCGGCGACCGCCAGGCCATAGCTCTTGCTGGCCGCGCCGTCCTGCACGCTGTGCATAAAGGCGATGGTATCGCCGTGCTCCAGCGCGTCGAGGTGGACGTTGGCGACGCCTTCCATTTTCTCCGGCAGCTGAGTGAGCTCGAAGTAGTGGGTGGCGAACAGCGTCAGCGCCTTGATTTTGTTGGCCAGATTTTCCGCACAGGCCCACGCCAGCGATAGCCCGTCGTAGGTGGACGTGCCGCGGCCAATCTCATCCATCAGCACCAGGCTATGCTCGGTGGCGTTGTGCAGAATATTGGCGGTTTCAGTCATCTCCACCATAAAGGTCGAGCGGCCGCTGGCCAGGTCATCCGCCGCGCCGACGCGGGTAAAGATGCGATCGATGGGCCCGATCTCCACCTTCTGCGCCGGGACGTAGCTGCCGATATAGGCCAGCAGCGCAATCAGCGCGGTCTGGCGCATATAGGTACTTTTACCGCCCATGTTCGGCCCGGTGATGATCAGCATCCGCCGCTGCGGCGCCAGCTGCAGCGGGTTGGCGATAAACGGCTCTTTCAGCACCTGCTCGACCACCGGATGGCGGCCTTCGCTGATGCGAATGCCCGGCTTATCGCTAAAGGTCGGACAGCAGTAGTTCAGGGTTTCCGCACGCTCCGCCAGGTTGACCAGCACGTCCAGCTCGGCCAGCGCGCTGGCGCTGGTTTGCAGGTCGGCGAGATGCGGCAGCAGCAGGTCGAACAGTTCGTCATAAAGCTGTTTTTCCAGTGCCAGCGCTTTGCCCTTGGAGGTCAGCACCTTATCTTCGTATTCCTTCAGCTCAGGAATAATGTAGCGTTCGGCGTTCTTCAGCGTCTGGCGGCGCACGTAGTGGATCGGCGCGAGGTGGCTCTGGCCGCGGCTAATCTGGATGTAGTAGCCGTGGACGGCGTTGTAGCCGACTTTCAGGGTATCGAGGCCCAGCCGCTCGCGCTCGCGGATCTCCAGCTTATCGAGATAATCGGTGGCGCCATCGGCCAGCGCCCGCCACTCGTCCAGCTCTTCGCTATAGCCCGGAGCGATGACTCCGCCGTCGCGGACCAGCACCGGCGGCGCGTCAATCACCGCGCGCTCCAGCAGTTCGCGCAGTTCGGTGAACTCGCCCATTTTCTCGCGCAATTTTTGCACCGGCTGACGGTCAACGTCGGCCAACAGCTCACGCAGCAGCGGCAACTGCTGCAGGGCATGACGCATGCGGGCTAAATCGCGTGGACGGGCGGTACGCAGCGCCAGACGCGCCAGAATACGTTCCAGATCGCCGACCTGGCGCAGCACCGGCTGCAGCTCGGTATAGCGCTCCTGTAGCGCGCCGATGGTCTGCTGGCGCTCCACCAGCACGGCGGTATCGCGGACCGGCATATGCAGCCAGCGCTTGAGCATCCGGCTGCCCATCGGCGTCACCGTACAGTCGAGTACCGAGGCCAGGGTGTTGTCGGTGCCGCCGGCCAGATTCTGGGTGATCTCGAGGTTACGGCGGGTGGCGGCATCCATAATGATGCTGTCCTGCTGGCGTTCCATGGTGATGGAACGGATGTGCGGCAGCGAGGTGCGCTGAGTGTCTTTGACATACTGCAGCAGGCAGCCGGCGGCGCACAGGCCGCGTGGGGCGTTTTCCACGCCGAAGCCGACCAGATCGCGGGTGCCGAACTGCAGGTTAAGCTGCTGGCGCGCGGTGTCGATTTCAAATTCCCACAGCGGGCGACGGCGCAGACCGCGGCGGCCCTCGATCAGCGACGATTCGGCAAAATCTTCCGCATACAGCAGTTCCGCCGGATTAGTACGCTGCAGCTCTGCCGCCATGGTTTCGCGGTCGGCCGGTTCACTCAGGCGAAAGCGCCCGGAGCTGATATCCAGCGTCGCGTAGCCAAAGCCCTTGCTGTCCTGCCAGATGGCGGCCAGCAGGTTGTCCTGGCGCTCCTGCAGCAGCGCTTCATCGCTGATGGTGCCCGGCGTAACGATACGCACCACTTTACGCTCGACCGGTCCCTTGGTGGTGGCCGGATCGCCAATCTGCTCGCAAATGGCCACCGACTCGCCCTGATTGACCAGTTTGGCGAGGTAGTTCTCCACAGCGTGGTGGGGGATGCCGGCCATCGGGATGGGTTCGCCCGCGGAGGCGCCGCGCTTGGTCAGCGATATATCGAGCAGCTGCGACGCGCGTTTCGCATCGTCATAAAATAGCTCGTAAAAATCCCCCATCCGGTAAAACAGTAGAATGTCAGGATGTTGCGCCTTCAGCTTGAGATACTGCTGCATCATCGGCGTGTGGGCGTCGAGATTGTCAATTGTGCTCATGGGGTGTTATCCAGATCCCTGATTTGAAATGGCTGCGATTTTGTAGTTGTCGTCGTTATCACATGGATGAGACATGATAACGGAGATGGGCAGGTGAGGGAAACCGACGAAAGCGCGCGGCGCGATCCGGATTCCAGTTGCAGAGGGGGCGGGGTACCGTCACAGTGATTGAACCGCCGCCACGCGATCGTCTTCATACATTACGTTCGCCGTCGATGTTGTTCTGCCTTCTGGCCGTAGACCTCGTTACGACAACGGCTTGTGGTTGCTAGTCGTAAAGCCATTTACCTGCTTTTGCTGATTCGGCAAACATTTTGATAGTTAAAGGTTTACGCGTTTTTTCTACATCTTCTCGTTTTACTTTAAACCACCGAGTTAGCATTGGAGTATTCTCCCAAGGGAAATAACACGACCATTTAACACTTGAAAGATCAACATTAAATTTTTGTTCAAATTTATTTAAAGCGTCATGCAGATCGTCGCCGGGAGCATCAAATAAGTCATAATCAAGTTCCAATGGGATTTCTTTCCAATTTTTATCTAAACGGGTTGAGATCTCATCTTTAAACAAGTCTAAAACCTGATCTTGAATGCTTTTCATTAAAAGGATGTCCATTGTATACGGTCTTTGGGGCGAGCTATTAGGTTGTATTTTTCCTGAGTTTTTCTTGAAACTTGATAAATTGAGTTTACAAGTCCTATCCAACCTAACCACGGAACATAACGGGCGATAACAGCAGCAAGACTATTCGTTTTTCTCATTCTTACACCAACGGGTGTAGGAACCCTAATACCAAATGGAGTTTTTGCATTTCTCAGAAGCATCCTTCCATATTTAGAAACAACACTTGTTCCTTTTATTGCCTCTCCTGGCTTTGTTCTGGTTTTTAGCCAAGGTTGCCCGGCGAGGATAGCGGCACCAGATTCAATACCAATGCCAAGTTCGTCACAAAATTGTTCAAGAAAAATGACATCAAAAAGTTCACCAGCCGAAAGATTGGATTGTCCGTGATAGAAATAGGTTCCATTTAGTTCTTCTGTCGTATCCATTTGCTCATCTATTATGCTGTTTGTCTTTCATTCCAGGCATCGGTGAAAATTATATTTCCGTCACAATGTTTCCAGGTGATCTTCTCATATCTAAGTTCGACAGATTCAAGATGGTTGTTGTTCTTGTCTTCTGGGGAAGCCATTGTAGGAGATATTGATACGATTCGGACGCCTTCAAGTAGCATATTGAAGTATTCCACTTCTTGACCAGCATCGCTGATTTTATACCATTTGATTTCAGCAGATTTCAGGTTCTGACCAGTAGCTACTGCTTTGTAGAGGTATGGACTGGAATAGTCGAATTCTTTAACGATGATCATTGGTGAGTGCTGACGAGTGCCGGTAGGCTTGCCAGTGGCATTATCAGTGGGAATGGAGAGATTGTGATGAAACCCTTTAAATTCGATGCTGAACTCCCTGTCTGCAACATCACAACCACCTTTGATTAGTGCCCCACCGTCGTCGTATATCCACATATTACCTGGAATAGCCATGCTTCTTCTTCCCTCTATTATCATTAGTAAGAAAACAGTGTATCGAGTTGATTAAGCGCAGTAAATAATCAATGTGTCGTTTTTGGATTAATACGGGAAATATCTTCTCTGTAATGATGGTTTATATTTAAAAATAGCTGTCGTAAATATTTCATTGGGTTATTACGCCATTGGTATAGATTTTAAATATAAATGACCCTCAATAATATAATGCAGGCAATTATTGCCAGAAAGCGTAAGCGCGGCGCGATCCGGATTCCAGTTGCGCCGCGCGGGGATTATGGCGCCAGATAAACCTGGGGGGCCGCGTTGTCCGGGTGCTGGACGAGGCGGACATCCGCCCCGTACCAGCGATGGATAACCGGCTGCTGGATCACCTCCTGCGGCGTGCCCTGGGCGACCAGATGGCCCTGGTGGAGCAGCAGAATGCGGTCGGCCCACAGGGCGGCGAGGTTAAGGTCATGCAGCACCACGCAGACATGCAGTTGCCCGCCGGCGGTGAGCCGTTTGAGCAAGCGCAGCAGATGCTGCTGATAGTAAAGATCCAGCGCCGAGGTGGGCTCATCAAGAAACAGCCAGCCCTGCGGCGCGCCGTCGCGCCACAGCTGCGCCAGACAGCGGGCCAGCTGTACCCGCTGCTGCTCGCCGCCGGAGAGGCCGGGATAGCGGCGACCGGCAAGGCCATCGCAGCCGGTGACGGCCATCACCGCCGCCAGCACCGCTGGATCTGCCGTCGCGCCCCACGGTGCGCGTCCCATGGCAATGACCGTTTCCACCGTCCAGTCGGCCTGCAGGGCCGTTCGCTGCAGCATGACCGCCCGCCGGCGCGACAGCGCCTCGGGGGACCAGGCCTCCAGCGGCTTGCCTGCAAGACGGCGGGTGCCGCTGTCCGGAGTCAGATAGCCGGTCAACAGCCGCAGCAGAGTGGATTTCCCGGCGCCGTTCGGCCCGATAAGCGCCGTCATCTCGCCGCCGCGCAGCGCGACGGAGACGTTGTCGATGATCTGCCGCTGGCCGAGGCGAAGCGCCAGCCCCTGGGCGCAGTATTCATTAACCATGTCTGGAGTTCTCCCGACGAAAGACCAGCCACAGAAACCAGGGGGCGCCCAGCAGGCTGGTGAGCAGACCGACCGGTATCTCCGCCGGCGCCGCCACGGTGCGGGCCAGGGTGTCGGCCAGCAGAAGCAGGATCGCGCCGGCCAGCAGCGAGCCGGGGATCAGTCCGCGATGGTCCGGTCCCAGCCACAGGCGCATCAGGTGCGGCACCACCAGGCCGATAAAGCCGATGACTCCGCTGATGGCCACCGCGGCGGCCACCAGCACCGCGCTGCACAGCAGCAGCCAGCGCTGTAGCGCCTGCACGTTGACCCCGAGATAGTGTGCCTCTTCATCGCCAAGCTGCAGCAGATTGAGGCGGGACGCCATCCACCACACCGCCAGCGCCGCCGGGATAATCAAGGTCGCGGCCACCAGCAGCGTCGGCCATTCGGCCTGGCCCAGACTGCCCATTCCCCACAGCGACAGCTGGCGCAGCTGGGCGTCATTGCTCAGCCAGGACAGGACGCCGACCAGCGCGCCGCACAGCGCGTTGATGGCGATCCCCACCAGCAGCAGGCGCGACAGCGAACCCTCCTCCGCCCGGCTGAGGATGAAAATCACCACCATCACCGCCAGGCTGCCAATAAACGCCGCCAGCATCGGCATGTACAGGGCGATCAGCCCCGTAGCGGAGAACGGAAGCACCAGCCAGCTGGCCACCGCCAGCGCGGCGCCGCTGCTGATGCCCAGCAGGCCCGGGTCGGCAAGCGGGTTGCGAAACAGCCCCTGCATCACGCAACCGGAGAGGGCCAGCGCCGCGCCCACCAGCAGGGCCAGCAGCACCCGCGGCAGACGGATACTCAGCCAGATGTGGCGCAGCATCTCATCCCCGGAAGGCAGCAGGTTGACCAGCGGCAAGCGCATAGCGCCGAGGGTGGTGGCAAACAGCGTCAGGGAGACCAGCAGCAGCGTCATCAACAGCAAACGGGGGGCGAGGGCAGGGCGCATCAGGGCAACTGCTCCGCTTTGTTTCGCAGCGCGATTATCGCCTGCGGTGTGCGCGGCCCGAAGCCCAGCAGGGCCATATCGTCGATCGTCAGCAGCTGTTTATGACGCCCCGCCGGGGTCTGTGCCAGACCGGGCAGTTTCCACAGCCCAGCTTCGCCGCCCATCCCTTTGAGACCATCGGCGGAGATCACCACCAGATCCGCCTGGCTGGCGGCGACCCCTTCCTGCGACATGGCGCGATAGTGCTCGAAGCCCTGCATCGCGTTCTGCAGCCCGGCGGCGCGAATGGCGCCATCGGCCGCGGTGTGCTGTCCGGCCACCAGGGTATTCATTCCGCCGTGGCTGAGAATAAACAGCACCCGCTTAGCAACCGGCTGCGTGGGAATGGCGGCGATCTGTTGCTGAAGCTGCTGGCGCAGCGCGTCGCCTGCCGCCGTTTTGCCTAACGCTTCGGCAATGACAGCCACTTTGTTATCGATCGCGGACAGACTTTCGCCGCCCGGCACGTTAACCACCTTCACCCCGCTCGCCTGTACTTTGTGTAAGACCAGCGAAGGCTGCACCTGGGCGCTCGCTAATACCAGCTGCGGGCGTAACGCGAGGATCCCCTCGGCGTTCAGCTGCCGCAGGTAGCCGACGTCCGGCAGCTTTTGCGCCGCCGGGGGCCAGCTGCTGGTGCTGTCCCGCGCCACCAGGCTCTGTTCCGCGTCAAGGGCATAGACGATCTCAGTGACATCTCCGCCGAGGGTGACGAGTCGCTCAACGGCAGCGTGGCTCAGCAGCGGGAAAGCGATGAAGAGCAGTAACCAGCGCATCATGCGGGCAGTCCTTCACGGGTCAGACGATCTACCTGCTGGCGCCATTGTGCCTGCTCGGGGTGGCCTTCGCTGCGCTGGCCATAGAGCTGGGCAATCTGGGTGCCATCTTTGGCGAACAGTTCGACGCTGGTGACGTGTCCATCTGAGGTCGGTTTACGGGTCACCCACACTTCATCGAGGCTCTCTTCGCGCAGATGCAGGGTAAAAGTGGTATTGAAGATATTCAGCCAGCCGCGCATGGGGGCCAGCTTTTCCAGGGCGCCGGTGAAGATCTGCACGCAGCCGCGATTGCCGACGAAAATCATAATTTCATTACCTTCCTGGCGCACCGTCTCCAGCAGCGACGGCAGCGCATGGCGATCCACGCGGCAGGCGAGGTCGTCGCTCACCAGACGGAAAGCCTGCTGGCGGGAAAGCTGATATTTACGCAGCAGACCGAAGAACTGGTGAACGTCGGTCATCGCGCGCCAGTCGTTCTCCAGGGCGGCGCCGTCGGCGGTATCGGCATATTTCACCGGCTCCAGCGGGCGCAGGGCCAGCGGTGCCGGCGCCGCCACCCGATGTTCCGCGATCAGGGTGTCCCAGGCCGCCATGTCGGTCTGCGTGGTCGCATAGACTTTCAGCAGGGCGTCGCCGTGGTGGTCGAAAAACTGGATGCTCTGGCGGCCATTATCGTTCAGATGGAAGGCGCTGGCCCACTGGCTGAGGAACAGACGCAGGTCGAGCGCGCGCGGGTTCAGTACCAGCCCGGCGTGGCCGCTGAGGTGCTGGTGCGTGAACTGGCCCACCTGCTCATGCACGGCATACTCGTTGCGGCAGATGCATTTGGTTTCGCCGACGCGCTCCAGGGCGGCAATCAGCGTCCGGGCGTCATCGCTCAGGCGCACGGCATCATGGCCGAGGCGGGCGGCGGTCAGCTCGGCTTCGCTGATCCCCATTTCCGCGGCGATATCGCGGGCATATTTCGCGGTACTGGCCGCTTTGGTGGCCTGGTAGCGCTGCCACAGGTCAGGGTGTGCATTTGGCATAATCATATCCTTCTCGACGATGAATATCCCCGGCCGGCGGGCCGGGGGCAGGTGCGTTATTATTCGGGCAATCAGAAGTCGACGTTGACGCCCAGCTGCCAGGTGCGCCCCGGCATCACCGCCAGCGCTTTATCGTTGGCGTCCTGGTTGGTGCCGGTCTCGATATTGCGGCTGCTCAGGTAATCCCAGTATTTACGATCGGTGAGGTTGTAGACCCCGCCATTGAGGCGCACGTTTTTCGCCACCTGCCAGTACGCGGTCCAGTCCAGCATGCCGTAGCCCGGCACGCGCATATAGTCGCTGCTGGCATCGGTGATGGCGGATCCGCTGTTGCTGTAGCTTTCGCGGTTGGTGGCGGTCGCCTGTTTCCCTTTGACAAAGGTCGCCGTCAGGGCGGTGCCGTAGCGTTTCGCCGGATCGTCCCACGCCACGCCGACGATGGCTTTCATCGGCGCCACGCTGTCGAGGTCGACGTATTTATCGCCGCTGTAGCTGGATTTCGATTTCCCTTCGCTATAGCCGAGGGCGAGGGTGGTGCTCAGGCCGTTCACCTGCTCAAACCAGGTGCCAAAGTTAAATTTGGTGCTGATCTCTCCGCCGTAGATATAGGCTTTATCGCGGTTTTCCGCCTGATAAATGGTGTAGATGTTCGACGGCACATTCGTGAACTGGCCCGGATTATTGGCGCGGGTATAGCGCGTATAGGCGATAAAGTTCTTATAGCTGTTGTAGAACAGCGCCGTGCGCACGGTGATGCCTTCGGTGACTTCCCCTTTCAGCCCCCACTCGAGATTATCGCTGGTTTCCGTCTTCAGATCGGTATTGCCGATCAGGGCATATTGCTGGCTACCGGCGTAGCTGGAGCCGAGGTTCCAGGAGCCATACAGCTGGCTGGCGTTGGGGAACTGCGCGCCGCGCTGGTACTGCAGGTAGGTCATCAGGCGCGGGGTGAGGTCGTACTGGAAGGTCAACGACGGCAGAACCTGGGTATCGCTGTTTTTGCCGTACAGATTCGCCACCGACGATTCGGTCAGTACGCTGCTGTTGGCGGCAAGGTCGGACAGATTTTCCGGCTTAGTCGATTGATGCACCACGCGCACGCCGGGAATAATGGCGAAGTTGTGGCTATCAAGGTCGAAGTTGATCTTATCCTGGACAAAGCCGCCGAGAGTGTAGCTGCGGCTGTCTGCCTCCGGCTGCATGATCTCGCTGTAAACGCTGGGGATCGGCGACTGGCTGAACGGCCGCTGGGTTTTGCTGGTGCTGGCGTTGAAGCCGGCGCTCAGATCGTGGCGGCCCAGGGTTTTCGCCAGCGCGGTCTGCAGGCCCCAGGTATCGGTATCGTAGTTAGAGTTCACCGTCTGCATTCTGCGGGTGACGCTGTCCGGCATATAAGTCCAGTCATGGGCTTCGGTATGCTGGTAGTAGATTTTCGTGGAGACGCTGTCGAGGTAGTCGTTCATCGGCGTCCAGTCATCCTTCAGGCTCAGGCCCCAGCGCCGGGTCTGGCTGGTCTGGTTGGCGGTGCCGATGGTGCTGTTGCCGCTGGAGTCCCAGGTATCGTAGTGGGTGTGGTTGGTTTTATGGTAATAGTCGAAGGTGCTGGTCAGTTTGTGTTCATCGTTAGGTTGCCAGATCCCGGAGGCCAGAAACGCATCGGAGTGCCAGTTCGCCGGGTAGGCGTCGACGGTGCCGCTGTTGTTTTCGGTTTCCTGACCGTCACGGCGGCTGTAGACCAAAATTCCGCGCAGGAACTCATCGCCGCCGGCGACGGTCACCCCGTTGTGCCAGCTGCGATCCGCAGAGTCGTAACCGCTGCGGTAGCCGAAGGCGCTGGTCTTGCCCGGGCGCAGGTAATCATCCGCCGATTTCGGGCGGAAGGAGACATTTCCCCCGATAGCGCTGTTGGCCGTTTCCGTCGAGGTGGCGCCGGACTGAATATCCACACTGCCATACATATACGGGTCGATATAATCGCGGCCGATGCCGAAGGTGTTGAGGCCAGCGCGGCCGACGTAGCCGCGGCCGGTGGCGTTGGGTTGGGCGATACCGTCCACGTCGATGCCGACGCGGTTGCTCTCCATGCCGCGGATGTTGTAGCCGGTGTAGCCTCCGCGGTCGAAGCCGCTTTTGCCGTTGCCGGAGCCGCCGCTGGCCCCGGTGGCGCTGATGAGCGGCTCATAGCGCATGATAGAGCCAAAATCGTTAGCGCCTTTATCCTCCAGCTCCCGGGCGCTGATGCTGTGTTCGCTACCGGCTTTCTGCACCGGTGCGGGAGCGGTAACGGTCATTTGTTCCGAGGTGTCATCCACCGCCTCGCCGCTAACGGCGGAAGTGTCTGCTGCGATGGCAGAAGTCTGATAAATTGCTGCAAGCAAAGAGGTCACCAGCAGGCGTTTTTTACACCATGCTGCTGACGGAGTCGATTTGTACATAGTCGCCACGCCTTGATAGTTATTAGTATCGGCTCACGCGTTACTTCCAGAGTTGCAGGTTGCTCCGTCTTTTCCGTTGCGGATGGGATCTTACTCCATTTGTTGATTGCGAATGGTAATGATAGGTATTATCGTTTGCAACAAAATAATCATGTGTTCTCCATTTAAACTGCACTTTGTTTACAATTTGCCCTTTCAGACTTAGCGAGACGACGATGAACTCAAAAGCGGCCATCACCATCACCTACTGTTCCCAGTGCAACTGGATGCTGCGCGCCAGCTGGATGGCGCAGGAGCTGTTACATACCTTCAGCACCGACATCGCCTCGGTGACGCTGGTGCCGGGGACCGGCGGGATCTTCACGATCGATGTCGATGGTCAGCAGATCTGGGAGCGCAAGCAGGATGGCGGTTTTCCGGATGCGGCCGAGCTGAAACGCCGGGTGCGCGATGTCTGTTTCCCGGAGAAGCCGCTGGGCCATGTGGATAAAGGTGAGCAGAAAGGGTGACAACCCCCTCCGGGCGACAAGCGCCCGGAGGAGAAGCCGTTAGCGGGCTAACTGCACGTCAACCAGCACGCTTTGTCGGCGGGTGCGTATGAGGGCGACCGCTTCTTCCAGCACGCCGGGGAGATCCTCGGCCCGGGAAACCGACAGGGCCGCCGCGCGGCTGGAGGCGGCGATCGCGGCGAAATCCGGCGAGGTGGTAAAGGCGGTGGCCGGAATGGTCTCCGCGCGGGCTGCGTAGCCGTCCGGGTAGAGCGCTTTGGTGCCGCCCGCGACGGCGCCCCATCCGCCGTTATTTCCGACCACGACGAGGACAGGGAGCTTCATTACCTCCGCAATATGGTGGCAGACCGCAGGGTTGGCGAACAGGTACGACCCGTCGCCGACGGCGGCAATAATCAGCTCTTCCCGGCGCGCAAGCTGCAGCCCCAGCGCGATAGGCAGGGCTTCGCCCAGGCCGCCGGCCAGCGCTTCCTGGTAATAGCTCTCGGCATGGATCAGCCCGGCAAATTGCGGCAGCGTGGTCAGCTCAGAAACGATCCGGCCGCGGTGTTGATTCGCCAGATGGCCGAGGCAGTAGCTGAGCCAGGGTTTGGTAATGACCCCGGTCTGGCTGGCACGGAGAAGCGCGTCGCGCTGGTTTTTCTGTTGCTGGATGCGGTGCTGCGTATATGCCGCCCGCTCCGCCACATGTTGCTGGCGGGCGGCCTGCAGCGGGCGCAGCGCCTCTTCCAGCAGGCTGAAGACTTCATCGGTCTCGCCCGCCAGGTTGATGTCCGCGCGATAGCCACGTACCGGGTAGCGGGAGAAGAGCGGATCGGGGCCCATCTGGATCACGGTACAGTCCTGGCGACAGTCGCCCTCGGCGAGCATCCATGGCGCCTGCGAGTCGACCACCAGAATCACATCGGCGTCGGCGAGCCAGGCGCTGGGATCAGCCCCGGCGAGCAGTGGGTTATCGGCGCTCAGGGTCACCTCGGTACCCCAGTATTCCACCAATGGGATCGCCCATTCGCGCACCAGGCTATTAAGTCGCGCAAAGCCACCCGCCGTTCGGGCGCCGCGCTGGGCGAAGATGACGGGATGCCTGGCGCAGGCGATTGCCTCGGCGGCCCGGGCGATATCTTCCCGGACTGGCGCATAGCGGACCGGCTGCTGCGAAGGACCGGCCTGCAGCGCGGCCTCATCAATGGCAAAGGTCTCGCACAATGGCTCGCGCGGTAAGCTCAGGTAGACCGGCCCTTTCGGCAGGGAGCTGGCAATCGCCCAGGCCCGGTCAACATGCTCGCCGATCTGATCGGCCAGCCGCAGTTCAAAATCCCACTTCACGGATTCACGGATCAGCGCCGCCTGGTCGCGCATCTCCTGGCCGTAGCCAATCGGCGTATTGCGGCAGCCGAAGTGGGAATGTTCGCTAATCGGCGTGCGACCACCAAAAATCAGCACCGGGATATTGCTGTTCGCCAGATTGATGACACCGCAGGCGGCGTTGGCTAACCCGACGTTGGTATGAACCATTACCGCCTGCACCTTGCCAGTGCCGAGGTAGTAGCCGTGCGCCATGCCGATGGCGGCGTTTTCATGCGGGCAGATCACCAGCTCGGGTACCTTTTGCCCGGTCGCCCGGGCCTTTGCCCAGGCTTCAATAACTGGCGGATAATCGGTGCCCGAGTTAATAAAAATATATGCCACGTCCAGCGCCTGTAGCCGATGCAGTAACAGTTCAGCAGCCGATAATGTGATAGAGGCCATATTCTCTCCGTATTCACGCGGTGTAATCGCGATAATTAAAAGGTTAAGAAAATAAATCCGCCCATCGTAATGATGGAGGCAATAATACTCAGCGCCATCGTCGAGGCCATTTCCTGCTCGCCGGTTTTATACTGCATGGCAATAATTATCGCGATGGAGCCTACCGGGATAGCCATCGTCAATACGACTTCCTTTATTTGCTCCATGCTGAAGCCCATTTTTAATAACAGGAGATAGCAGGCGCCGGGCACCAAAATATTGCGGGCGATAACGGTGATAATGGTAGCGGTGGTGATAACAATGCTGCGTGTATAGAGCACGATCCCGGCGGCAAACAGCGCCAGCCCGCCAGAGGCTTTACCCAGCAGACCCAGCGACATCGAGATAGTCTGCGGAATATGGATATCCGCCAGCACGATGATCAGGGCGATCACCGGTGACCAGACCACAGGTTGTTTAATGGCGTTTATCACCCGTGTGCCAAAGGAGATATGCTGGCTTTTATCGCCAGTGGCGACCGACATCAGAATCATTACCAGCGGCAGCTGGAAGACGTTTTGCGTGATGCTGGACACGGTGATCAGCGACGCGCTGACGGTGCCAAATAAAAAGGCCAGCACCGAGGTGCCGATGAAAGGAACCGCCGGCGAGCCGATGGCCAGCGCCTGCAGCGTACTGAGGGCGAGGTCGCGTCGGAACAGATAGCGGGCGACCAGTAAGGGAATGACGAAGCTCAGAATCAGCGCGAGGATAATGGCCACCGCAACCGGGCCCATGGTCATGACGATGTGTCGCGGCGTCATCACCATATTGCTGAAAATACTTAGCGGTAATGCATAGAGCATCACAATTTTATTGATGTCTCCTGCCTGCTGCCAGTTAAAGTCTTTTCGTTTACCGCTAATATAGCCGATGATGACGGTAATGATGACCGGTAATATAGCGCCTGAAATTAATAGAATATTGTTCTGTGTCATGGTGATATATTCTCGTTATAAATTATCTTCGGGTCCGCAATTCGTTTTTGCCGTGCGTGATGAGGTTAATAAATCCGTTTTTCCTGATGCGCGGTAGCTATTTTTGAGCGTATTGATAGCGACATTTATTCGCTAAAACAGGCCGCAAGGGAAATGCAAAAACCGTTTATTCAATGAGTAAATATCATGCCAATGAAATTTAAGCAGATTCAGGCGTTTATTACTGTCGCTCACGAAGGCAATATGACCCTGGCCGCAGAGAAGATGGGGATCACTCAGTCGGGACTGAGCCGGCTGTTATTGAGCCTGGAAGCGGACCTGAGCGCGACCTTATTCGAAAGACACAAACACGGTATGGCGTTGAGCGAATATGGCAGCGCCTTTTTACCCTATGCGCTGACGATGCTGAATACCGAACAAAAGGCCCGCGAGGAGATTGCGCTCATCCGCGGCGCCGGGAAAGGTATCCTGCGGATTGGCTGTGTTTCCAGCCTGCTGACCAGCCATTTCATCGATAAGCTGGCAGCTTTCCATCAGCGACATCCCCGGATCCATCTGCGGATCGTCGACCGCATTGACTCCGAGCTCTTTAAACTCCTGCTGATGCACGACATCGATATCGCCCTCTGCGGCCCCTTACCGCATGATGAGAAAATCGTGGTGCGCGGTAAAATTAACTGGCAGGACCGGATCTGCATCGTCGCCAGGCAGTACCACCCGCTACATCAGGCGGCGAACTTATCCCTCGAGGCGATGCTGGACTATCCGTGGATCATGCCGCCGCCGTTAAGTACCCCGATGAACATCCTTGAGGATATCTTTCGTGCCCATCAGCTACCCTGTCCGCAGCCGGTGATTGAGTGCGCGTCCTCCTCGGCCATTAAGGCCTTTCTGTGCGAGAGCGATCTGTTAACGTCGATGCCGGCCCCGGTTTACCGGCACGAGGAAGCGCTGGGCCTGCTGCGTCCGTTCGAACTCGAGGGCAGCGTTTTTATCCGCGATTTCTATGCCTATAGCCATTTCGGGGTTCTGTCCGGGGCAGCCCTGCAGTTGATCCAGCATCTCAAGCAGTGAGGCTGGTCGGGCACGAACAATAAGGTGTATAATATATGCATCTTAATAACAGGCGAAAGGCGGGGAGATGGGGAAGCGTATCGAACGGGAAAAGATGACGATTCAGCGGATGATTGCCCTCTACCAGCGGCGCTGTCCCGGGGCGCTGGCCGATAATGCGCACTATCAGGCGCTGAACGCCTACGCCGACAAGCGCCTTGATAAGTGCGTGTTTGGCGAGAATAAACCAGCCTGCAAGCAGTGTCCGGTGCATTGCTACCAGCCGGCGAAGCGCGAAGAGATGAAGCAGATTATGCGCTGGGCCGGGCCGCGAATGCTCTGGCGCCACCCGATCCTCACTATTCGCCATCTGCTGGACGACAGGCGCCCGGTGCCGGCGCTACCGGAAAAATACCGACCGAAAAAATAGCGGCCTTTCCCTGGTCAGCGCGGCGCGTAGCCGGGCGACAAGTCGGCCCCGGTAAGGCATTAGCCGCCACCGGGGATGGTTGCTGAAGCCCTCTGTTTCTGACTATCCCGAATTGTGCTTGCCACAAAGGCGACCACAAACAGCGCGGAAAACAGCACCACGATAGTCGGCGCCGGCGCGCTGTCGAGATAAAACGCCAGCCACACCCCTCCCGCCGAGCAGCCGATGGCCACCGCTACCGCCAGCAGCAGGGCGTGGATAAAGCGCCGCACCAGCAGGAGCGCGATCGCCCCGGGGGCAATCAGCAGCGAAATCGACAGGATAATCCCCACCGACTGCAGCGTCGCGACGATGGTCAGGGCGATCATGCACAGCAGACCGTAGTGCAATAGTCCGCCGCGCAGGCCGCTGGCTTTGGCCTGCGTCGGGTCAAAGGCGTGCAGCAAAAAATCGCGCCATTTGAGACCGATAATCAGCGCAATCACCAGCGCGATAGCCGCCGTTTGTCCAATATCGCGAAGGGATATCCCCAGCATGTCGCCGAACAGGATATGGTCGAGATGAACATCGGACTGGATCGCTACATACAGCACCAGCCCGGCGCCAAACATGCCGGAGAAGACAATCCCCATGATGGTATCGCGCTTGAGTCGGCTGTTATCGTCGAGAAAACCGGTCGTCACGGCGCACAGCAGCCCGGCGATAAACGCGCCGATGGCGAAGGGGATGCCGATAATGTAGGCCAGCACCACGCCCGGAAAGACCGCGTGGCTCATGGCGTCGCCCATCAGCGCCCAGCCTTTGAGCACCAGAAACACCGACAGTAGCGCGCAGGGCACGGCCACGATGATCGATACCGCTATCGCATTGACCATAAAAGGAAACTGGAACGGGGCCAGGAACAGGTTCAGCATGCGGCCTCCCTGGCGCGGCGGCGGCTGGCCAGCAGGCCGTGCTTCGGCGCGAAGATAAAGGTGATGAGGAACAACAGCGTTTGCGCGACCACGATAATGCCGCCGGTGGCGCCGTCGAGATAGTAGCTGAGCCAGGCACCGAAGAAACTGGTCAGACTGCCGATAGCCACGGCGATGGCCAGCAGGCGCGGAAAGCGGTCGGTTAACAGCCACGCGGTGGCCCCGGGAGTCACCACCAGGCAGATGACCAGAAAGGCGCCGACGGTCTGCAGCGCCGCCACGGTGCAGGCGGCCAGCAGGGTAAAGAACAGCAGCTTCAGGCCGCGGGTGTTCAGGCCAATCGAGCGGGCATGGTTTTCATCAAAGAAGGTCACCATCAGATCTTTCCACTTCAGCAGCAGGATCGCCATCGAGATAAAGCCGATCGCCGCCAGCTGGATAATATCCTCCGGGGCGATGGCCAGAATATTGCCGAGAATAATGGTCTGGATATTCACCGACGTCGGATTCAGCGACACCATAAACAGCCCGATCCCGAAGAAGGAGGAGAAGATCAGGCCGATAATGGCATCCTCTTTCAGCCGCGAGCGTTGCTGCAAAAACATCATGCTGCCCGCCGCCAGGCCGCCGGAGAGAAACGCGCCGAGCGAGAAAGGCAGGCCGAGCATATAGGCCCCGGCGACGCCGGGCACAATCGAGTGGGAGAGGGCGTCGCCAATCAACGACCAGCCCTTCAGCATCAGGTAGCAGGAGAGAAACGCGCAGACGCCGCCTACCAGCGCCGACACCCACATCGCATTGAGCATATAGTGATAGCCAAACGGCTCCAGCAGCCAGCTCATCGTGGGCCTCCTGCCGCGCGCCGGCTGATAAACGGCCGCTCGTCATCGGTGATAACCTGCGCTTCCCCGCCGGTCAGCGCGACGTGGCGTAGCACGCCGCTGAAAGCCCGCTCCAGATTCTCGGCGGTGAAGGTGGTTTCTGTCGGGCCGCTGGCCAGCACGGTGCCTTTCACCATCACCGTGTAATCACAAAATTCGCTCACTGACCCGAGGTTGTGGGTGGAGACCAGCATGGTACAGCCCTCATCGCGGAGCTCGCGCAGCAGGCTGATGATCCGCGCTTCGGTCTGCACATCGACGCCGGTAAAAGGCTCATCCAGCAGGATCACCTGACCCTGCTGAGCGATAGCGCGGGCAAGGAAAACGCGCTTTTTCTGCCCGCCGGAGAGCTCGCCAATCTGCCGATGGCGGAACTCGCTCATGCCCACGCGGGCCAGCGCGGCATCGACAATCTCGCGATCGCGCGGCTTTGCCCGCCGCAGCCAGCCCATATGGCCGTAGCGGCCCATCATCACCACATCCTCCACCAGCACCGGGAAGGACCAGTCCACCTCTTCCGACTGCGGGACATAGGCGACCAGGTTCTGGCGCAGCGCGCGGTTGACCGGCTGGCCGAGTATGGCGATCTCGCCGTGGCCGACGCGCACAAAGCCCATCAGCGCTTTAAACAGTGTGGATTTACCCGAGCCGTTAACGCCCACCAGTGCGGCAATGGAGCCGCGCGGTACGCTGAACGAGGCGTCGCGCAGGGCAGTGTGGCCGTTGCGCCAGGTGACGGTGAGCTGGTCGACATACAGTCCCGCTTGCGCTGCATTCATGGCTGCTTCCTCATCCCGTCCTGGATACCGTTGACGATGGTTTCGGTGGTGACGCGCAGCAGGTCGAGCCAGGTCGGCACCGGGCCGTCGGCGGCGCTCAGCGAATCGACATACAACACGCCGCCGTAGTGGGCCCCGGCTTCGCGCGCCACCTGACGCGCCGGTTTATCGGAGATGGTGCTTTCGCTGAAGATGGTCGGGATGCGTTCTTTCTTCATGGTGTCGATAACCTTGCGCACCTGTTGCGGGGTGCCCTGCTGGTCGGCATTGATCGGCCACAGATACAGTTCGCGCAGACCATAGTCGCGGGCCAGATAGGAGAAGGCCCCCTCGCTGGTGACCAGCCAGCGCTTATCCGCCGGCAGCTGCGCCAGTCTGGCCTGCAGCGGCGCCATCGTTTGACGGATCTTCTCTTTGTAGGCCTCGGCGTTACGGCGATAGGTGTCGGCCTGAGGCGGATCGTACTTCACCAGCGCATCGCGAATGTTATCGACATAGATCAGGGCGTTATCTGCAGACATCCAGGCATGGGGATTGGGCTTCCCACTATAGGGGCCCGCGCTGATGCCCATCGGCTGGATCCCCTCGCTGACTACCACCTCCGGAACGCCCTGTAAGTGCTGATAAAAACGGGCAAACCACCGTTCGAGATTAAGCCCATTGCTGAGGATCAGCTGTGCCCCCTGCGCGCGTTTGATATCGCCTGGCGTGGGCTGGTAATCATGGATCTCCGCGCCCGGTTTAGTGATGGAGCTGACGACGGCGGCGTCGCCGGCCACGTTCTGCGCCATATCGGCGATAACCGTGAAGGTAGTGATAACCCTGAATTTCTCCTGCGCGGTGGCCGGCGCCGCGGCCAGCAGA
Source organism: Klebsiella sp. HMSC16C06 (assembly GCF_001808325.1). Taxonomy (NCBI): domain Bacteria; kingdom Pseudomonadati; phylum Pseudomonadota; class Gammaproteobacteria; order Enterobacterales; family Enterobacteriaceae; genus Klebsiella; species Klebsiella sp. HMSC16C06. The sequence goes on from NZ_KV793005.1 coordinate 48,926, forward strand.
GCCAGCGCGCTGGCCAGCAGCAATGATTTCAGCGGTGTCAGGTGCAGCATAGGATCCCTCGCAATGATGTGGTTAATTTCCCGGCATTTATAGCCATTGCTATGTTATATAGCACAAGCTATTTATAAATGAAAATAATTCTTATTTGCATGCGTGGGTAATAATGAGCCGGGAAACGAAAGCGACAAGAAAGGGGGAGATAAGGCTGGCCCGGCGCGAACCGGGCGGAGATCAGGCGATATCGGCGACCGACTGGCGCGGGATCAGGCGGCCAGCCAGCGAGCGGCCCTCGGCGGTGAAGGTTGGCCGGTCGTCAATCAGGCTGCGAATACGCTGAATACAGTTTTCCAGCAGCGCCTCCAGTGGCCAGGAGATGCAGGTCAGCGGCGGATAGAGCAGCGAGGCGAGGGGGGAATCCTCAAGGCTCAGCAGGGAGACCTCCTGCGGGACGGCGATGGTGAATTCGCGCAGCAGGCGCATCGCCTCGGCCGCATAGCGGTCGCGTTTAACGATAATGACCGAGTATTTACTGAAGCTGTTAATTAAGGTCAGCAGCGCCTGCTCGACGTCATCGTTGGCCGTCAGCACCAGCTGGCGGTTAAAAGGAATGGAGTAGTTCTGCAGGACGTTGCGGTAGCCTTCCAGCATCTGACGGCTGGCATCGTCGCTATCGCTGTCCATCAGCAGGGCGATGTTGCGGTGTCCCTTGCCAATCACATAGCGGCAGGCGCTTTCGGTGGCGAAGGCGAAGTCGTAGCCCTGGCTGTTGCTCCCGGCGACGCCGAAGCGGTCAAAGGCGATAACGTTGCGCGGCGCGTCGGCGGCAACGGCGCCCAGCACCACCACCGCCACGCACTGGCGCTGCAGATCGTCGATCACCGCCGCCTGCTCTACCGGATCGCTGACATACTGGACCAGCAGGCTTTTATTCAGCCCTTTCAGCGCCTGAGAGAGCAGCGGCAGCAGACGCGCGCCGTGGCTTTCGTCCTGCGCGGAAATCACCAGACCAACATGGCTGGATGTCTGACTGGCGAGGTTTTGCGCGGCAAAGCTCGGGCGATAGTTGAGTTCTTCAACGGCCCGCAGCACAGCTTCCCGGCTCTCTTCGCGCACGCCCCGGGTGCCGGTCAGCACGCGGGAAACCGTCGCTCTTGAGACATTCGCTAATCTTGAAACATCATCAATCGTTGGCATGGCTTTTTCTGTCTGAACATTTTCGCCTAGCTTAACATACCTGCTGAAAAAAGTGTCTACCGCTGCCCGTCCGCGGCGCCGGGCAGACGGGGCAGCCAGGCCGCGCCGCGCACGCCGCTGGCGTCGCCGAAGCGGGCCGGTTTGATCTGCGTGCGGCAGGTGTCGGAGAAGATCCACGGCACGATGGCGGCAGGCAGATCGCGATAGATCTGGCTGACGTTGGACAGACCGCCGCCCAGCACAATCACCTGCGGGTCGAGAATATTGATCACCGACGCCAGGCTACGGGCAAAGGCATCGATAAAGTGTCGCCAGTGGGCCAGCGCGCGCGGATCGCCGTTTTGCGCCGCGGCGACAATGGCTTCCGCACGGGCTTGTTCCCCATAGCGGCGGGCGAAGCCGGTGCCGGAGAGAAAGCTTTCGATGCAGTTCGTTTTGCCGCAGTAGCAGGGCTGCGGCGGACCATCGCGCTCAGGAGTATAGCCCGGCAGCGGATTATGCCCCCACTCCCCGGCGATAGCGTTGGGGCCGCTGAGCAGTTGTTGATGAACGGCGATCCCGCCGCCGCAGCCGGTACCGATAATCACCCCGAAGACGGTGGAGGCCCCGGCGCCGGCGCCATCCACCGCCTCCGAAAGGGTGAAGCAGTCGGCATCGTTTGCCATCCACACCGGCTGGCCAAGCTGCTGCATGATATCCCGGCGCAGATCGTGACCGTTGAGCACCAGGCAGTTGCAGTTTTTAATGCGCCCGCTTTGCGGATCGATAGCCCCGGGCAGGCCGATCCCCAGGGTGAATGGCTGCGGGCTGACCGCGCGAATATCGGCAATCAGGGTCAGCAGCTGACGCATAAAGGCGTCATAGCTCTCTTTGTGGGTCGGCCGGCGCAGGCGCTGGACGCATTCGCCTGCCGGGTCCAGCAGTACGGCTTCCATTTTGGTGCCGCCAATATCTATTCCAAGATGTAACATAGTGACCTCGGGGAATCAGACCCGGCCAGCGCGCCTGGCCGGGGAACGCGCTAGGCGTGAAGCGGTTGCGCGCGGTAAATCGCAATCAGTTCGGCAATCAGCTCTTTCGCCAGAATGGAGGTCATCAGGTGATCCTGAGCATGGACCATTACCAGCGTCATTTTGGTTTTTCCCTCGCCTTCGTCAGCTTCGATAAGCTGGGTCTGTACAAGGTGAGCTTCGCGGGAATAGTGCGCCGCTTCCTGCATTTTGGCGTCGGCGGTGGCGAAATCACCCGCTTTAGCGGCGTGCAGCGCTTCGTAGCACAGACTACGTGACTGGCCGGCGTTGATGATGATCCCCATCACCTGTTCTTCTAATTCCATGATTATCCTCTGAATCGTTAGCGTTAAGCGGTTTGCGCCGCGTTGTCAGCCTGGCCGACGGCGTTTTCACGCTCCTGGGCCAGCAGCTGTTTTTCGTAAGCTTTGAGAAATGGCAGGTACATCACCATGGCGGTGGCCATACAAATGAGGCACAGGATCACCGGGCTAAAGCTCCAGTTCGCCGCCCACGAGGCGCCGATGGGCGCCGGCGTTGTCCACGGCGTCATCGATACTACGCGGCTGACGAGATCCAGCTTCAGCGCAAAGTACGCCAGGGTCGCGTTGACCATCGGCACCAGCACGAACGGCAGGAAAAACAGTGGGTTCATGATGATCGGCGCGCCGAAGAGGATCGGTTCGTTAATATTGAATACCCCCGGCACGACCCCCATCCGGCCAATCGTCCGCAGATGCACGGCCTTGCTGCGCAGCAGCATCAGCGCCAGCGGCAGGGTGGAGCCGACGCCGCCGATCAGCAGATAGTGATCCCAGAAGCCCTGGACATAGATGTGCGGAATAGCGGTGCCTGCCGCCATGGCCGCCTGATTGACCGACAGGTTGGCCATCCAGAAGGGATTCATGATCCCGGTGACGATCAGCGCGCCGTGGATCCCGGCGAACCACAGCACCTGACAGACCAGCACTGACAACAGAATGGCCGGCAGTGTATCGGAAGCCGCGACCAGCGGTTTGACCAGCGACATGATCGCTTCCGGAATGATCATCCCCAGCTGAGCCTCGATAAACAGGTTCAGCGGATGCAGCGTCAGAATGATCGCCAGCACCGGGATCAGGATCTCGAACGAGCGCGCCACCCCTGCAGGCACTTCCGGCGGCAGGCGAATGGTGATGTTATGCCGCTTGAGGAAGGCGTACAGCTCGGTGGAATAGATGGCCACCAGAATGGCGGTGAAGATCCCCTGGCCGGAGAAGTAGGCCGTAGAGATCTGGCCATCTTTCAGCGGCGCGGCCACCAGCAGAAACGACATCAGCGACAGCATCCCGGCGGTCAGCGAGTCCAGGTGATGGTGCTTGGCGAGGCTGGCGGCGATCCCGACGGCAATGAACAGGGTCATCACCCCCATGCTGAAGTTGAACGGCAGCATCAGCGCATCGCGATGATCGAGCGAAAATTGCAGCCAGGCGCGGGCAAAGCCCCACGTCGTATCCGGAGAAAACGGCGGAAAGATAAATACCAGCAAAAACGAGCCGACGATCATAAAGGGCAGGGCGGTGATAAAACCGTCGCGGATCGAGGTCACGTATTTTTGCTGGCCGATCGCGCCGGCCATAGGCGTGATCTGCCGTTCGATCACATCGATCAATTTAGCGTACAGAGAGCTCATGATCTTTCCTTAGTTCTTGTTTTCGATGAGGGAAAGGGCGAAATCAAGGACCGCGGCGCCTTTTTGCATGCCGTAGTCCATCATATTGATGGGTTCGACGCGGATACCGTATTTATCCGCCTGTTTTTGCAGATCCTGCTGCATGTATTTCACCTGCGGCCCCAGCAGCACCACCTGATAATGGCCAACCTGTTCGGCGAACTCCGCTACGCCATAGGCATTGATCTCTACCGGCAGGCCCCGCTGTTCGGCTTCGGCAATCATTTTTTTCATCAGCAGGCTGGTGGACATGCCTGCCGAACAACACAACATTATTTTTTTCATAAGTACCGCTCCTGATGAGGTTGGATGAGCGGACTATAGTCAAAATGGATGCATTACGGAAAGCGCTTTCCGTTTGTGGATTTATTAATTGTGACCATGATCACCTATGGCAGGCTTTCACTTTCCGGTGTTGTGGGCGATCATCCCGGCGAGACAACCATTCGCAAAGGTAGGAGTATGAACATTCAGTTAATGAATGTGGCCGTGGACATCATCGAGCAGCGGCTGGCGCCGCTGGCGAATGTTCTGACGCGCAACAACCACATTACGGCGATGCGCGATAGCTTTGCGCTGGCGATGCCCTTTGTGATTGTTGGCAGCCTGTTGGTGCCCATTTTGTTTCCGCCCGTTTCCATCGACGGCGCCTCGCGTTTCGGCCAGGTCTATTTGCTACTGCGGCCTATCCTGCTGCCGACCTTTCAGTTAACCATTGGCCTGGTGGCGCTGATTGTCGCCTTCGGCGCCAGCGCCAGTCTCGCCAAGCAGTACCGTCTGCCGGAACGGCTCTGCGGTTTAACCGGGTGTCTGGCTTTTCTGCTGTTTATCGGCTTTCGCGAGACTGCGGTGAGCAATGTTTATCTCGGCGGTATGGGGATATTTACCGCTCTGATATCCAGCACCTATTCCATTGAGATAATTCGCTTTTTCTACAAAAAAGGCTGGTGTATTCGCTTGCCTGATGAAGTGCCGCTGATGACCCGCAATGGCTTTCAACTGCTGATCCCGCTGCTGGTGGTGATGCTGTCGATAAGCGTGATGAATGCCATACTGCTGCAGACCACCGGACGCATCGTACCGGAGTTGATCAGCGAAGCGGTGCGGCCGCTGGTGCTGGCGTCCGACACGCTGATGGCGGTACTGATCTCTTTATTTATCTGTAACTTACTCTGGTTTATCGGTATCCACGGCGCGCTGATCATCACCGGGATCATGAACCCCTTCTGGATGACCTATCTGTTTGAAAATCAGCAGGCGCTGGCGGCGGGTTCGCCAACGCTGCCGCATATTTATCTGCAGGGGTTCTGGGATTTTTACCTGCTGATCGGCGGTATTGGCTCCACTTTGCCGCTGGTGCTGATGGCGATGCGCAGCCGCTCGCGGCAGCTGAAAAGCGTGGCAAAAATTGGCCTGCTGCCGTCGCTGTTTAATATCAACGAGCCAATACTGTTTGGTTTTCCGGTAATCATGAACCCGGTTTTTTTACTGCCGTTTCTCTTTGTTCCGCTGATAAATGCCTGTATCGCATGGTATTTAACTCAGCTGGGTATCCTCGACCGCGCGGTGGCGATGCTGCCATGGTCTATGCCTTCCCCGCTGGGGGCAGCATGGTCGGCGAACGGTAGCTGGAAAAATTTGTGCATGAGCCTGTTCGCGATGTTTAACGCCTGGATGCTCTATCGCCCCTTCTTCAAAGTGTACGAACGCCAGCTCGCGGAAACCGAACGCTGACCCCCTCGCCGTCGGCGGCTTATCCCCCGGCGGCACTCATTCACCTGCTCCTCCTTCCGCTCTGCTGCCGGCTCCCGGCGGCATTCTTGTTATTTTATGTGATCAGTCTCACGAATATATTCGTCGCGGAGCGAATTTTGTGAACCAGATAGGCAATTATGGAAAGCGCTTTCCATTAACGGATGTACATTTCCATTTTTGATCCGTAAATTTCCCCTCCGTTATCGGTTCGTGTTAACAAACATAACGTGGGAAAAAAATAATGATAAAGCTGAAACATTCAATACCTCTGGCTCTCCTCTCGCTGGCAGGGGCCAGCAGCCTGGCCTGCGCCGATCCGAAGTATGATTTTGCGCTGCATGGCTATATCCGCTCCGGGATCCTGGCGAACTCCGATGGCAACCGCGCGGACTCCGTCGGCCTGATGCCGGACGGTAAGTGGCGACTGGGCAACGAAGAAGACACCAAGATCGAACTGATCCCCACCGTGACGCTGACGGCGGACAGCGGCGTGGTGGCGAAAGTGCAGGCCAACCTCACTCATCAGTCGAAATGCACCTCCGACTGGAACTGTCAGGATGACGATGGCCATGACGTACAGTTTCGCGAAGGGTTCGCCGAGCTGAGCAATCTGGATTTTGCGCCGGAGATGACCTTCTGGGCCGGTAAGCGCTACAGCAGCTCCAACACCTCCAGCCATCAGTTCGACTGGGAGTACATTCAGTACAACGGCACCGGCGGCGGCTTCGACAACATGGATCTCGGCTTCGCCCGCTTCGACGCCGGGGTGTACGCCTTTTCACCCACCGATGAAACCAAAGCCTACCCGGTGGATAAGGGAGATCAGGGCTACCCGGATGACTATTCCCTCAACCTGTGGCTGAAAAAGATCGCGGGGACAGGCTTCGATCTGGAGCTGATCGGCCACCACATGAACCGTAACGAAAACCACCCGACTTCCGCCGAGAAGGGCTATGGCGTGACCGGTATTTATAACTTTGACGGTTTCTATGGTCTGACCGGAGGCTACTCCCGCCTTGCATTGCAGTACGGGAAAGGGCTGGCGGCGGGTGACTCACTGGGTAAAAACGGCTGGGGCTGGGCCAATCTGGAAAACACTCAGTCCTGGCGAGTGGTGCTGGATAGCGTGGCCTCGATGGGCGACCTGGAGATCTCGACCTTCGCTTTCTGGCAGAAAGATAAAAACTACCGCTGGTGGACGGAAGATGACCATGGCTGGGGACGCTCGATGTGGGTCGCCGGTATCCGCCCTTATCATCAGATCACCCGCAACTTTGCCATGCAGTACGAGCTGGGCTACGAATACCTGGATGACAAAAACTACAAAGGGGTAAACGGCAAAGGCAAAGGCGGCCTGACCAAAGTTACCGTTGCGCCAACCCTGACCTTTGACTCCGGTTTCTGGGCACGCCCGCAGCTGCGCTTCTTCGTCACCTACGCGAAGTGGGATAAAGGTGTCTCCGATGCGCTGGACGGCAACTACAACTGGGATACCAATACCATCACCGCCGGCGGGTATTCCCGCAGTGGCTCTACCGACACCGTTAACTTCGGCGTACAGGCCGAGGTCTGGTTCTAAGGAGAGACAACGATGAAGCCGATGAAAAACCTGCTGCTGATGGGGCTGCTGTCCGCGCTGGGGGCCGGCGGGGCGCTGGCCGCCGAGCGCTCGCACTTTACGCACTTTATCACTCGCGACGGCGCCACCCTCAAGGACGGCGACAAGGTGTTTCGTTTCGCCGGGATCCACGCGCCGGAGCTGCACCGCATTGAAGACGACGCCCGCGGCCCCTGCAGAGCAGACCCGCGCGGCTGGGGACAATACTTTAAATGGCCAACGGCCCAGGAGCAACAAAACTGGATCCAGGCGATGGTGCAAACCGGGGCGAAAGCCCAGCGCGTCTACGTGCTGTCGGTGCAGCAGGAATTTGATAAAGCCTGCGGGCGCGAGACCCATATTCTGGCGCCGGAAACGGCGGACGGCATGCCGCGGCTGAATGAGAAAGCCATGCGGGTGTATGACAACATGATTGCCGAAGCGGATAAACAGGGATTGCGACTGATCCTGCCGTTTATTGACCACTGGTGGTGGTGGGGCGGGCGTGAGCAGCTGGCGGCGTTCTACCACGAAAAAGCGGAAGACTTTTATCGGACCGATAGCAAGACCTTCAAAGCCTATCTGGATGTGATCCGCCAGGTTATCACCCGGACAAATACTGTCACCGGCCGCGCCTATTATGATGAAAAGGCGATCATGGCCTGGGAAACCGGTAACGAGCTGGAGGATACCAACGCCGATTTCCTGCATCAGACCGCGGCGTGGATTAAAAAATGGGCCCCTCATCAGCTGGTGGTAGATGGTACCTATAAGAAAATCAATTCCTTTGCGCTGACCGACCCCAATGTGGATATCGTCAGCAATCACTATTACACCAATGCCGATAATAACCATCCCGGGCAGGTGACGCAGGATCTGCGCGCCGTCGGCGGGCAAAAAGTCTATCTCGTCGGCGAGTTTGGCCTGCTGCCGGCGGATCAACTGAACGCCATTATGCAGTCGATCGTTCACAGCGACGTCAACGGGGCGCAAGCCGCCGGCGGGCTTATCTGGGGCTTCCGTGGCCATCGTCACGACGGCGGCTTCTACTGGCATAAGGAGTCGACCGGGCACTACAGTTACCACCTGCCGGGGTTTGCCAAAGAAGGCGAAGCGAACCAGGAGCAGGCGGTGGTCGATCTGGTGCGCACGGCCGCGGCGCAGATGGCCGGGCAGCAGACGATGGCGCCGCTGCCGAAGCCGGACGCGCCTTTGCTGCGCGAGACCACCTCGCCCTTCGCGATCAACTGGATGGGAGCCGCGGTGGGACGCAGCTACGATGTCGAACGCGCCGCCTCGCCGACCGGGCCGTGGACGGTGGTGGGCCGGGATATCTCCGATGGCGTTAACGAATGGAATCCGGAAACCATGGTTCTGTTCCGCGACGATTATCGTCAGCTTCAGCTCGGGCATACGTATTACTACCGGGTGACGGCGAAAAACGAGAGCGGTCGTTCGGCCCCTTCCAATGTGATTAGCGTGCAGCATAGCGAGGAGAATCAGCCGCCGGTTGTCACGCTGGAACCGGCCCTAACCACCACGCAGGACCAGGGCGTCGAGCTTACAGCCAGCTGGCAGGACGATGGCCTGCCGTCGCGAGAGGTTAAGGTGGGCTGGCAGCACGCCGGCGATGGCCAGGTGCATTTCTGCCATGCCGATCGGGCTCAAACCCGGGCCTGGTTTACGACGCCAGGTACCTATGCGCTGACGTTCACGGCGGACGATGGGCTGCTGAAAAGCAGCAAAACCGTGACCGTGACGGTGGGCGAAGCGACGGGGAAAGCGCCAGCGGATTTTTGTCGTTATTACGGCGAAGTTTATGGCGTGGCTGAGGGTCGGCTGACGGTGATGAAGAGTGATAAAGACGCGCTGACAGTTGGCGAGGACGGCTTCCTCGGCCCATTTGCCAACGAGGGGGATAAGATCAGCTGGCAGGTGCAGGCGCCGTGGAGCGGTCAGTTCCTGCTCAATGTAACCTTCAACGGCAAATGGGGCGGTAAGCAGAACTCATTTGTCGTCAACGGGGGCGCTCCGCAGGCCGTGGCCTTCCCGCAGACGGATGAGCAGGGCCAGCAGTTGCGGATACCGGTGACGCTTAACGCGGGGACTAATCAGATTGACTTCGGCCGCTTCGCCGGCGACTGGGGCTATATGTTCATTAAATCGATCGAAGTGGTCGCAGAGTAGTACGTTCAGGCTGCGCCAGACGGGCGCAGCCTTTTTTCGAAGGAGAGGTTATGCAGCAATATCAGTTTCCGCAAGGGTTTCTGTGGGGGGCGGCGGCGTCCGGCCCGCAAACGGAAGGGGTCACCAATAAGCGCCATCGTTCCATCTGGGATAGCTGGTTTGCCGAACAACCGGAGCGATTTTATCAGCAGGTAGGGCCGCAAACCGTATGTGATACTTATCATCAGTATCCGCAGGACGTGGCGCTAATGAAACAGACCGGCTTCAACTCGTTTCGCACCTCGATACAGTGGTCACGACTGATCGCTGATTTGGAAACCGGTGCGCCGGACCCGGACGCGGTGCGTTTTTATCACGCCTATCTCGATGAGATGATCGCCAACGGCATTGAGCCGATGATCAATCTCTACCACTTTGATATGCCGGAAGCGCTGCAGAAACAGTACGGCGGCTTTGAATCGGCGCACGTGGCCGAGCTGTTTGCCCGCTTTGCCCGCACCGCCTTTAGCCTGTTTGGCCATAAGGTTAAATACTGGATAACCTTCAACGAGCCGATTGTGCCGGTTGAGGGGGGCTACCTGTACGACTTCCACTATCCGTGTAAGAAAGATGGCCGGCTGGCGGCGCAGGTGGCGTTTAACATTATGCTGGCGCACGCCAAAGCGGTAACGGCTTATCGTGAACTGGCGCTGGCGGGCAAGATCGGCGTGGTGCTCAACCTGACCCCGAGCTATACCCTCACTGACAGCGACGCGGATAAAAAAGCCGCCGGGTATGCCGACCTGTTTTTTAACCGCAGCTTCCTTGACCCGCTGGTAAAACATGAATTCCCCAAAGCGCTGTGCGAGATCCTCGCCGCCCACGACTGCCTGCCGACGACCAGCAAAGACGACGTGGCGTTGATCCTCAGCGCGGATATCGATTTTCTTGGGGTGAACTATTACGTGCCGCGGCGGGTAAAAGCGCGTGAGGGCGAATATGATCTCGATTATTTCACCCCGGAATACTATTTCGAAAACGCGGTGAACCCGCAGGGCCGCTTTAATCCCTATCGTGATAACAACGAGATCCTGCCGCAGGCGATCTATGACATTGCCGCCAATATTCGCGATAACTACGGCAACATTAAGTGGTATCTCGCGGAAATCGGCATCGCGATGGATCGACAATCAGAGGGAGAGCCCGGGGCGGACGGGGTGATAGACGATAATTTCCGCATCCAGCTGATGGAGGAGCATCTGGTGCAGCTGCACCGCGCCATTGCCGACGGCGCGAACTGCTTTGGCGTACACCAGTGGACGTTTATCGACAACTGGTCGTGGATCAATGCCTTCAAACGACGCTACGGCTTCTGGCGACTGGATCTGGAGACCGGCGAGCGACAGATAAAACGCAATGCGCTGTGGTTTGCCGAACTGGCGACCAGCAACGGTTTTACCAGCGATAAATAGCGCGCGGCGCCAGCGCTCCCTCTCACCGGCGCGGAAAGGGGGAGCGCACGAGGTTACACCAGTTCGTCTTTATTAATACCCAGCCGCTTCATGCGCGACAGGAGCGTGGTGCGCTTGAGCCCCAGCCGCTGGGCGGCGCCTTTCGGCCCGGCCACCACGCCGTTGCTCTCCTTCAGCACCCGGACGATCAGCTGATATTCATCCTCACCTTCCTCAGGCAGGACCGCCGGCGTTCGAGGAACTTCCACGATCTCCCGCTCCGGCAGGGAGAGCTGCAGTACGTTGCCGCGGGTGAGTAACACCGCCCGTTCGATAACGTTTTCCAGCTCGCGCACGTTGCCCGGCCACTCCATCCGCGTCAGGGTGCGCAGGGTTTCCGCCGGAATGCTGTCGATGTTGCGCCCCATGCGGCGGGCGATTTTAAAGGTAAAGGCCTTCACCAGCAGCGGAATATCGTCGGGACGTTCGCGCAGCGGCGGCAGGTGGATGGGGAACACGTTGAGCCGATAGTAGAGATCGCTGCGGAATTCCCTGTCGATAACCATCTGCTTGAGATCGCGGTTGGTGGCGGCGATCAGCCGGACGTCGGTCTGGATCAGCTTGTTGCTCCCCAGACGTTCGAACTCCTGCTCCTGGAGGACGCGCAGCAGTTTAGGTTGCAACTCCAGCGGCATATCGCCCACTTCATCAAGGAACAGGGAGCTTTTGTCCGCCAGCTCGAAGCGGCCGATACGCTGGGCGCTGGCCCCGGTGAACGCGCCGCGTTCGTGGCCGAACAGATCGCTCTCCAGCAGCCCGGCGGGCATCGCGGCGCAGTTCATCTTCACCATCCGTCGACCGTTACGCCCGCTGAGGTTGTGGATGGCGCGGGCGATAAGCTCTTTACCGGTGCCGGTTTCGCCGAGGATCAGCACGGTGCTGTCGCTGTGCGCCACCATCTCGACCTGTTTGAGCACATTGTTCATCGCCTCGCTGCGGCCGATGATCTCGCCGAATTCGCTCTCGACATTATTGAGCTGCTCGGTGAGGGCGAGGTTCTCATCCACCAGCCGCTCTTTCAGGCGCTGAATTTCGCGGTAGGCGAGGGCGTTATCGATAGCGATCGATACCCGCTCGGCGATCTGCCGCAGCAGCTTGAGATTGGTGGTGGTGAAGACCTGTTCGTCGCACTGCGCCAGCTTCAGCACCCCGAGCAGGGTATTGCCGGACATCAGCGGCAGCAGGCACAGGGTCTGGATCTTATTGCCCCACATCTCGAAGAGCATTTTCTCATACGGCGCGAGGGTGTCATGCTCGTGCAGGTTGAGCAGCAGCATCTCTTTGCTTTTGAACACGCGCTCGGTGAGGGTACCAGCTTCATCCACCTCGCTCTGGTCGTGGACGGGATGGCTGGCGTCAAGATAATGCGTGGAATAGATGTTGAGCTTCCCTTTGCGGTCGCTGCGCAGCACCACGCTGATGGCGTCGATCCGGAAGTAGCGATGGATCTCTTTCGCCACCTCGCTGACCAGCTCGTCGATATCCAGGCGTGAGAGCACCGCGTTGGTGATCGCCACCAGGATGCGAAAGTTGTCGCGCTCGTGGCACAGCAGATCGTAATCGACGTTATTGCTGACCCGGTTCTGAATTTGCTCGGTGACGACGGCGACGATCTGCGTGAAGGTATGCAGCCGCTGGAACTCTTTCTCGCTCCACGGCCGGTTGTCACGGCGCAGAAATTCACAGCCGCCGAAGATCCGCCCATCAGCCGCCAGCGGCAGCAGCGAGTAGTACCCGAACGGGCGATAAAGCCCGCTGCGGATAAGCTGCGGCCAGGTGTCGGCAAAGGTCTCGTGGTCGCAATGCAGGGCATCCGGCCGGGAGAGTAAGCGGCGCACCGGACCGTGGGCGAGCACGGTTTCGTCCTCGTAGCTCACCGGGTGACCGGCTTCATCGCAGGCGTACCTGGCCGCGCGGTGGTTACCCGCGTTCCACAGGATGATGGCCGCCTCGTCGGCGAGCGCAGACTGTTGCACCAGGCGGGTGAGAGTTTCGCTCAGCGCGGCCAGATCGGGCTGCTGTAATAAAAGCCGGGTGATATCGAACAGCCCTTGCTGGCCGAGATCGCTCATCGGTGTATACGACATTGCTTACGTCCAAAACGCGCCGACAACGTGGCGCATAAGAAAATGATGGTACAAATAATAGTATGTTAATAAAGCGGTTATTGCCGCTTTAACCCCGGCTCGCGCTGCGCTTAGCCGGGCTACGTGCGCGCAGTTTTGTAGCCCGAATAAGGCGCCAGCCGCTATCCGGGACCCGACGCCGTCGTTAACAAATTCTCGGCAGCGGCTCGGCGTGGGGAAGATCGAGCGTACGCTTCACGCCGTACAGCCCAACGGAACGCACGCCCGGGCGGTCGACCACTTCGCCGATTATCGCCGCATCGCGTCCCAGTGGGTGAGACCGCAAATGCGCTAGCACGTTTTCCGCGGCCTCGCGGGCGACGGCGAGCACCAGTTTGCCTTCATTGGCGAAGTTCAGGGCGTCCAGCCCAAGCAGTTCGCAGACGCCGCGCACCGTATCGTTGACCGGCAGCGTTGCCTCCTGCAGTTCGATGCCGCAGCCGCTGGCGGCGGCGAACTCATGGGCGACGGCATTGACCCCGCCGCGGGTGGCGTCGCGCAGAGCTTTCACTCCACTCAGTGGCCGCAGGGTCTGGATAAGCGGCGTCAGCACCGCGCAATCGCTGGACAGCGCGCCGTCCAGCCCCATCTGCTCGCGCAGGTTAAGGATGGTGGCGCCATGATCCCCCAGCGTGCCGCTGACCAGCAGCACATCACCGACGCTAATCTGCTGCGTCCCCCAGCGAACGTCCGCCGGGATGGCGCCGATGCCGGCGGTGTTAATAAACAGCTTATCCGCCGCGCCGCGCGGCACCACTTTAGTGTCGCCGGTGACGATGGCGATCCCTGCCGCCCGGGCGGTGTCGGCCATGCTGGCGACCACCGCTTCCAGGGTGGCCATCTCCAGCCCCTCTTCGAGAATAAAGCCGCAGGAAAGATAGCGGGGGATGGCGCCGCTGACCGCCACATCGTTGGCGGTACCGCAGACGGCCAGCTTGCCGATATTGCCGCCGGGAAAGAACAGCGGGTCAATCACGTAGCTGTCGGTGGAGAAGGCGAGGCGGTCCCCCTGGGCGGCGAGCGCCGCCAGATCGAGGCGCGCCTGATCCTCCTGCTCCGCCAGCCAGGGGTTGGCGAAGGCCTGCATAAACAGGTCGCCGATCAGCTGCTGCATTGCCTGACCGCCGCTACCGTGAGCTAACTGGACGCTTTTCATGCTTCATTTTCCTGACTGCGATATTGATACCAGGCGGCGCAGGCCCCTTCTGAGGAGACCATCAGCGCGCCAAAGGCGCTTTGCGGATTGCAGGTGCGGGCGAAGAGCGGGCACTGGTGCGGTTTACAGCGGCCGGTCAGCACCTCGCCGCAGCGGGCCCGCGGGTCGTCGCACACGCGCTGCGGCGCCGGGCGGAAATGCGCCTCGGCATCGAAGCGCTGATAGGCTGGCGTAAGCTGCACGCCGGAGTCGCTAATGACCCCCAGGCCGCGCCATTCGCTGTCGCCATCCAGGCGAAAGACGTCGGCCATCGCCGCCTGCGCCAGCGGGTTGCCGGCATCCGGCACCACGCGACGGTACTGATTTTCCACATCGCTGCGCTGCGCTATTGTCTGCTCAACCAGCATCACCGCGCCTTGCAGTAGATCAAGCGGTTCGAAACCAGCGACCACTAAAGGACGATGATAGTCGCTGGCGATAAAGCCGTAGGCTTCGGTGCCGATCACCATACTGACGTGGCCCGGGGCGAGAAAGGCGTCGATACTGTTGTCCGGCTGATCCAGCAGGCTGCGCAGGGTCGGCAGCAGGGTGATGTGCTGGCAGAAAAAGTAGAAGTTATCGACGTTGCGCTCCCGCGCCTGACGCAGGGTGAGGGCGGTGGCGGGCATGGTGGTTTCGAAACCGAGGCCGAAAAAGACCACCTCACGCTGCGGGTTTTGCTGCGCCAGCCGCAGGGCGTCCATCGGCGAGTAAACGATGCGGACATCGGCGCCGCGGGATTTCGCCTGCAGCAGCGAGCCGTTTTTACCTGGCACGCGCATGGCGTCGCCGAAGGTGCAGAAGATGACCCCCGGACGGCTGGCAATCTCAATGCAGGCATCGATGCGCCCCATCGGCAGGACGCACACCGGGCAGCCTGGCCCATGAATAAATTCGATATTCTCCGGCAACAGCTGGTCGAGCCCGAATTTAAAAATGGCATGAGTATGGCCGCCGCAGACCTCCATGATGCGTAGCGGTCGCGCGGCGGTGTGCGGCAGCAGACGCGCACGCTGCTGAAGATGCGCCACCAGCTGCATCACCTGTTCGGGGGCGCGGTATTCGTCAACGTAACGCATTATCGCTCCTCGCCATACAGCAGCGCGCCGACGTCCGGCTCCACATCGAACATATTTTGCAGCGCCTCGAGAGTGTCGCGCGCTTCGGCTTCATTGATCACGCTCATGGCGAACCCAACGTGCACCAGCACCCACTGGCCGAGACGCGGCTGACCCTGCTCGTCAACGGCGCCCACCAGCGTCAGGTCGACGTCGCGCTGAATGCCACAGACTTCCACCTTCGCCAGCACGCCGTCGATGGCGCAAATTTGTCCCGGAATGCCTATGCACATCGCTGCGTCTCCAGCCAGGTGAGCCACTGCTCCATGCCTTCGCCGCTGGTGGCCGAGAGGAGAATAATCTCAATATGCGGATTGACCTCACGGGCGCAGGCCAGGCACTTCTCAACTTCGAAATTGAGATACGGCAGCAGGTCGACTTTGTTGAGCAGCATCAGGCTGGCGGCGGCAAACATATGTGGATATTTCAGCGGTTTGTCTTCGCCTTCGGTGACCGACAGCACCGCCACCTTATGGCGTTCGCCGAGATCAAAGCTGGCCGGGCAGACCAGGTTGCCGACGTTTTCGATAAACAGAATGCCGTGGTCAGCCAGCGGCAGACGCGGGGCGGCGTCGGCGATCATCTGGGCGTCGAGATGGCAGCCTTTCCCGGTATTGACCTGAATCGCCGGGGTGCCGGTGGCGCGAATGCGGGCGGCGTCATTGACCGTTTGCTGATCGCCTTCAATCACCGCGCAGTCGGCGCGTCCTTTCAGCCGGGTGAGGGTTTCGGTCAGCAGGGTGGTTTTACCGGAGCCGGGGCTGGAAACCAGATTCAGCACCAGCTGCTGTTTCGCCGCAAAGCGTGCGCGGTTGCGCGCCGCCAGACGGTTGTTTTTATCCAGCACGTCGATCTCCACTTCCAGCATCCGCCGCTGGCTCTGCCCCGGGGCGTGAGTCCCAGCCTCGCCATGGCCGTAATGCAGGTCGCCCTCTGGCGTGCGGGTGGGGGCGAAGTGATCGGTTTTGACACCGGTGATGGTCATCGTCTGGCGTGGGGCGGGCGCGAAGGGGGCGCTGCGGAACGCGGAATGCGGGTTTCGTTCGTCTCCTTCAATATAGAGGTTGCCTTCGCCACAGCCGCATGTTGTACACATAGTTTACTCCAGTTCTAAACGCTGAATCTGTAAGCCGTCATCCGCCACGATCTGTAGCTGGTCGTTATTGCAGAGCGGGCAGCGGCGGACGTGCTGCGAGACAAGATGGACGTACTGCTGGCAGCGTTCGCACCAGCATTCAGCCTGTTGTTCGGCGATATGCAGTTCGCACCCCTCCGCCAGCGTGCCGCGGCAGACCAGCTCAAAGCAGAAGGTCAGGGCGCTGGCTTCCACGCAGGAAAATGCGCCGACCTTGAGCCACACGCCGGTCACCCGTCGCGCGCCGGCCTGCTGCGCCTGTTGTTCAATAATTTCCAGCGCCCGCTGGCTGAGGGTGATTTCGTGCATAGTCGCCTCCGTATCGCAATGCGCCTTGTATGCAATAACGATGCCAGAATGAAATCGTCGTGGCCGTCGATGTCGATGTCGACGCCCCGGGGCTGTCATCGACATGTCACGTCGGCAGGGATGAATACAAAAACATAGTTAAATCAATTAAATAAAACCTGGCATGAAAAATGCTTAGAGGGTGCATCTCATGCAACGGAGAAACCGATATGACTATTTGGGAAATAAGTGAAAAGGCGGATTACATCGCCGACCGTCACCGGCAGCAGCAGGAGCAGTGGCACATCTACTGTAACTCGCTGGTTCAGGGGATCACCTTGTCGAAGGCCCGCCTGCATCACGCGATGAGCTGCGCGCCGGATAAAGAGCTGTGCTTCGTGCTGTTCGGCCATTTTCAGGTGTTTGTCGCGCTGGCGGAAGGCTTTAACAGCCACACCATCGAATACTACGTCGAAAACAAAGGCGGCGGTGATAAGTACCTGATTGCTCAGGCCACTCTGGCGGCAGATGGCACGGTGGACGGGCGGATCAGCAACCGCTCCCGCGACCAGGTGCTGGAGCACTATCTGGCGATTATCGCCACCGTCTATGACCGTCTGTATGACGCCATGGAGCAAGACCAACCGGTGGATTTAAGCCATCTGGCCCTGACCCACTGATCGCGAGGTGTCGACACGTGTCGAAAATGACACCTGCGCAACCTGATTTCGTCAAAAATGACTTTCACCCGAGGATGACCCGGTGAACCGTTTTGTAATTGCTGACTCCACTGTCTGTATCGGCTGCCGCACCTGCGAAGCCGCCTGCTCTGAGACGCATCGCCAGCACGGCCTGCAGGCTATGCCGCGGCTGCAGGTGATGCGTAATGAAAAAGAATCGGCACCGCAGATGTGCCACCACTGCGAAGATGCCCCCTGCGCCACCGTCTGCCCGGTTAACGCCATCCAGCGCGTCGATGGCGCCGTCCAGCTCAACGAGAGCCTGTGCGTAAGCTGCAAACTGTGCGGCATCGCCTGCCCGTTTGGCGCCATCGAATTTTCCGGCAGCCGTCCGCTGGATATTCCGGCCAATGCCAATACCCGACTGGCGCCCCCCGCGCCGCCGGCGCCGGCCCGCGTCAGCTCGCTGCTCGACTGGGTGCCCGGCGTGCGCGCCATTGCTGTGAAATGCGACCTCTGCCACTTCGATGACCAGGGCCCGGCCTGCGTGCGGACCTGCCCGACCAACGCGCTGATGCTGGTGGATAGCCGGGATATCGCCCAGGCCAGCAAGCGTAAACGCCAGCTGACCTTTAATACCGACCTTGGCGACTTGTCGCTGTTCCAGGCGCAACAGGGGGAGAGGGAATGAGTGTAATGGGATTAGTCAATCAGGCGGTGATGTGGTACGCCGCCAGCGCCGTGCTGGCCTTTGTGTTTGCCATGCGTAAACCGCTCAGCGGCGCTATTGCCGGGATCGGCGGCGCGGTGGCCAGCGCCATGCTGGTGGTTGCCGGCGGCGCCGCGCTCTTGATGCCGGAACGGATCCACGGCGGCATGCTGCAGTTTCTGCATCTGACGATGCGGGTGGGCGGTGTCAACGCGCTGTGGCTGCTGGCCATCGGCCTGTCGGCGCTGCCGGTGTCGCTGTTCAATATTAGCTGGCATCGCCATCCGCAGGTGAAGGCCAACGGCCTGCTGGTCAACCTGCTGCTGGCCGCCGCCACCTGCGCGGTGGTGGTGACCAATATCGGTTCGCTGGTGGTGATGGCGGAGATCATGGCGCTCTGCGCGGCCTTTCTCACCGGCTGCGCCGCTTCCGGTAAGCTGTGGTTTGCCCTGGGGCGTCTCGGCACGTTGCTGATGGCCTGGACCTGCTGGCTGGTGTGGTCGACCTACGGCACCCTCGAGCTGGCGCAGATCAACCTGCAGGCGGTGGATATGATGCAGAACCCGCTGCTGTGGCTACCGGGGCTGGTGGGTTTCGCCCTGCTGGCCGGGGCGATCCCGCTGCACGGCTGGGCGCCGCAGGCTCACGCCGGGGCCAGCGCGCCAGCCGCCGCGCTGTTTTCCACCGTGGTGATGAAGGTCGGTCTTTACGGCATGCTGACCGTCTCGCTGGCCGGCGGCGTGCCGCCGCTGTGGTGGGGCGTCATGCTGCTGGCGCTGGGGATGATCACCGCCTTTATCGGCGGGCTGTATGCCCTGATGGAGCATAACATTCAGCGTCTGCTGGCCTATCACACCCTCGAGAACATCGGCATCATCCTGCTGGGGCTGGGCGCCTTTGTTACCGGCGTGGCAACCCGCAACAGCACGCTGATGGTGCTGGGTTTTATCGGCGGTATGTATCACCTGATTAACCACAGCCTGTTCAAAACCACGCTGTTCCTCGGCGCCGGGGCGGTGTGGTTCCGTACCGGCCATCGCGATATCGAGAAGCTGGGCGGCATCGGTAAAAAAATGCCGTTGATCTCCCTCGCCATGCTGGTAGGACTGATGGCAATGGCGGCCCTGCCGCCGCTGAACGGCTTCGCCGGCGAGTGGGTTATCTACCAGTCCTTCTTCAAAATGAGCACCGGCGACCTGTTTATTGGCCGTCTGCTGGGGCCGCTGCTGGCCGTCGGCCTGGCGATCACCGGCGCACTGGCGGTGATGTGTATGGCGAAAGTCTATGGCGTGACCTTCCTCGGCGCGCCGCGGACGAAAGAGGCGGAAAACGCCACCTGCGCCCCCTGGCTGATGACCCTGAGCGTAATACTGGCGGCGGTCTTCTGCCTCGTTGGCGGCATCGCCGCGCCGTGGCTGCTGCCGCTGGTGAGCGGCGCCTTCCCGGTGCAGGCTCAGGTATCGAGCGTGGTATCGCAGCCGATGATCGCGCTGCTGCTTATCGCCTGCCCGCTGCTGCCGTTCCTGCTGATGATCTTCTTTAAAGGCGATCGCCTGGCGGCGCGCTCGCGCGGCGCGGCGTGGGTCTGCGGTTACGACCACGAGCAGTCGATGGTGGTAACGGCCCACGGCTTTGCCATGCCGGTGAAAGAGGCCTTTGCGCCGTTGCTGAAGCTGCGTCACTGGCTGAACCCGGTGCGTCTGGTGCCGGGCTGGCAATCGGCCTCGGCGCCGGCGCTGCTGCGCGGGATCGCGCTGGTTGAGCTGGCGGTGCTGGTGGTGATTGTCATTTCGCGAGGAGCCTGAGAATGAGTCTGTTAATTGCATTGCTACAGGCGCTGGTGCTGTTTGCCGTCGCGCCGCTGTTGTCCGGGATCGTTCGCGTCGCCCGCGCGCGGCTGCATAACCGCCGCGGACCGGGGGTACTGCAGGAGTATCGCGATATCCTGAAACTGCTGGGCCGTCAGAGCGTCGGTCCTGACGCCTCTGGCTGGGTGTTCCGCCTGACGCCGTACGTCATGGTCGGCGTGATGCTGACCATCGCCACCGCGCTGCCGGTGGTGACGGTGGACTCTCCGCTGCCGGTGCTCGGGGATCTCATCACCCTGATCTACCTGTTCGCCATCGCCCGTTTCTTCTTTGCTATTTCCGGTCTGGACACCGGCAGCCCGTTTACCGCGCTGGGCAGCAGTCGCGAAGCGATGCTCGGCGTGCTGGTGGAGCCGATCCTGCTGCTGGGCCTGTGGGTGGCGGCGCAGGTCGCCGGCTCGACCCATATCAGCACCATCACCGATACCCTTTACCACTGGCCGGCGGCGCACAGCATTCCACTGATTCTGGCGCTGTGCGCCTGCGCCTTCGCCACCTTTATCGAGATGGGCAAACTGCCGTTCGATCTGGCGGAAGCGGAGCAGGAGCTGCAGGAGGGCCCCCTGTCGGAATACAGCGGCAGCGGCTTTGGCATCCTGAAGTGGGGCATCAGCCTCAAACAGCTGGTGGTGCTGCAGATGTTTGTCGGGGTCTTTTTCCCGTGGGGCCAGATGACCAGCTTCAGCGTCGGCGGCCTGCTGTTGGCGCTGGTGGTCGCTGTCGTCAAGCTGGTAGTCGGGGTGCTGATTATCGCGTTGTTTGAAAACAGCATGGCGCGTCTGCGTTTTTGTGCCACCTCCCGCGTCACCTGGGCCGGGTTTGGTTTCGCCTTTTTAGCTTTCGTCTCCTTGCTGGTGGCGTGATTAAGAGAGTTTGAGCATGTCTGAAGAAAAAATCGGTCAACACTATCTTGCGGCGCTGCACCAGGCCTTTCCGGGCGTGGTGCTGGACGAAGCCTGGCAGACCAAAGACCAGTTAACCATCACCGTGAAGGTCAACTACCTGCCGGAAGTGGTGGAGTTTCTCTACTACCAGCAGGGCGGCTGGCTGTCGGTGCTGTTCGGCAACGATGAACGTAAGCTCAACGGCCACTACGCGGTCTATTACGTGCTGTCGATGGAGCAGGGCACCAAATGCTGGATCACCGTGCGCGTGGAAGTGGACGCCAACAAACCGGAATACCCGTCGGTGACGCCGCGTGTCCCGGCGGCGGTGTGGGGCGAGCGCGAAGTGCGCGATATGTACGGCCTGGTGCCGGTCGGCCTGCCGGACGAACGTCGTCTGGTGCTACCGGACGACTGGCCGGACGAACTCTATCCGCTGCGCAAAGACAGCATGGACTATCGCCAGCGTCCGGCGCCGACCACCGACGCGGAAACCTACGAGTTCATTAACGAGCTCGGCAGCAAGAAAAACAACGTGGTGCCGATCGGCCCGCTGCACGTCACCTCTGATGAACCTGGCCACTTCCGCCTGTTCGTTGACGGCGAGAACATTATCGATGCCGACTACCGCCTGTTCTACGTCCATCGCGGGATGGAAAAGCTGGCGGAAACCCGCATGGGCTATAACGAAGTGACCTTCCTGTCGGACCGGGTGTGCGGC
The DNA here is from genome assembly GCF_001808325.1 of Klebsiella sp. HMSC16C06. NCBI lineage: Bacteria > Pseudomonadati > Pseudomonadota > Gammaproteobacteria > Enterobacterales > Enterobacteriaceae > Klebsiella > Klebsiella sp. HMSC16C06. The sequence continues at coordinate 70,594 of NZ_KV793005.1, forward strand.
ATCTGCGGCTTCGCCCACAGTACCGCTTACACCACCTCGGTGGAGAACGCGATGGGCATCGTGGTGCCGGAGCGGGCGCAGATGATCCGCGCCATTCTGCTGGAGGTGGAACGCCTGCACTCGCACCTGCTGAACCTCGGTCTGGCCTGCCACTTTACCGGCTTTGACTCCGGCTTTATGCAGTTCTTCCGCGTGCGCGAAACCTCAATGAAGATGGCGGAAATTCTCACCGGCGCGCGTAAAACCTACGGCCTGAACCTGATCGGCGGGATCCGCCGCGACCTGCTGAAAGAGGACATGATCCAGACCCGTCAGCTGGCGCAGCAGATGCGCCGCGACGTGCAGGAGCTGGTGGATATGCTGCTCAGCACGCCGAATATGGAACAGCGTACCGTCGGTATTGGCCGTCTGGATCCGGAAATCGCCCGCGACTTTAGTAACGTCGGCCCGATGGTGCGCGCCAGCGGCCACGCCCGCGACACCCGCGCCGACCACCCGTTTGTCGGCTACGGCCTGCTGCCGATGGAAGTCCACAGCGAGCAGGGTTGCGACGTGATATCTCGCCTCAAGGTGCGGATCAACGAGGTTTATACCGCGCTGAATATGATTGATTTCGGTCTCGATAACCTGCCGGGCGGCCCGCTGATGGTGGAAGGGTTCACCTATATTCCGCACCGCTTCGCACTGGGCTTCTCCGAGGCGCCGCGCGGCGACGATATCCACTGGAGCATGACCGGCGACAACCAGAAACTGTATCGCTGGCGCTGCCGGGCGGCGACCTACGCCAACTGGCCGACCCTGCGCTATATGCTGCGCGGCAACACCGTTTCCGATGCGCCGCTGATCATCGGCAGCCTCGACCCGTGCTACTCCTGTACCGACCGCATGACCGTTGTCGACGTACGCAAGAAGAAGAGCAAAGTGGTGCCGTACAAAGAGCTGGAGCGCTACAGCATCGAGCGTAAAAACTCGCCGCTGAAATAAGGAATCGCCATGTTTACCTTTATTAAAAAAGTTATTAAGACCGGCACCGCGACGCACGCCTACCCGCTGGAGCCGATGCCAGTGGACAAAAACTTCCGCGGCAAGCCGGAGCATACGCCGCAGCAGTGTATCGGCTGCGCGGCCTGCGTGAACGCCTGCCCGTCGAACGCCCTGACGGTCGAGACCGATCTGGCCACTAAACAGCTGGCGTGGCAGTTCAACCTCGGGCGCTGCATCTTCTGCGGCCGCTGTGAAGAGGTGTGCCCGACGGCGGCGATTAAGCTGTCGCCGGAGTATGAGCTGGCGGTGTGGAAGAAAGAGGATTTCCTCCAGCAGTCGCGCTTCGCTATCTGCCACTGCCGGGAGTGCCAGCGTCCGTTCGCGGTGCAGAAGGAGATCGACTACGCCATCGCGCTGCTCAAGCATAACGGCGATACCCGCGCCGAGCTGCACCGCGAAAGCTTCGAAACCTGCCCGGAATGCAAGCGCCAGAAATGCCTGGTGCCGTCCGATCGTATTGAACTGACCCGCCATATGAGGGAGGCCAGCTGATGAGTACTTTACTTGGCCCGCGCGATGAAAACGGCATTCCCGTGCCGATGACGGTGGATGAATCCATCGCCAGCATGAAGGCCTCGCTGCTGAAGAAAATTAAACGTTCGGCCTACGTCTACCGCGTCGACTGCGGCGGCTGCAACGGTTGCGAAATTGAAATCTTCGCCACCCTTTCGCCGCTGTTCGACGCTGAACGCTTCGGGATCAAGGTGGTGCCTTCGCCGCGCCATGCCGATATCCTGCTGTTTACCGGGGCGGTGACCCGCGCCATGCGCTCCCCGGCGCTGCGCGCCTGGCAGTCGGCGCCGGATCCGAAGATCTGTATCTCCTACGGCGCCTGCGGCAACAGCGGCGGCATCTTCCACGACCTGTACTGTGTCTGGGGCGGTACCGATAAAATCGTACCGGTCGATGTCTATATTCCGGGCTGCCCGCCGACGCCCGCCGCCACCCTGTACGGCTTCGCCATGGCCCTCGGCCTGCTGGAGCAGAAAATCCATGCTCGTCTGCCAGGCGAACTCGACGAACAGCCGACCGAGCTGCTGCATGCCGATATGGTGCAGCCCCTGCGGGTGCGCATCGATCGCGAAGCGCGGCGTCTGGCGGGCTATCGCTATGGCCGGCAGATTGCTGACGACTATATGCGTCTGCTCGGCCAGGGCGACAGCCAGGTGCTGCGCTGGCTGGAGGCGGAGAAAGATCCGCGTCTGACCGAGATCGTCACCCATCTCAACCAGGTGGTCGAGGGGGCGCGTATCCGATGAGCGAGACGGTGGTGTTCAGTCAGCTGAGCCGTAAATTTATTGATGAGAACGACGCCACGCCGGATCAGGCGCAGCAGGTGGTCTATTACAGCCTGGCGATTGGCCACCACCTCGGCGTCATCGACTGTCTCGAGGCGGCGCTGAGCTGCCCGTGGGAGGCGTATCTGGCATGGATCGCCACCCTTGAGGCCGGGAGCGCCGCGCGGCGCAAAATGGAGGGCGTGCCGAAGTATGGCGAAATCGTCATCGACAGCAGCCATGTGGCGATGCTGGCCAACGCCTTTGATAAAGCGCAGTCCGCGCAGACCCCGCAGCAGCAGGCGTGGAGCAAAACCCTGCTCAGCATGCTGCATGATATTCACCAGGAGAGCGCCATCTACCTGATGGTGAGGAGATTACGTGACTGACGTTTTACTCTGTGTTGGCAACAGCATGATGGGCGACGACGGCGCCGGCCCGCTGCTGGCGGAGATGTGCGCGGCGAACCCGGCCGGCCAGTGGGTGGTCATCGACGGCGGCAGCGCGCCGGAAAACGACATCGTGGCGATCCGCGAATTACGCCCCGAACGCCTGCTGATTGTCGATGCCACCGACATGGGCCTTAACCCCGGTGACATTCGCGTCATCGATCCCGACGATATCGCCGAGATGTTTATGATGACCACCCATAACATGCCGCTCAACTATCTGGTCGATCAGCTGAAAGAGGACGTCGGCGAGGTGATTTTCCTCGGCATTCAGCCGGATATCGTCGGTTTTTATTATCCGATGACCCAGCCGGTAAAAGAGGCCGTTGCCCGGGTGTACCAGCAGCTGACAGACTGGCAGGGCCAGGGCGGCTTTGCCCGGCTGGAGGCCGCAGACGATTAACCCAGCGGCGAACCGGGCTCTCCGCCGGCGCACGACTGACCTGCCGGGAGCCCCGTTCCCGGCGGCGCCAGATCAAGATTCTCTATCACTAATTTCCCGGGCGACACCGAGACTCTGACCTGCGTGCCGACCGGAAACCCCGCCTGCTCCAGCCAGTCGCCGTTCAGGCTCAGGGCTGCGTGGCGGGTGTAGCGCCGCGTCTCCCGCGTTTTGCGGTCCTCATGGCGTTTTCTGACATATCCCACGGTTAACTGGCGAATGGCCCTGGCTATCCCTCTGGCTGCGGTAGTGTGCTGTGCGCTCATGATGTGCTCCTTGCTGAAGATACCCCTGTAAAAGTACTGGATAAAATACCAGTTATTGTGAACAGGAGGCAAACCAGAAACTGGAATCAGGCTCGAGAAAAAAGCATGTAATAGATGCAACAGAAAGCAGACGCCCGTCCCCCGTTTATCGCGGGGAATGGGCGCGCGTGGGCGAGGACGCTTAGTCGAGATCGGCGCCGTTGCTGGCTATCACCTTCTGGTACCAGAAGAATGACTTTTTACGCTTACGCGCCAGGGTGCCGTTGCCGGCATCGTCGCGATCGACATAGACAAAGCCGTAGCGCTTGCTCATCTCGCCGGTTGACGCTGAGACCAGATCGATGCAGCCCCAGCTGGTGTAGCCCAGCACCGGAATACCGTCGCCGATAGCGTCGCGCATTGCCCTGATGTGCTCGCGCAGGTAGCTGATGCGATAGTCGTCATTGATGTCGCCATTGGCATCGATCTCATCGCGGGCGCCAAGCCCGTTTTCCACCAGGAACAGCGGTTTCTGATAGCGGTCGTACATCATGTTCATGGTGATGCGCAGGCCCAGCGGGTCGATGCCCCAGCCCCATTCGCTGGCCGGGATGTGCGGGTTCTTCAGCGACTTGACGATATTGGCGGCATTGGTGTTGCTGGCGTTCATCTCCGCCGAGGCGCAGCGCGACGCGTAGTAGCTAAAGGAGACGAAATCGACGGTGTTTTTGAGGATCTCGTCATCGCCCGGCTGTTTCGCAATCGTGACCCCTTTTTCCCGGAACACCCGCGCGGCCCACACCGGATAGGCGCCGCGCGCCTGGACGTCGATAAAGAACAGATTTTCGCGGTCCTTCTCCAGCGCCATCCACACATCTTCCGGCTTGCAGGAGTAAGGATAGAAATTGCCGCCCGCCAGCATGCAGCCGACCTGATTTTGCGGGTTAATCTCATGGGCGATTTTTGTCGCCAGCGCGCTGGCCACCAGCTCGTGATGCGCGGCCTGGTACTTCACCTGCTCCTGATTTTCACCCTCTTCAAACACCAGCCCGGCGCCGGAGTAGGGGCTGTGCAGCATGATGTTGATTTCATTGAAGGTGAGCCAGTATTTCACCAGACCGTCAAAAGCTTCAAAGCAGGTGCGGGCGTAGTGGCTGAAAAAATCCACCATTTTGCGGTTGCGCCAGGAGCCGTACTCCATCACCAGATGCATCGGCACGTCGAAATGACACAGCGTGACCAGCGGCTCGATACCGTGCTTTTTGCACTCCTCAAACAGTGAGCGATAGAAGGCGATGCCCTGCGGATTCGGCTGCTGCTCGTCGCCGCGCGGGAACAGGCGGCTCCAGGCGATGGAGGTGCGAAAGACGCTGAACCCCATCTCGGCCATCAGGGCAACATCTTCTTTATAGCGATGGTAAAAATCGATCGCCTCATGGCTGGGGTAAAATTCGTCTTCACGCAGCGTAAAGCGCTTCTCCAGGCCTAATTTTACCGGCAGGCGGTGAGCGCCGTGGGGGAGGGTATCCACGGTGGTCAGCCCCTTACCGCCTTCAAGATAAGCGCCTTCAGACTGGTTGGCGGCCAGTGCGCCGCCCCATAAAAATCCCTGTGGGAAACTCGCCATGCATTACCTCATTATCAATTGTGTGTTCAGGCGTGGGATGCCTGGGCCCGGGCCTGGCGCGCTCTGGCGTCGGCAGCGGCCTGTTCAACGGGAATATCTTCAAAGCCGAGGATCAGCGTCAGGGCAAACGACAGCACCACCGACAGCGCCATCACGCCAAATACCCAGACGATAGTCATCGGATTGGCTGGATCGAAAAACTGCACGCTGGTAAACAGCCCTGGCGCCGCCATCGAATGGCTGGCCAGACCGGCGATTCCCGCCACCGCGCCGCAGATAAAGCCGCTGATTAAGCTGGCGATCAGCGGGCGCTTCAGGCGCACCGCCACGCCGTACAGCGCCGGTTCGGAAATCCCGGCCAGAATCGCCGATGCAGCGGCGGCCAGCGCCGTCTGGCGCAGCTCCGGGTTTTTGGTTTTCCACGCCACCGCCAGCGACGATCCGCCCAACGACAGGTTGGCGCCGATCTCCGATGGCATCACCATGCCCTCTTTGCCGGTTTCGGCGATGGTCTGAATGATGGTTGGCGTAAAGACGCGGTGCATCCCGGTCATCACCAGCAGTGGCCACAGCCCGCCCATGATCGCCACCGACAGCCAGCCGAGATAGCTGTGGATCGTATACACCAGCGCGGAAATGGCGCTACCGATCCAGATCCCCAGCGGGCCAATCAGCAGGATCGCCAGCGGGGCGGCGATCAGCACGATCAGCATCGGCTTAAGGAAGTTTTTCGTCACCGCCGGGGTAATGCGATCCACCCAGCGCTCGATATACGACAGGCACCAGGTCATCACCAGCGCCGGGATCACTGTATAGGTGTATTTCACCGCGGTAACCGGAATAAAGGCGAATTCAACGTGTTCGCCCTGGGCGGCTTTGGCCATCAATTCGATAAACCCGGGATGCACCAGCACCCCGGCGATGGCGATAGCCAGCGACATATTGATTTTGAATTTCACCGCCGCGGAGGCGGCCACCATCAGCGGCAGGAAGAAAAATGCGCCATCGCCGATAAGCGCCAGAAGTATCAGCGTCGGCGAGCCTTTCGGCAGCGCGCCGCTCATCTCGAGGATCATCGCCAGCAGCTTGACCATCGATCCGCCGATAATCGCCGGGATCAGCGGCGACATGGTACCGATCAGCGCGTCAAGGATCCCGGCGCCGATGCGTTTCAGGGTTAGCGGCGCTTTGCCCTGCGGCTCAGCCGGGCGCAGGTCGCCAGGCAGCAGATTCACCACCTCGCGGTAGGCCTGGGAAACGGTATTGCCGATGATCACCTGGCATTGGTTATCGCTGCGCACAACGCCGAGTACCCCGGTCAGGCCTTTCAGGGTGGGGCTATCGACCTTTTCGTCGTCTTTGACCACGAAGCGCAGACGGGTCATGCAGTGGGTCACGGCGGCGACGTTATCGACTCCGCCGATTGCCGCGACTATCTGTTGCGCCAGGGCTGCATAATTTTTCGACATCGGATTTTATCCTGTTTATCAATAGGGTACTGATCTGCTACCGCGCCGCATCGCCGGGCGATACCATGTTTATATAGGAAACCGGTTCCACAAAATCATGGTGAGTTTCATTTGATTTCACAAGAAATAAAAAAAGATGATCTCAATTTTGTGATTTTGATCGCGAAGCGTCGCCGTGAGCCGGATCGCGGTGGTGAACAGGGGAATGCTGTAAAAGCGGGAAACGTGCAGTACACTGCCTGCAACTTTTGCAACAGGAAGAATCACATGGCAACGATGCTGGAGGTCGCAAAGCGCGCGGGGGTATCGAAGGCAACCGTTTCGCGGGTACTGTCGGGCAACGGCTATGTCAGTCAGGAGACCAAAGACCGGGTGTTTAAGGCGGTGGCGGAGAGCGGCTACCGGCCTAATCTGCTGGCGCGCAACCTGGCGACTAAAACGACGCAAACCCTGGGCCTGGTGGTGACCAACACCCTGTACCACGGCGTCTATTTCAGCGAGCTGCTGTATCACGTGGCGCGGATGACGGAAGACAAGGGACGACAGCTGATCCTGGCCGACGGCAAGCACAGCGCGCAAGAGGAGCGGGAGGCGATCCAGTACCTGCTGGATCTGCGCTGCGATGCGATCATCATCTACCCGCGCTTTCTCACCGTTGACGAGATGGACGAGATCGTCGAGAACCACTCGCAGCCGATCATGGTGCTTAACCGCCGCCTGCGCCGCCACGCCAGCCACTGTGTCTGGTCCGATCAAAAAGCCTCGGCGATGCGGGTGGTGGAGCGGCTGATTGCGCTTGGCCATCGCGATATCGCCTTTATTACCGGCTCCCTTGACTCACCCACCGGCGTCGAACGCCTTGCCGGCTACAAAGACGCGCTGGCTGGCCACGGCATCGCCCTGAACGAGGCGCTCATCGCGGAGGGGCGCTGGACGCCGGAAACCGGCGCGGCGGCGGTGGAGAGCCTGCGTCAGCGCGGGGTGACCTACAGCGCGCTGGTGGCGAGCAATGACGATATGGCTATCGGGGCGATGAAGCAGCTTCACCAGCTGGGCGTAAAGGTTCCGGATCAGGTCTCGTTGGTGGGGTTTGACGATATTGTGCTGGCGCCGTATATGGTGCCGTCGCTCGCCAGCGTTCGGGTACCGGTGACGGAGATGATTAAAGAGAGCATCAATCGGCTGATATTTATGCTGGATGGTGGGGAATTCAACTTTCAGCAGAGTTTCCCCGGGGCGCTAATTGAGCGTGATTCACTGGTGGCGGGTCCCTGTGCCTGACGTCGTCAGCTGTCATCGTCACTACTGACGATGACAGCAAATGTTCGATTTAATTCTCTTAACTATCAATGATATAAAAACTGGAACGTATTATGCATACTCCGGCGCCTAACCTTCTTACTGCTGGAGAAATGGATGAACCGTTTCATTATCGCCGATGCGAGCAAATGTATCGGCTGTCGCACTTGCGAAGTGGCCTGCGTGGTGTCCCATCAGGAACATCAGGATTGCGCCGCCCTGACGCCTCACACCTTTCAACCGCGTATTCACGTGATCAAAGGGGTCAATGTCTCCACGGCGACCGCCTGCCGTCAGTGTGAAGACGCCCCCTGCGCCAACGTCTGCCCGAACGGCGCCATCAGCCGCGATAAAGGCTTTGTCCATGTGATGCAGGAGCGCTGCATCGGCTGCAAAACCTGCGTTGTTGCCTGCCCGTACGGGGCGATGGAGGTGGTGGTGCGCCCGGTGATCCGCCATAGCGGCGCCGGACTGAACGTCGTGGCGGAAAAAGCCGAAGCCAACAAGTGCGACCTCTGCTTCCACCGCGAGAGCGGCCCGGCCTGCATGGAAGTCTGCCCGACGCACGCCCTGGTGTGCGTTGACCGCAATAAACTCGAGCAGATGAATATCGAGAAACGTCGTCGTACGGCGCTGGCCTGGTAAGTCGTGGCATGAAAGGGGTGCAAATCCGCATTCGCGGTAAAGTGCAGGGGGTGGGGTTCCGCCCCTTTGTCTGGCAGCTGGCCCGGACGCAGGCCCGCTGCGGCGATGTCTGTAATGACGGTGACGGCGTCCTCGTGCGGCTGGCCGGGGGCGACGATGGTTTTACTGCCGCTCTGGCTGACCACTGCCCGCCGCTGGCGCGTATCGACAGCACCGACTGCACCCCTTATTGCTGGACGGCCACGCCGAAGGATTTCACCATCCGCGAGAGCGGGGCGGGATGCATGCGCACTCAGATCGTGCCCGATGCCGCGACCTGTCCGGCGTGCCTCGCGGAGATGAACGATCCCCGGGCGCGCCGCTACCGCTACCCCTTTATCAACTGCACCCACTGCGGGCCGCGGTTAACCATTATCCGCGCCATGCCCTACGACCGGCCTTTCACCGCAATGGCGCCGTTCCCGCTCTGTTCCCCTTGTGAGGCGGAGTTCCGCGATCCTGCGGATCGCCGTTTTCACGCCCAGCCGGTGGCCTGCCCCGACTGCGGACCGCGGCTGGAATGGCGGGCAGAGGGGGAAACGCTGAACAGCGAGGCGGCGCTGCAGGCGGCCATCACGCGGCTGGCGGCAGGCGACATCGTGGCGATAAAAGGCATCGGCGGCTTTCATCTGGCCTGCGATGCCGGTAATCCCGCTGCCGTTGCCACGCTGCGGGCGAGGAAACACCGTCCGGCGAAACCGCTGGCGGTGATGTTGCCGTCAGCGGCGGGCTTACCCGCCGACGCCGCGGCGCTGATGGGCTCCCCGGCGGCGCCCATCGTACTGATTGCTAAAGCGCAGGTCTCCGGCCTGTGTGACGAGATTGCGCCAGGACTTGCGGAAGTAGGGGTGATGCTGCCGTCTAATCCGCTGCAGCATTTGCTTCTGCAGGCCCTGGCGCGCCCCATCGTCATGACCTCCGGCAACCTTAGCGGCCGTCCGCCGGCGTTAAGTAATGCTCAGGCGCTCAACGACTTAGCCGACATTGCCGACGGCTTTCTCTTGCATAATCGCGACATCCTGCAGCGAATGGATGATTCGCTGGTGCGGTCAAGCGGTGAAATGCTGCGCCGCGCCCGGGGCTACGTTCCGGATGCGCTGCCGCTGCCGCCGGGGCTACAAGACATCCCGCCGCTACTGGCTCTCGGCGCGGATATGAAAAATACCTTCTGCCTGGCGCGCGGCAGCGAAGCGCTGCTGAGCCAGCACTTTGGCGATCTTGGCGAGGAAGGCGTTGAACAGCAGTGGCACAGCACCCTGCAACTGATGCAAAGCATTTACGCGTTTGTGCCGCAGCGGGTGGTGGTTGATGCCCATCCCGGCTATCGTTCAACGCAGTGGGCGGCGTCCCTGTCGCTGCCGGTGGAGACGGTGCTGCATCACCATGCTCATGCTGCGGCGTGCCTGGCCGAGCACCGCTGGCCGCTTGACGGCGGCGACGTTATCGCCCTGACCCTCGACGGCATCGGCATGGGGGAGAACGGCGCGCTGTGGGGCGGGGAGTGCCTGCGGGTTAACTATCGCCAGTGCGAACATCTTGGCGGGTTGCCGGCCGTCGCGCTGCCGGGCGGTGACCTGGCAGCGCGCCAGCCGTGGCGAAATCTGCTGGCTCAGTGCCTGGCCTTTGTCCCTGACTGGCAGGATTATCCGCAGACCGCCCTCCTCCGCCAGCGCAACTGGCCGCTGCTGGCGCAGGCCATCGATCGCGGCATTAACGCGCCACGCGCCTCGTCCTGCGGACGGCTGTTTGATGCCGTTGCCTGCGCGCTGGATTGTGCGCCGGAGAGCCTGAGCTATGAAGGCGAAGCAGCCTGTCGGCTGGAAGCGCTGGCCGTCAGCTGCCCCGGCGTCAGCCACCCGGTTACGCTGCCGTGGCGCGACGACGTGCTGGACTTAGCCACCTTCTGGCGACAATGGCTGGGCTGGCAGGCGACCCCGGCGCAGAAAGCCTGGGCCTTCCATGACGCCCTGGCCTGTGGGCTGGCGGCGATGGCCTGCGACTGCGCCACCGCTCGCGGCATCGACACGATAGTTTGCACCGGCGGGGTGCTGCATAACCGCTTGCTGGCGGCGCGATTGACCTTTTATCTGGCGGATTTTACTCTGCTGTTTGCGCAGCAGTTGCCGGCCGGCGACGGCGCAATCGCATATGGTCAGGCGGTGATCGCCGCCGCCCGCGGGCAGGCTCAAGGAACACAATCATGATAATGACAGTTTTACGCCAGCAGCCGCGCGCCGCGGGTCTGGTGCTGGGGTTGATCGCGGCGAATTTACTGGCCTGGTGCTGGGCGCTGCAGGCTTTTGGCGACAGCGGCGCGCTGATGGCCGCCAGCCTGCTGGCCTGGGGCTACGGCCTGCGCCACGCAGTTGATGCCGACCACATCGCGGCGATTGATAACGTGACCCGGAAGATGATGCAGCAGGGGCGGCGGCCATTCGCTGTCGGGGCCTGGTTCTCGCTGGGCCACTCATCGATTGTGGTGCTGGCCTCGGCGGCGATTGCCGCGACCGCCACGGCCTTCAGCGCGCAGATGAGCTGGCTGCACGACACCGGTAGCGTCATCGGCACCGCCGTGTCGGCCCTGTTTTTACTGGCGATGGCCTTTATCAACCTGGTGATTTTACGCAGCGTGTGGCGCAGCTTCCAGGCGTGGAAGCGCGGTGAAAAGGTCAGCGACGAAATCGTCAGCGGCGGCGGCATGATGAGCTGGCTGTTTGGCAAAACCTTCCGGCTGATAAGCCGCAGCTGGCAGATGTATCTGGTGGGCTTTTTGTTCGGTCTCGGCTTTGATACCGCCACCGAAATCGGCGTGCTGGGTATTTCCGCCGCCGGCGCGTCGAGCGGCATTTCGATTTGGTCGATAATGGTCTTTCCGGCGCTGTTCGCCAGCGGCATGGCGCTGGTGGATACGCTTGATAATGTGCTGATGGTCGGCGCCTACGGTTGGGCATTCAGCAAGCCGCAACGCAAGCTCTATTACAATATGACCATCACCGGCACCTCGGTGGTGGTGGCGCTGTTTATCGGCGGCCTGGAAGCGCTGGGGCTGTTAATGGATAAGTTCGCCCTAAGCGGCGGGGTGTGGCGTTGGGTAGGGGCGTTAAACGATAACCTCGGCGATGCCGGGTTTGTGGTGGTGGGGTTGTTCGTCGTTTGTTGGGCGCTGTCGGTGCTTAATTATCGCTGGCGCGGCTACGATAATTTGGCGCGCTAGCCTGGCTATTTTCCCGGCTTGCGCTGCGCTTAGCCGGGCTACCAGGACAATACCGTAGCCCGGCTAAGGCGTTTACGCCGCAAGCCGGGAAAACCATCACCTCACCAGTTGCTTGAGCAGCGCAAAGGCTTCCTTCATTTTGTCTTCACTCACCACAAAGGCCCGCAGCTGGTTTTCGGCATCCACGCCTTTCGCCACCAGCCCCTCTTTGGCGGCCACGATATTCCACGTCAGATCGTCGCGGCGGGTGTCACCGGCCAGATGCAGCGGCAGATCCGGCGTTTTCACTTTCACCAGCATTGGCGGCAAGGTGAGCTCGCCCGTTTGCGCCAGCAGGTTTTTACTCAGGCACATGGCGCTGAGTAAAATCGGCTGCAGGAACGGCAGTACCGTACCGTTGATTTCCGCACAGTCGCCGAGCGCATAAATCGCCGGGTCGCTGGTTTGCAGTTGATTATTGACCACCACGCCGCGGTTAATCTGCAATCCGGCATGGCGCGCCAGCGACGTTTCCGGGCGCAGGCCGGCGGCGGCCACCACCGCATCGACGGTTATCGCGCGCTGGCGATCGAGACTGACGCGAATGCCATCGGCGGTTTGCTCTAACCCCTCAAGCTGCGCCTTGAGCATCAGATGTACGCCCATCTCGGTAAGCCGATGCTGCAGGCGGCTGCTGGCCTCCGGCGGCATCAGCGCCGCCAGCACGCTGGCTGAATTGTCGACTACCGTTACCGCTTTACCGGCGCGGCAGAAATCCATCGCCAGTTCACAGCCAATCAGGCCGCCGCCGACGATCAGCACGCGCTTCGCGTCGTGCAGCTGGCTCTGCGCCGCGCCATATTCACGCTGGCTGTTCAGCGTCAGCATCAGCTCGCGTCCCGGCACCGGAGGAATAAACGGCGTCGCGCCGGTGGCCAGCACCAGTTTGTCGTAGCGCCACTGGTTATCCTGGCTCTTCACTAACCGGTTTTCGGCGTCGATATCGCTTACCCAGGTATGGGGAAACAGACGCAGATTGTACTGCTCGGCGAACTCGCCGGCGCTTTGCAGGGTCAGATCGTCGGCCTTCTGCCCGCGGCTGATGACATGGCTGAGGTCCGGTTTGTTGTACTCATCCATGCTATCGGCGGCGATTAACGTCAGCGGGATTTGCGTATCCTGCTTACGGATATTTTTCACCAGCTGGCGGGCCGCGAAGCCCGAGCCGATGATGACGATGCCATCACTCATTTTGCCTCCGTCGCCAGTACGTCAAAGACATCTTTGCCAAGAGAACACTCAGGGCAGAGGAAATTGTCCGGCACTTCACTCCACGGCGTACCCGGCTGTACATCCTGGTTAGGTTCGCCTTTCGCCGGGTCATAGACCCACTGGCACACGCTGCACTGCATCATGGGACCGAGATCGGCGGCCGCGGCGGCGGCACAGGCGCAGTCCTGTTGTTCCGGCGTTGTCGCTGCTTCAGCAACCGGCAGCGGCGAGAGGGCCCACTGGCGGGCGATGTCGCGACCGTGTTGGCGGCACAGTTCCAGCGCGTTAATATCCGGGCGCCATTTGGCTTTCAGGCTCAGCGACATCTCAAAGCCGGCATCCTGCAGGCGGGTGGACAGACGGTCTACCGCGCCGCCGCTCCAGCCGTGTGAGCCAAAGGCGCTGGCGCGTTTATTGCGAAAACGCAGCCCGGTCATCTCTTCCACCAGCCCGGCGATTTTCGGCATCATCACGTTGTTCATGGTGGAGGTGCCCACCAGCACGCCTTTCGAGCGGAACACATTGGTGAGAATGTCGTTTTTGTCGCTGCGGGCGACGTTGAAGATTTTTACCGCTACTCGCGGGTCGACTTCAGTGATCCCCTGAGCGATGGCGTCCGCCATCATACGGGTGTTATTGGACATGGTGTCGTAGAAAATCGTGATGCGATCTTCCTGGTAATCCGCCGCCCACTCGAGGTATTTCTCGACGATTTGCGTCGGGTTATCGCGCCAGACCACGCCGTGGGAGGTGGCAATCATATCCACCGGCAGGTTGAAGCCGAGGATTTCGGTAATTTTCGGCGTCACCAGGCGGCTGAAGGGCGTCAGGATGTTGGCGTAGTAGCGCTGGCACTGTTCGTACAGTTCAATCTGGTCCACTTCATCGTTGAACAGGTGTTCGTCGCAGTAGTGCTGGCCGAAGGCGTCGTTGCTGAACAGCACCGCGTCGCCGGTCAGGTAGGTCATCATGCTGTCAGGCCAGTGCAGCATCGGCGTTTCCACGAAGATCAGCTGTTTACCATTACCAATATCGAGAGTATCGCCGGTTTTCACCACGTGGAAGTTCCACTCCGGATGATGATGGTGGCCGTTGATCGAGTCGATGGCGTTGGCGGTGCAGTAAATCGGCGTATCCGGGATCTGCATCATCAGTTCGGTCAACGCGCCGGCATGGTCCTCTTCGGCGTGGTTAATGACGATATAGTCGAGGTCAGCCAGATCGATTTCGCTGCGCAGGTTCTGCACGAACTCGCGGCTGAATTTATGATCGACGGTATCGATCAGCACGTTTTTCTCTTCGCGGATGAGATAGCTGTTGTAGCTGCTGCCGCGCAGCGTTTTATATTCGGTGCCGTGGAAATCACGGACTTCCCAATCGCGTTGGCCAACCCAAAGAATATTATTTTTAACCGCAATAGACATAGCAACCTCAATCAATACAGTGTGTTCAAAGTAAGTTGATTGGCTTATATCAAGTTGCGTGCCAACTTTTTAATTCATTGATAATTGGCTATTTTTAATTTTTACTGATTTTAGTTGCTGTCAAAATGACAATTGTTAAAATAGTCGTTATGACAATGTGTATTGTCAAAATGACAATGGAGCGGCAATGAGTTTTTCCGTCGACGAGTTGGCGAGAATCGCCATTGATTTACAAAGCGATATCGGTCATGCCGACCGTTTTTCGCGCCTGATTACTACCCTGCGGCAGATCCTCGGCTGCGATGCCTCGGCGCTGCTGCGCTATGAGGCGCATCAGTTTGTGCCGCTGGCGATCGATGGCCTGGCGCAGGATGTGCTTGGTCGGCGCTTTGCCCTGGAAGGACACCCGCGGCTTGAGGCGATTGCGCGCGCCGGGGATGTGGTGCGCTTCCCGGCGGATAGCGACTTGCCCGACCCCTACGACGGGCTGATCCCCGGTCATGAGAGCCTGAAGGTTCACGCCTGCGTTGGCCTGCCGCTGTTTGCCGGGCAGACGCTGATTGGCGCGCTGACTCTTGACGGCATGGATGCTGACCGTTTCGATAGCTTCAGCGATGAAGAGCTGCGGCTGATTGCCGCGCTGGTGGCTGGCGCCTTGAATAACGCGCTGCTCATCGCCCGCCTTGAGGCGCAAAATGTGTTGCCGGTGCAACCGGTGAATGACGCGCAGCCTGAGCGTCAGGAGATTATCGGCCTGTCGGCGCCCATGCTGCAGCTGAAAAAAGAGATCGATATCGTCGCCGCCTCGGATTTAAACGTGCTGATCAGCGGCGAAACCGGCACCGGGAAAGAGCTGGTGGCGAAGGCGGTGCATCAGGGCTCTCCGCGGGCGGCTAACCCGCTGGTCTATCTCAACTGCGCGGCGCTGCCGGAAAGCGTGGCGGAGAGCGAGCTGTTTGGCCATGTGAAAGGGGCGTTTACCGGGGCTATCAGCAACCGCAGCGGTAAATTTGAGATGGCTGATAACGGCACCCTGTTCCTTGATGAAATTGGCGAACTGTCGCTGGCGTTGCAGGCGAAGCTGCTGCGCGTGCTGCAGTATGGCGATATTCAGCGCGTCGGCGATGACCGCAGTCTGCGGGTCGATGTGCGGGTGCTGGCGGCGACGAACCGCGATCTGCGCCAGGAGGTGGTGGAAGGGCGCTTTCGCGCCGATCTGTACCATCGCCTGAGCGTCTTCCCGCTGTCGGTTCCGGCGCTACGCGAACGGGAGAACGATGTGGTGCTGCTGGCGGGCTATTTCTGTGAGCAGTGCCGCCTGCGGATGGGGCTGGCGCGGGTCATTTTGGCTGAGGCGGCGCGAAACAGGCTGCAGCAGTGGTCCTGGCCGGGCAACGTGCGCGAACTGGAGCATGCTATTCACCGGGCGGTGGTGCTGGCGCGGGCCACCCAGGCCGGCGATGAAGTGGTGCTGGAGCCGCAGCATTTCCAGTTTGCGGTGGCCGCGCCGATGTTACCGACTGAGACGGTGGCAGCGGCACCCGCGATAGAGAAGGTCAATCTGCGCAAGGCGACCGACTCTTTTCAGCGGGAAGCGATTAGCCGCGCGCTGGAGGAGAACCAGCGCAACTGGGCGGCGACCGCCCGTGCGCTGGAACTGGACGTCGCCAACCTGCATCGGCTGGCGAAACGTCTGGGACTTAAAGGATCCCCGCCTGGTAAAAATTCTGCAGGTTGATGGCGCCGACCAGTTGACCGTTTTCATCCACGACCGGCGCGGCGCTGATTTTGTGTTTCATCAGTCGCTCTTTGGCTTCCACCGCGCGGCTTTCCGCCTGCAGCGTTACGCCGTTGCGGGTCATCGCCCGAGTGACGCTATCGTTGAGCGTACCGCCAGCAACCAGCCAGCGGCGCAGGTCGCCGTCGGTGAAAACGCCCTGCACGCGGTTGGTTTCATCGCAGACCGCCACCAGGCCGAGCCCGGTTCGGCTGAGTTCAAGCATGGCGTCCATGACGTTGGCCCCGGCATCGACCCGCGGCACTTCTTCGTCGCGGCGCATCAGGTGATGCACCTTATTCAGCAGACGCGCGCCGAGGGCGCCCGCCGGGTGGGAACGGGCGAAATCTTCTTCATTGAAACCGCGCGCCTGCATCACCGCCATCGCCAGCGCGTCGCCCAGCATCAGGGTGTTAACGGTGCTGGAGGTCGGCGCCAGATGCATCGGACAGGCTTCGCGCTCCACGGCGATATCCAGCACCGCTTTCGCCGCCAGCGCCAGCGGCGAGGTGGATTTGCCGGTCATCGCCAGCAGCGGAATGGATTTCTCTTCCAGCCGCGGCACGATGAGATCCAGCTCTTTTGCGCTACCGGAGTAGGAGATAAACAGCATCACGTCGCGGCTATCGAGCATACCGAGATCGCCGTGCAGGGCTTCCGCCGGATGGACGAAAAAGGCCGGGGTGCCGGTGCTGGCGAAGGTTGCCGCCAGCTTTTTACCGATGTGGCCGGATTTACCGATACCGGAGACAATCAGTTTGCCCTCGCAGTGGATGATGGTTTCCGCCGCGCGGATGAAGTCGTCGCCCAGGCGTTCCGGCAGGCGGCTCGCCTCCTGCAGCTCAAGCATCAGGGTCTGGCGTCCGGCCTCTAACAAAAAGTTACTCATGATGTTCTCCAGTAATAATGACTTCAATACCTTTGGCTTCCAGCGCCCGCTGGAATTCAGGGTCAATCTCGGCATCGGTAATCAATTTATCCACGCGTTCAAGGCCGCAGACAATGTTGGGACTTTTACGGCCAAACTTGGATGAGTCGGCCATCAGGATCACTTCGCGGGCGGCGTTACACATCGCCTTACTGACGGTATAGACCTCGTTAAAGGTGGTGACGCCCGCCACCAGATCAATGCCGTCGGTGCCCATAAACAGCTTGTCGAAGCTGAATTGTTCGAATGCGTTTTCCGCCAGCTGGCCGTGGAATGAAGCCGATTTTTTACGGAAGGTGCCGCCCGGCATCAGGATGGTCTGCTCGTTATCGAACTCGGAAAGGGCGTTGACGATATGCAGGCTGTTGGTCATCACCGTGATGTTATTGAAGCGGCTCAGCAGCGGCACCATCTGCAGCACGGTGCTGCCGGCGTCGAGGATGATTGAATCGCCATCGTGGATGTAGCGCACGGCGGCCTCGGCAATCTGCGCTTTCTTGTGGGTGTTGATCAGCGTCTTGTGGTCGATAGGCGGGTCGGCCTCGTCTTTATTCAACACTACGCCGCCGTAGGTGCGGATGACGGTCCCGGCATTCTCCAGAATCACCAGATCCTTGCGGATAGTGGTGCCGGTGGTGTCGAAGTGTTGCGCCAGCTCTTCGACCGAGCACTTGCCCTGCGATTGCAGGTGCTCGAGAATGGCTGCCTGGCGCTGACGTGGTTTCATAGGCGTTGTATCCTGCGTTTAAGTTTCGAAGTGATAATTTCGCAAGATATTAACTTTCACAACGAAATTATGCATGTTTCGGATTAAGCGCTAATGATAGTGCATTCTGACAGAGCGGATCATTGGGAAAGATCACATCAGGCTGCAATTCCTTGAGATGTTTACCGCTAAGCGTGGGGATTTTTTGCGGGCTGGCGAAGACGGTGAGACCCTTCATCAACAGCGTATCGCAAATACGATCGTTTTCATCGACGGCGATAGCGACAATCGCGCGTGGTTTAAAGCGCCCGGCGGAGCGGCCGACGCCAACGCGGCCCTGCTGGCAAAGGCTATCAAAAGCGCGATTGAAGCGGCGAATTTGCCAGCCGCCGAAAGCCAGCTGAGTCAGCCAGGCGATAGCGGCGACGGTGATTAATGTGGTAACCATAATGTCTCCTGAAGGTGGGGTACCGGGTAAAACCCGGGTACCGTTTTTTGTCGGGTGGCGGCTAGCGCCTGACCCGACCGACATTTTTGTAGCCCGGATAAGCGCAGCGCCATCCGGGAACCTTTTAAAACATCACCTGGCCGCCGGTAACGTTAATTGACTGCCCGGTGCAGTACGACGCCTGCGGGCTGGCGTAAAACATCAACACGTTCAGCACATCCTGGTAATCGCAGCCGCGTTTCAACGGCACCTTATCGATGTAGTACTGCTCGACTTCGCTCTCATCAATGCCGAGCTTGGTGGCATACTGCGGCAGCAGCGACTGGAACATCGGCGATTTCAACAGATTGCCGAGCATCAGCGAATGGACGGTAATACCGTACTCCGCCAGATCCAGCGCCAGCGACTGGGTCAGCCCGACGCCGCCGAACTTCGCCGCGCTGTAGCCGGAGTTGTGCTTACTGCCCACTTTGCCGGACTTCGAGTTGATCTGAATGATGCGACCTTTAATGCCATCGCGGATCATCAGCCGCGAGAACTCGCGGGCGCAGAGGAAATAGCCCACCAGGTTCACCTGCAGCGAGCGGTCGAAATCCCCCAGCGCGAAGTCGCTAATAAACGCCGCTTTGGCAATCCCGGCGCTGTACACTAGCAGATCGACGCGCGTGAAAATCTCATCCACCCCGTGAGCCAGGGCAGTGACGCTGGCTTCGCTGGTGGCGTCGGCGCCGAAGCCGTATGCCGTGCCTTCGCCATATTCAGCGTTGATCTCCTGGGCGACGCGGCTGGCTTTTTCACTTTGAATATCGACCACCGCCACGCGGTACCCCTCGGCGGCCAGACCGCGGCACAGAAACTCTCCTAAGGTTTGTCCGCCACCAATGACAACAGCAACCTGATTCATCTTTCTCTCCTTCTAAGCAACAAATTTCAGTACGCAGCCGGTCGCGATAGCATCCGGCACCGGGCCGGCGACGTGAACGGTTCCGGGAAACTCCGCTTCACGATGGCCGTCGAAGCGCAGGGTGATGTGGCCCAGCTCGCGCAGGTTTTGTTCGGCGACCTCGCCGACGGCGGTCACCGGATAACGCCTGTCGCCGAGCTGCAGCTCTGCGCCCGGCGTCAGGGGGCCGGCAAGCTCGCCGTGGTTGTGAATAAAGCAATACTCTTCGATATCCGCCGGGGCGCCCTCGCGGAAGGTGATCAGCATCTGCTCTTCCAGCGCCATCGTCGCGCAGGCGCCGATGCGGGTAATGGTGGTGTGGTAAATGACGGTCATCTTCAGGAACCTCTTACTGGTAAATAAATCCGGAAACGAACCACGCGATCAGCACGGTTGGCGCGCCGGTGAGGAAGCGGCTGACCAGCACCGACGGCACGCCGACGCGCACGGTATCCTGACGGGCCTCGGCCAGCGACAGGCCTACCGGGATAAAATCGCAGGCGGCCTGGGCGTTAATGGCAAACAGCGCGGGCAGGGCGAGGTGCGGTGGAATGTTGCCAAGGCCGATCTGGACGCCGATCAGCACGCCGATGACCTGGGCGATAACGGCGCCGGGGCCGAGAAACGGCGACAGCAGCGGGAAGGAGCAGATCAGCGCCAGGGTCACCAGCCCCAGCGGATGGCTGGCAAGCGGCGCCAGGCCATGGGCAATCCAGTCGCCGATGCCGGAGGCCATGATGATGCCGATCAGCGCCGAGACGAAGGCCATAAACGGCAGAATGGTTTTCAGCACCGTGTCGATGGTGTCGCGTCCGGCCTGGAACAGCACCGCCACCACCGATCCCATCCCCATCCCGACCTTAGCCAGCAGGCCGTCGCTCTGTTCGGTGATCTTTTTGCTGGCGTCATAATCGCGGCCCGCGGCAGGGAGTGGTTGCGCTGCCGTCTCGCCGCTATCTTCCAGCAGTTTGATGTTCTCTTCTTTCACCCCGGAGACGTAAATATCCTCGACGATATACTGCGCCAGCGGCCCCGATTTGCCAGTGGCATGGATATTCACCGTAGGGATACGGCGCTTGGGATAGAGCCCGCAGCGCAGGGTACCCCCACAGTCGATAATCGCCACGCCGATGTCGCTTTCCGCCGGTTCGCCCTCTTTAAAACCGTCCACCGCCTGCCAGCCGGTCAGGCTGGCGATGCGGTCAACGATCGCCGGGCGGGTGCCGGCGGTGATATAGACGATCTTTTTGCCCTCGACGACGTCGAGTTCAAGGGGGCCGCCCCAGCCGCCGGTGCCTTTCTCAATACGAATGCGGGTCATGATGTCGCTCCTGACAGATGCACTTTCCGGGCAAGCTGAATCGCCATTTTTTTCTCGAAAATAGAGGTGGTCAGGTCGGTGATCCAACCGCGGAAGAAGTTGGTTACCAGGCCAACCAGCAGGTAGCTCACCGCCAGCGGGCCAAGCGGCAGGCCCAGCGTGGTGAGGCCGTTGGCGATACCGAGATAGACAAACAGCTCGCCGGGGTTGATATGCGGAAACAGCCCGTTCATCGAATGACAGCTATAGGAGGCCGCCGCGTAGTAGCTTGGTTTGTACTTCTCTGGCATAAAGCGGCCAAGGCTTAAGGTCATGGGGTTGCAGAAGACAAAGGTACCGATGCAGGGCAACAGCAGGTAACGGGTAAGCGGGTTGCCGGCGCAGCGCTGCGCCAGCTTTTCGATCCGCTGCTGGCCGATAAAGTTGATCAGCGCGTTCATGATCACCAGCAGGCTGATCAGTAAGGGGAGGATCCCGGTCACCATGCCGGTAAATACCTCGCCGCCTTTCTGAAACAGGCCGATAAACCACTCCGCGCCGTGGGTAACGACGTCAATCATTGTTCTCTCCTTCAGCGTGTTATTTTTCTTGCTAACTGCAGGCTGATTTTAATCATTTTGAAAGGTTTTAAAGTGTTAAATAGATCGCAAAATGAAAGATAAATATTTTATTTTGAAAGTTTGAAGGCAAGAGGATGAAACGATGAGGCGCATGGCAGTATGTAGGGAAGGGGCGATGAAGGACTATTTTGTCTACAAACGGATTGTCGCTTTCTTGTTGGTCGTCGCATGCTTTACCATAATTATCCCTTGCTGAATTTGTTAAACGGAATTCCCATGTTGAAGCGTCGCTATCTGGCTTTACTTCCCCTTTGTGTGCTCCTCGCTGCCTGCAGCAGCAAACCCAAGACCCCCGCGGAAACGGAGATGGCGAGTGGAACCGGCGGCTTTTTGCTGGAACCGCAGCATAACGTGATGCAGATGGGCGGCGACTTCGCCAACAACCCGGCGGCGGCGCAGTTCATCGATAAGATGGTGGCGAAGCACGGCTTCGACAGACAGCAGCTGCAGGAGATCCTGTCGCAGGCTAAGCGCCTGGATTACGTCCTGCGGCTGATGGATCGTCAGGCGCCGACCGGCCTGCCGCCGACCGGGCCGACCGGCGCCTGGCTGCGCTACAAGAAACAGTTTATTACCCCGGATAATGTGCAGAACGGCGTGGTGTTCTGGAACCAGTATCAGGATGCGCTGAACCGCGCTTATCAGGTTTATGGCGTGCCGCCGGAAATCATCGTCGGCATTATCGGCGTGGAGACTCGCTGGGGTCGGGTGATGGGCAAAACCCGCATCCTTGATGCGCTGGCGACCTTGTCATTTAGCTACCCGCGCCGCGCTGAATACTTCTCGTCGGAGCTGGAAACCTTCCTGTTAATGGCGCGCAGCGAAAGCGACGACCCGCTGGATCTGAAAGGTTCTTTCGCCGGGGCGATGGGCTACGGCCAGTTTATGCCGTCCTCCTATAAGCAGTATGCGGTCGATTTTAACGGTGACGGCCATATCAACCTGTGGGACCCGGTGGATGCCATCGGCAGCGTGGCCAACTACTTCAAACAGCATGGCTGGGTGAGCGGCGATCTGGTGGCGGTGCAGGCGCTGGGCCAGGCGCCGGGGCTGGAGAATGGTTTCAAAACCAAATACAGCGTGTCGCAGCTGGCGGCGGCGGGGCTAACCCCAACCCAGCCGCTGGGTAACCATCAGCAGGCCAGTCTGCTGCGGCTGGATGTCGGCACCGGCTATGAGTACTGGTACGGGCTGCCGAACTTCTACACCATCACCCGCTATAACCACAGCACCCACTACGCGATGGCCGTCTGGCAGCTGGGGCTGGCGGTTTCGCAGGCCCGCGGCGGGTACTGATTTTCATCCGGCTGACAGATTCCGCGCCTCCCCGGATAGCGGCGC
>NZ_KV793005.1:93122-102761 GCF_001808325.1 Klebsiella sp. HMSC16C06
CGGATAGCGGCGCGTAGCGCCTTATCCGGGCTACGGTCTGGTATCCGGTTGGTAGCCCCGGTAAGCGCAGCGCGACCAGGGGAGAGTTCAATGACAGCTTGTCACCCATCGGCAACACAGCGGCTACGTTACTGACAGATTCCGCGCCTCCCCGGATAGCGGCGCGCAGCGCCTTATCCGGGCTACGGTCCGGTATCCGGTTGCTAGCCCCGGTAAGCGCAGCGCGACCGGGGGATGACGCCGGGGAGGCCGCGCTTAACCTCTCGTTTTTTCCCGCCCGCATGCCTCTTGTTGACCTTTGTTACATTTCTGCCCACTGACACTGATTTACATTCTTTTTTCGCTTCTGTATTGTTATGTTATAACATTAAAAGAGGTGAAATATGTTCACATCAGTTTTTATGGCCTCCGGCGCGACGCGCGCGACCATCGCAGGCGTGCTGCTGGTGGCGCTATGGTTAGCGACCTGGTGGGCGGTGGCGCTGCCATGATTGAGCTGGAGCAACTGGTCGCTGGCTATGACGGGGTGGCGATCACCCCACCGTTGAGCGGGATGATATGCCCCGGCAGCCTGACAGCAATCGTTGGCCTCAATGGCTGCGGAAAATCAACGCTGCTGAAAACGCTCGCCGGGTTTCTACCACCGGTCAGTGGCCGCCTGCGCTGGCAGGGGAAACGGCCGGTGATTGGCTGGCTGGCGCAGCGCCATGCCCTCGAGTCGCAGTTTCCTCTCAACGTGCAGGATGTGGTGAGTCAGGGCGCATGGCCCGGCGTGTCGCTGCTACGCGGTCTGGGCGGCGATACCCGGCGACGTATCAGCGCGGTGCTGGAGCGGGTCGGGCTGGCGGGTCTGGCGAAATCGCCGATTGAGGCGCTCTCCGGCGGCCAGTTTCAGCGCATGCTGTTTGCCCGGGTGATGGTGCAGCAAGCGCCGCTGGTGATGCTCGACGAGCCTTTCACCGGCATCGACGAAGCGACCTGCCGGGAACTGATGGAATTGATCCTCGAGATGCATCAGCAGGGGCAGACCATCCTGGCGGTGCTGCATGATAACCAGCGGGTGGCCGACTTTTTCCCCGAGACGCTGCTGCTGACTCCCCAACGCGCCTGCTGGGGCGTCACCCGGGCGGTACTTCCGGCTTTCAGTCATGCGAGGTCGGCATGATCTGGCACACCTTCTTTCAGCCTTTTATTGAATTTGGTTTTATGCGCCGGGCGCTGGTGGTGTGTCTGGCGCTGTCGCTGAGCACCACCATGCTGGGCGTCTTCCTGCTGCTGCGGCGCATGAGCCTGATGGGCGATGCGCTGTCGCACGCCATTCTCCCCGGGGTGGCGGTGGGGTATCTGCTGAGCGGCATGTCGCTGCTGGCCATGACCCTGGGCGGCTTCATCGCCGGCATCGTGGTGGCGCTGGTGGCCGGGTGGGTGAGCCGGCGGACACCGTTAAAAGAGGACGCCAGCTTTGCCGGATTTTATCTGGGATCGCTGGCCCTGGGCGTCACCCTGGTGTCGCTGCGCGGCTCCAGCGTCGACCTCCTGCATCTGTTATTTGGCTCTATTCTGGCGGTCGATCGTGACGCGGCGCTATTTGTCAGCGGCGTCGCCAGCCTGACGCTGCTGTGCATTGCGCTGTGCTACCGCGGTCTGGTCAGCGAGGCGTTCGACTGCGCCTGGCTGCAGGTGAACCACCCCCGCCTTCCCGCGCTGCTGCATGGACTGTTTCTGGCGCTGCTGGTGCTTAATCTGGTGGCGGGGTTTCAGGTACTCGGCACGCTGATGGCGGTAGGGGTGATGATGCTTCCGGCGGTTGCCGCGCGCTGCTGGGCGCGAACGCTGCCGGGTATTCTGCTGCTGGCGGCGCTCTCCGGCGCACTCTGCGCCTGGCTGGGATTAAGTCTCTCCTGGGCGGCCAGTCTTCCCGCCGGGCCCGCCATCGTGCTGACCGCCAGCGCGCTGTTTTTTATTTCGCTGTTTTTTGGCACGCATAGCCGGCTGCTGGTCGGCTGGCGCAAATTGATGGGGTAAGGAAATGATGAAACGTAGTGCAATGGTTGTGGCGCTGGCTTTGGGGCTGATGGCGCAGGGGGCGATGGCAAAAACGCTGAACGTGGTAAGCAGTTTTTCGGTGCTGGGTGATATGGTGCAGCAGGTCGGCGGGGAGCATGTTCATGTCGATACGCTGGTCGGCCCGGACGGCGATCCACATACCTTCGAACCTTCGCCGAAAGATAGTGCGCTGCTCAGCAAGGCCGACGTGGTGGTGGTCAACGGCCTGGGGCTGGAAGGGTGGCTGGATCGTCTGATTAAGGCCTCTGGTTTCAAGGGCGAGCTGGTGGTGGCGTCGAAAGGCGTCAAGACCCATACCCTTGATGAGGATGGCAAAACGGTGACCGATCCCCACGCCTGGAACAGCGCGGCGAACGGCGCGTTGTATGCGCAGAATATCCTCGATGGTCTGGTGAAAGCCGACCCGGAAGATAAAGCGGCATTGACCAGCAGCGGCAAGCGCTATATCGAGCAGTTGACGAATATCGACGGCTGGGCGAAAGCGCAGTTCAGCGCCATTCCGCTGGCAAAGCGCAAGGTCCTGACCAGCCATGACGCCTTCGGCTATTTTGGCCGCGCTTACAATGTGACATTCCTCGCGCCACAGGGGCTCTCTTCAGAGAGCGAGGCCAGCGCGGCGCAGGTGGCGGCGCTGATTAAGCAAATCAAAGCCGATGGCGTCCATACCTGGTTTATGGAGAACCAGCTTGACCCGCGCCTGGTGAAGCAAATCGCCAGCGCGACAGGCGCCCAGCCGGGGGGCGAACTCTATCCGGAGGCGCTCTCCGCACCGGGTGGCGTCGCGGATAGCTATGTGAAAATGATGCGTCATAACGTGGCGCTGATCGCTGCCAGCATGAAGTAATCGTGCGATTTATCATCCCGGCGTCGCCGGGATGATTCATTTTGGATGTCCCCTCGTAAATTCCACACCTCGTCCCCATATCTCTGTGGAAAGTGCTATCTTTGATGGCCTCTTTATCCAGACCAAAGCGGGGCGATAATGACCGATTCAGAATTAATGCAGCTAAGCGAGAAGGTGGGCCGGGCGCTGAAGGCGCGCGGTGCGACGGTGACCACGGCGGAATCCTGCACCGGCGGCTGGATAGCGAAAGCGATCACCGATATTGCCGGCAGCTCAGCGTGGTTTGAACGCGGTTTTGTGACCTACAGCAACGAAGCCAAATCGCAAATGATCGGCGTCAGCGAAGCGACGCTGCGGGAGAACGGTGCAGTGAGCGAACCGGTGGTGGTCGAGATGGCGATCGGCGCACTGCGCGCGGCGCGCGCGGACTATGCCATCTCCGTTAGCGGCGTCGCCGGGCCGGATGGCGGCAGCGACGAAAAGCCGGTCGGCACGGTGTGGTTTGGTGTCGCCAGCGTGAGCGGGCAAGGCGTGACGCGGCGCGAATGCTTTGCCGGAGACCGCGAAGCGGTGCGTCGTCAGGCGACGGCCTATGCGCTCAATCTGCTCTGGCAACAATTTCTACAAAACACTTGATACTGTATGACCATACAGTATAATTGCCTCAACTGAACAAATATTAACGGCGAAGCGAACACGCTTCACCCTGCATGATTAGGAGTAACAATGGCGATCGACGAAAACAAACAGAAAGCGTTGGCGGCTGCACTGGGCCAGATCGAAAAGCAATTCGGTAAAGGCTCCATCATGCGCCTGGGTGAAGACCGTTCTATGGACGTAGAAACCATCTCCACCGGCTCGCTTTCTCTGGATATTGCGCTCGGCGCCGGCGGTCTGCCAATGGGCCGTATCGTCGAGATCTACGGGCCGGAATCTTCCGGTAAAACCACCCTGACGCTGCAGGTTATCGCCGCAGCGCAGCGTGAAGGTAAAACCTGTGCGTTCATCGATGCCGAACACGCGCTGGACCCGGTCTATGCGCGCAAACTGGGCGTGGATATCGACAACCTGCTGTGTTCTCAGCCGGATACTGGTGAACAGGCGCTGGAAATCTGTGACGCGCTGGCGCGCTCTGGCGCGGTTGACGTTATCGTCGTCGACTCCGTCGCGGCGCTGACGCCGAAAGCGGAAATCGAAGGCGAAATCGGCGATTCTCACATGGGTCTCGCGGCGCGTATGATGAGCCAGGCGATGCGTAAGCTGGCGGGTAACCTGAAGCAGTCCAACACGCTGCTGATCTTCATCAACCAGATCCGTATGAAAATCGGCGTAATGTTCGGTAACCCGGAAACCACCACCGGCGGCAACGCGCTGAAGTTCTACGCCTCCGTGCGTCTGGACATCCGCCGCATCGGCGCGGTGAAAGAGGGCGACAATGTCGTCGGCAGCGAAACCCGCGTCAAAGTGGTGAAGAACAAGATCGCCGCGCCGTTCAAACAGGCTGAATTCCAGATCCTCTACGGCGAAGGCATCAACTTCTTCGGCGAGCTGGTTGACCTGGGCGTGAAAGAGAAGCTTATTGAGAAAGCGGGCGCCTGGTACAGCTACAACGGCGACAAAATTGGTCAGGGTAAAGCGAACGCGATCACCTGGCTGAAAGAGAACCCGGCGGCGGCGAAAGAAATTGAGAAGAAAGTTCGCGAACTGCTGCTCAACAACCAGGACTCTACGCCGGACTTCGCCGTTGACGGCAACGACGCAGAAGAAACGGAACAAGATTTCTGATATCGTCTAACAGAGTGATAAAGGGCTGCTTATGCGGCCCTTTTGCATTTTTTAGATTATTGAGGTGCCTGTGACTGAACCTTCATCACGCCGCTCCGGCTACGCCCGCCTGCTGGACCGCGCTATCCGCATTTTGGCCATGCGCGACCACAGCGAACAGGAGCTGCGGCGCAAACTGGCTGCACCAGTAATGAGCAAAAATGGCCCCGAGGCGCTGGACGTCACCCCCGAAGAGCTGGAGCAGGTGGTTGCCTGGTGTATCGAAAACCGCTATCTCGACGATCACCGTTTTGTCGGCCAGTTCATCGCCAGCCGGAGCCGCAAAGGCTATGGCCCGGCGCGCATTCGTCAGGAGCTCAGCCAGAAAGGGATTGCCCGCCAGGACGTTGAACAGGCGATGCGCGAATGTGATATCGACTGGGTGAGCCTTGCCAGGGAGCAGGCGCAGCGTAAATACGGCGAACCGTTACCTTCCGCCTTTACTGAAAAAGTGAAAGTTCAGCGATTCCTGCTTTACCGCGGCTACCTGATGGAAGATATCCAGGAAATCTGGCGAAATTTTGCAGATTGACCCATCGGGGATTTTACTTCGCCGTAAAGAAAACTTATCTTATTCCCACTTTATTCCGTCGGGCCGCTGGTTGTGACAGTACAGACAGCGTCCAGGGCGATTATTCCTTATACACAAAATCATTCAAGCTGCATCAGGGCGGCAAGAGAGAACATCTTCTGGAACGCACGTCAGTTCGGTGCCGGGAGAGCAAGCGCAGCCAGGACAGAGGCGACTTGAAGGATGACGTGTAGCTTGATTTCAGGATAATTATGAGCAAGAGCACCGCTGAGATCCGTCAGGCGTTTCTCGACTTTTTCCATAGTAAGGGACATCAGGTAGTTGCCAGCAGCTCCCTGGTACCGCACAACGATCCAACCCTGCTGTTTACCAACGCCGGGATGAACCAGTTCAAGGATGTCTTCCTTGGCCTCGACAAACGTAATTACTCGCGCGCGACCACCGCGCAGCGTTGCGTGCGTGCGGGTGGTAAACACAACGATCTGGAAAACGTCGGTTACACCGCGCGTCACCACACCTTCTTTGAAATGCTGGGCAACTTCAGCTTTGGCGATTACTTCAAACAGGATGCCATCAAATACGCATGGGAACTGCTGACCGGTGAAAACTGGTTCGCCCTGCCGAAAGAGAAGCTGTGGGTCACCGTCTACGAGACCGATGACGAAGCATTCGACATCTGGGCCAATGAAGTAGGCGTTCCGCGCGAGCGTATCATCCGCATCGGCGACAACAAAGGCGCGCCGTTTGCTTCTGATAACTTCTGGCAGATGGGCGACACGGGTCCGTGCGGCCCGTGCACCGAAATCTTCTTTGACCACGGCGATCACATCTGGGGCGGCCCTCCGGGAAGCCCGGAAGAAGACGGCGACCGCTACATCGAGATCTGGAACATCGTCTTCATGCAGTTCAACCGTCAGGCTGACGGTACCATGGAGCCGCTGCCGAAGCCGTCCGTTGATACCGGTATGGGGCTGGAGCGTATTGCCGCCGTGCTGCAGCACGTTAACTCCAACTATGATATCGACCTGTTCCGCGATCTGATCGCCAGCGTGGCGAAAGTCACCGGCGCGACCGACCTGACGAACAAGTCGCTGCGTGTGATTGCCGACCACATTCGCTCCTGTGCATTCCTGATTGCTGACGGCGTGATCCCGTCGAATGAAAACCGCGGCTACGTGCTGCGTCGCATCATTCGCCGTGCGATCCGTCACGGCAACATGCTGGGCGCGAAGGACACCTTCTTCTGGAAACTGGTTGCCCCGCTGATCGCCGTGATGGGTTCCGCCGGTGAAGAACTGAAACAGCAGCAGGCTCAGGTTGAGCAGGTACTGAAAACTGAAGAAGAGCAGTTCGCCCGTACTCTGGAGCGCGGACTGGCGCTGCTGGATGAAGAGCTGTCGAAGCTGAAAGGCGACACGCTGGATGGCGAAACGGCCTTCCGTCTGTACGACACCTACGGCTTCCCGGTCGACCTGACGGCGGACGTGTGCCGCGAACGCAACATTAAAGTTGACGAAGCTGGCTTTGAGGCCGCCATGGAAGAGCAGCGCCGCCGCGCGCGCGAGTCCAGCGGTTTCGGCGCTGACTATAACGCGATGATCCGCGTTGACGGCGCCTCTGAATTTAAAGGCTACGATCATCTGGAGCTGAACGGCAAAGTGACTGCGCTGTTTATCGACGGTAAAGCGGTGGATAGTGTCAGCGCGGGCCAGGAAGCGGTGGTGATCCTCGACCAGACCCCGTTCTATGCGGAGTCCGGCGGCCAGGTGGGCGATAAAGGCGAACTGAAAGGCGCAGGCTTCTCCTTCGCCGTCAGCGACACGCAGAAGTACGGTCAGGCCATTGGTCATATCGGTAAAGTCGCCAGCGGTTCCCTGAAAGTGGGCGACGCGGTGCAGGCCGATGTGGACGAGGCTCGCCGTCAGCGTATCCGTCTGAACCACTCCGCGACGCATCTGATGCATGCGGCGCTGCGCCAGGTGCTCGGCACCCATGTAGCGCAGAAAGGCTCGCTGGTTAACGATAAAGCGCTGCGCTTTGACTTCTCGCATTTCGAAGCGATGAAGCCGGAAGAGATCCGTGCAGTCGAAGATCTGGTCAATGCGCAGATCCGTCGTAACCTGGCTATCGAAACCAACATTATGGATATCGATGCCGCGCGCGCATCCGGCGCCATGGCGCTGTTCGGCGAGAAATACGATGACCGCGTCCGCGTGCTGCAGATGGGCGACTTCTCCACCGAACTGTGCGGCGGGACTCACGCGGCGCGTACCGGTGATATCGGCCTGTTCCGCATCACCTCTGAGTCCGGTACCGCCGCTGGCGTGCGCCGTATCGAAGCGGTAACCGGCGAAGGCGCGATAGCCATGCTGCACGCGCAGAGCGATCAGCTCAGCGATATCGCACAGCTGCTGAAGGGCGACAGCCACAATCTCGGCGAGAAAGTTCGCGCCGCGCTGGAGCGTACCCGTCAGCTGGAAAAAGAGCTGCAGCAGCTGAAAGAGCAGGCTGCGGCGCAGGAGAGCGCAAACCTCTCCAGCAAAGCGGAAGAGATTAACGGCGTTAAGCTGCTGGTCAGCGAGCTGGCCGGCGTGGAGCCGAAGATGCTGCGTACCATGGTTGACGATCTGAAGAACCAACTGGGTTCGACGGTTGTGGTGTTGGCTACGGTCGCAGACGGTAAAGTTTCCCTGATTGCCGGTGTGTCTAAGGATGTGACAGATCGCGTGAAGGCAGGGGAGCTGGTTGGTATGGTCGCTCAGCAGGTGGGCGGTAAAGGGGGCGGTCGTCCGGATATGGCGCAGGCCGGTGGTACCGATGCGTCTGCTCTCCCTGCAGCGTTAGCCAGTGTGAAAGGCTGGGTCAGCGCAAAACTGTAATAACTATAAACGCCTATACCCTAAATAATTCGAGTGGCAGGAAGGCGGCGACGCAGCGAATCCCCAGGAACTTACTCAAGTAAGTGACTGGGGTGAGTGAGGAAAGCCAACACACAGGCAACTTGAAGTATGGCGGGTATAGGTGCCGTAACCTCGGGGAAACGGCACCTTGCGTCATAAGTACTGATAACGATAAAGTCGGGTTGAAATTGTGTATATCGGCTAAACTTAGGTTTAACAGAATGTGATGCCATGACTGCCTTATACCGCAAGGTATTTGTCATCGCTTACTTTTTGGCGTTATATGATGGATAATGCCGGGATACGAGAGACCCGACTCTTTTAATCTTTCAAGGAGCAAAGAATGCTGATTCTGACTCGTCGAGTTGGTGAGACCCTCATGATTGGAGATGAGGTCACTGTGACAGTTTTAGGGGTGAAGGGTAACCAGGTTCGTATTGGCGTAAACGCCCCTAAAGAAGTATCTGTTCACCGTGAAGAGATCTACCAGCGTATTCAGGCTGAAAAATCCCAGCAGTCCAGTTACTAAGGTTTCCGCGCCTCGCTGTTCAGTGAGGCGCATCCCTTCCCGCCGTTATTTTTGCCTTTTTCACTTTTTCCCCTGCGCAATACCGGTTTTCATCACCCTTTGCCGCTTTGGCTGTTTGGCGTTATGCCTGCGCCAGGTCTGATTTCCTGTTGATAAATTGCCCTTTTTGCCGTTTTTGCACGCGAATTGCGTGCGAAGTGTGCAAACGAAAAAAGGTCTCGAAAAAGTGTTTGACTTATAAGTACCAGAAAGTAATATGTGCGCCATCGCAGCGACGAAGAGCAGAAACAAGTTCTTCGAAGCACTCGAAAGAGGCGTGTGTGGTGAGGTGGCCGAGAGGCTGAAGGCGCTCCCCTGCTAAGGGAGTATGCGGTCAAAAGCTGCATCCGGGGTTCGAATCCCCGCCTCACCGCCATTTTGCATCCGTAGCTCAGCTGGATAGAGTACTCGGCTACGAACCGAGCGGTCGGAGGTTCGAATCCTCCCGGATGCACCATATTCTCCTTAGTAATAGCGATATCGTTGTTGCAGGGGCTGCGAAATTATCGCCAGCACCAGGGAGGATAACGTTGAGTAAACAACGGCCCGTAGGGCGAGGCGCAGCCGAGTAATCCTCCCGGATGCACCATCTTCTTTCTGAATTAAGAGAGAAGAACGCTGTGAAAGCAGCGGCCCGCAGTGCGAGGTATAATCGAGTCACTCTACCGATTAGGCCATCATACTCAGTGTGGCAGGTGTTAGTTGTGACACTGACGCGTAGTAAAGCAAGTTTCCCGATGCATCCGTAGCTCAGCTGGATAGAGTACTCGGCTACGAACCGAGCGGTCGGAGGTTCGAATCCTCCCGGATGCACCATTCTTTAACAAGAATGGCAAATCGCGAAATTTGATATCAGAATTACAGCAGTAATCCCGATGCATCCGTAGCTCAGCTGGATAGAGTA
>NZ_KV793005.1:102781-103092 GCF_001808325.1 Klebsiella sp. HMSC16C06
AATCCTCCCGGATGCACCATATTCTCCTTAGTAACAGCAACATTGTTGTTATCTGGTTTGCGAAACCATCGTAAGTGCCAGGAGAGTAACCCCGCAGTAAAATAGCTTTCCCGATGCATCCGTAGCTCAGCTGGATAGAGTACTCGGCTACGAACCGAGCGGTCGGAGGTTCGAATCCTCCCGGATGCACCATATTCTCCTTAGCAACAGCGACGACGATGTTGTTTTATGGTCTGCGAAATTATGGCCAGCACCAGGGAGGATAACGTTGCGTAAGCAACGGCCCGTAGGGCGAGGCGCAGCCGAGTAAT
>NZ_KV793005.1:103112-191954 GCF_001808325.1 Klebsiella sp. HMSC16C06
GAATCCTCCCGGATGCACCATATTCTCCTTAGTAGCAGCGACGATGTTGTTGCATGGTCTGCGAAATTATCGTCAGCACCAGGAAGGATAACGTTGCGTAAGCAACGGCCCGAAGGGCGAGGCTTAGCCGAGTCATCCTCCCGGATGCACCATCTTCACTCTTTACTCTCTCCTCACCATCCCTATAACCTCGTTTTCCATCACCGGTTTCATACTGACTTTTTTATTGGCAAGCCGCGCTTTCCACTATAATTTATCCTTGTATATCAGCGTTATCAGGCTGAGTTAAATGCAAGGAGAGAAATCCATGAAATGGTTCAAAGCAATACCTGCTTTTTGCGCGACGCTGCTGGTGGCGACGGCCCTTACTGGCTGTGCCGGTTCGTCCACCAAAGAAAGCACCGGCGGTTACATTGACGATACCGTGGTGACCACTAAGGTGAAAACGGCGCTCTTTAACGATAAAGATATCAAGTCCTCAGAAATCAGCGTCCAGACCTTTAAAGGCCGCGTGCAGTTGAGCGGGTTTGTCTCCTCTGCGGAAAGCGCTAAACGTGCGGTGGAAGTCACCCGTCGGGTGCAGGGCGTGCGTATGGTCGAGAACGATCTGCGTATTAAATAAGACCCACTACCCGGTTTATGCCTGAAGGCGCCTGAGGGCGCCTTTGTCGTTTGAGCCGCTGGCCGCGACAACGACGGGCTTTTGCGATAGAGTAACTATTCATTAACCGGTTGGTGAGAAGACAATGTACGAAGGTTACGCAGGACTGATCTTTGATATGGATGGCACCATTCTCGATACCGAGCCGACCCATCGGCAGGCATGGAACGAGGTGTTGGGCCGCTACGGTATGCGTTTCGACGAACAGGCGATGGTCGCGCTCAATGGCTCACCAACCTGGCGGATTGCCCAGGCGATTATTGAACTCAACCAGGCGGATCTCGATCCACATCGCCTGGCGCAGGAAAAAACCCAGGCGGTTAAGGCGATGCTGCTGGACAGCGTACGCCCGTTGCCGCTAATTGAGGTGGTCAAGGCGTGGCATGGTCGTCGCCCGATGTCGGTGGGTACCGGCAGCGAAAGCGCCGTCGCCGAGGCGCTGCTGGCGCACCTGGGCCTGCGTCATTACTTCTCTGCGGTGGTGGCGGCCGATCATGTGGTCAACCATAAACCCGCGCCCGATACCTTCCTGCTGTGCGCCGAGCGCATGGGCGTCGCGCCGGAAAAATGCGTGGTCTTCGAAGATGCCGACTTTGGTCTGCAAGCGGCGAAGCGTGCAGGCATGGACGCTGTTGACGTGCGTTTGCTGTGAGCGACGCGCTGTCACTCACCTCGCTGTTTGCCAGTAGCTTTTTAAGCGCCACGCTGCTTCCCGGTAATTCGGAGGTTGTGCTGGTGGCTATGCTACTTGCAGGGGTCAGTCATCCATGGTGGTTAGTATTAATAGCAACAATCGGCAATAGCCTTGGAGGGGTAACTAACGTTATTCTGGGGCGCTTGTTTCCCCTGCGCAAAACCTCGCGCTGGCAGGAGCGGGCGGCTGGCTGGCTTAAGCGCTACGGCGCGGTCACGCTCTTACTGAGCTGGGCGCCGGTTGTCGGCGATTTACTGTGTTTGCTGGCGGGATGGATGCGCATTTCCTGGGGACCGGTACTCTTTTTCTTATGCCTTGGTAAGGCGCTGCGCTATATCGTTATTGCAGCAGCGACGCTTCAGGGTATGACGTGGTGGCACTAATTGGACTGATAGTTCATCCATTACAATTATGCTTATTCAAACGATTTCGACAGGCGGGAGGTCAAATTGATCCCGGACGTATCACAGGCGCTGGCCTGGCTGGAAAAACATCCGCAGGCTCTGCAGGGTATTCAACGTGGTCTGGAGCGGGAAACGCTGCGCGTGAACGCAGACGGCACCCTTGCAACGACCGGTCACCCTCTGGCGTTAGGCTCAGCGCTGACGCATAAATGGATTACCACCGATTTTGCCGAAGCTTTACTCGAGTTCATTACGCCGGTGGATGGCGATATTGAGCATATGCTGACCTTTATGCGCGATGTCCATCGCTATACCGCGCGTCAGCTGGGCGACGAGCGAATGTGGCCGCTGAGTATGCCATGCTATATCGCTCCCGGTCAGGATATTGAGCTGGCGCAGTACGGCACCTCAAACGTGGGGCGTCTGAAAACGCTGTATCGCGAGGGGCTGAAGAACCGCTATGGCGCGTTGATGCAGACTATCTCCGGCGTGCACTATAACTTCTCGCTGCCGATGGCGTTCTGGCAGGCGAAGTGTGGCGTGGAAGACGTCGAAAGCGGTAAAGAAGCTATCTCGGCGGGCTATTTCCGCTCGATTCGTAACTACTATCGTTTTGGCTGGGTGATCCCTTATCTGTTCGGCGCCTCGCCGGCGATTTGCTCCTCGTTCCTGCAAGGGAAACCGACGACGCTGCCTTTTGAGGAAGCGGGTAACGGTATGTACTACCTGCCGTACGCCACCTCGCTGCGCCTCAGCGACCTCGGTTATACCAATAAGTCGCAAAGCAATCTCGGAATTACGTTTAACGATCTGCATGAGTATGTGGCAGGATTGAAGCGGGCGATTAAAACGCCGTCGGAAGAGTACGCTAAAATCGGGCTGCAGAAAGACGGCAAGTATCTGCAGATCAACAGCAATATCCTGCAGATTGAAAACGAACTCTATGCGCCGATCCGTCCGAAACGCGTGACCCGTCGGGGCGAAACCCCGTCCGATGCGCTGCTGCGCGGCGGCATTGAGTACATTGAAGTGCGTTCGCTGGATATCAACCCGTTCTCGCCGATCGGCGTTGACGCCCAGCAGGTGCGTTTCCTCGATCTGTTTATGGTCTGGTGCGCGCTGGCCGACGCGCCGGAGATGAGCAGCGATGAGCTGCTGTGCACTCGCACCAACTGGAATCGGGTGATTCTGGAAGGGCGTAAGCCGGGCTTAACGCTGGGGATTGGCTGCGAAAGCGCGCAGTTCCCGCTGGCTCAGGTGGGCAAAGATCTGTTCCGCGATTTACGCCGCGTGGCGCAGACCCTTGACAGTATCCATGGTGGCCTGGCATATCAGCAGGTCTGCGACGAGCTGCTGGCCTGCTTTGACGATCCGGAATTAACCTTCTCAGCCCGCATTCTGCGTTCTATGATTGAAGAAGGGATTGGCGGCACTGGCCGTGAATTGGCGGATCGCTATCGGACGCAGCTGCGGGAAGAGCCGCTGGAGATCCTGAGCGAAGCCGATTTCATCGCCGAGCGCGAGGCATCGGTGGCGCGGCAGAAGAAAGTGGAAGCGGAAGACAGTGAGCCGTTCGAAGCGCTGCTGGCACGACACGCGTAGCCGCTGACGATACAAAAGAAAAAGGCCACATCAATGTGGCCAAACTTTCATCTCTGATTCAGGGATGATGATGATAATAAATGCGCGTCTTTCATATACTGAGACTCGCGGCTGAACAAAGAGTTCATTTTATTTTAAAAAAAATCACTCCCGGAGGTGACGAATGCCGTTGTTAGATAGTTTCACAGTCGACCATACCCGAATGGAAGCCCCAGCGGTGCGTGTCGCGAAGAAAATGAACACGCCGCATGGCGATGAAATCACCGTTTTCGATCTGCGCTTCTGCGTGCCGAACCAGGAAGTGATGCCGGAACGCGGTATCCACACCCTGGAGCACCTGTTCGCGGGCTTTATGCGCGATCACCTGAACGGGAATGGCGTGGAAATTATCGACATTTCGCCGATGGGCTGCCGCACCGGGTTCTACATGAGCCTGATTGGTACGCCAGATGAGCAGCGCGTCGCTGACGCCTGGAAAGCGGCGATGGCCGATGTGCTGAAGGTGAAAGATCAGAACCAGATCCCGGAGCTCAACGTCTACCAGTGCGGAACCTATACCATGCACTCGCTGGAAGAGGCCCAGGACATCGCTCGTCATATCATTGAGCGCGATGTGCGCATCAACAGCAACGACGAACTGGCGCTGCCGAAAGAAAAACTGCAGGAACTGCACATCTAGTGCTTCCGCCACGGCCCGACGCCTGTCGCCGGGCCGCTCTCCTGACGCCGCCATGACGACCACCACGACTTTCTCCTTTCAGCACCGCCCGCTGGTGCCTTTTGCCCATGATTATGCCCACGGTGACCAGGAAGACTGGCATCAGCATGACTGCGCCCAGTTGCTGCATATTTTAAGCGGCGTGGTGCGGGTCGCGACACCGGCAGGTTACTGGGTGGTGCCGCCCGGGCGCGGCGTCTGGCTGCCGGCGGGAACGCCGCACGCGCTGCGTATGACCGGCAACGTGGCGGCGCGCACCCTGTTTATCGATCCGCTGGCGCGCGCCGATCTTCCGGCGGGTTGCCAGATCGTACAGATCACGCCGCTGCTGCGGGAACTGATCGTCTCATCCCTGGGACTGGCCGAGTGCTATGCCCCCGCCAGCCGTGACGAACGGATTTATGAGCTGATCCTCGATGAGATCCGCGGGATGGCGATCCTGCCGTTTGGCCTGCCGGAACCGCAAAGTGACACACTGCGTCGGCTGTGCCAGCAGGTACGCGAGGCGCCGGGTGAAACCTGGAGCAGCGGCCAGGCGGCAAAGGTGTGCAACATGAGTGAGCGAACCCTTAACCGCCATTTTCAGCAGCAGACTAGCCTGACGTGGAGCGAGTGGGTGCGCCGGGCGAAGCTAATGGAAGCGCTGATTCGCCTGGCGCAGGGTCACTCCGTGCTGCGGGTGGCGCTGGAGCTGGGCTACGGCAGCCACAGCGCCTTCAGCGCCATGTTTCGTCGGGTGATGGGCGTTGCTCCCAGCGACTATTTTCGCCCTCCGACCTGATCGGCGACGCTGATCGCATTGCACAATGCCTGCAGCGAAGCGCGCGCCACGTCATTATCAATACCCACTCCCCAGTAGCTTTCACCTTGTGGAAAAACGCAGCGGATATAGGCGACCGACCGACTGTCGCTGCGCGCGCCAAGGGTATGCTCATGGTAGTCCTTGATCATAAACGGTTGTCTGAGCAGCGCGCTGAGGCCGCTGGCGGCGGCCGACAGCAGGCCGTTGCCCTGGCCCTGCAGGCGTCGGGTTTCGCCGTGGTGTCGCAGCGTCGCCTGCAGCGAAAGCTGGCCATCCTGTTGGCTGGCGCTCTGATAATCAAGCAGCGTCAGCGCGGGCTGCGCCAGCAGGCCGTAGCGCGTGCGGAACAGCTGCCACAG
Organism: Klebsiella sp. HMSC16C06; assembly: GCF_001808325.1. NCBI lineage: Bacteria > Pseudomonadati > Pseudomonadota > Gammaproteobacteria > Enterobacterales > Enterobacteriaceae > Klebsiella > Klebsiella sp. HMSC16C06. The sequence continues at coordinate 108,353 of NZ_KV793005.1, forward strand.
CGCGTGGTGGGTCATCTCTTTGCCGTCGCTATCGGTCACCTGCTGTACATGCTGACTGAAGTCCTGCTGCAGCCCGCGGGGCAGCTTGAGACCATGGTTTTGTTCGATAAGCCAGGCGCTGCCGCTTTTTCCCGACTGGCTGTTGACGCGGATCACCGCCTCATAGCTACAGCCAATATCCTGTGGGTCAATGGGCAGGTAGGGCATCTGCCACGGATCGCCTGGCTGACGGGCATCAAACCCTTTTTTGATGGCATCCTGATGGGAGCCGGAGAAGGCGGTATAAGCCAGACTTCCCGCCCACGGGTGGCGTGGGTGAACGGGGATCTGGTTGCAGTTTTCCACCACCTCCACCACCCGGTTCATCTGCTCGAAGCGAAGCTCAGGGTCGATGCCCTGGCTGTAGAGATTCATGGCCAGCGTCACCAGGCAGACGTTGCCGGTGCGTTCGCCATTGCCAAACAGGCAGCCTTCCACCCGATCGGCGCCGGCCATCACCGCCAGCTCGGCGCTGGCGACACCGGTCCCGCGGTCGTTGTGCGGGTGCACGCTGATGCAGACCTCGCCGCGGCGGGAGAAGTGGCGGCAAAAATACTCGATCTGATCGGCATAGACGTTGGGGGTGTTCACTTCCACCGTCGCCGGCAGATTGACGATCATCGGCCGTTCGGCGCAGGGCTGCCAGACGTCCGCCACCGCCTCGCAAATCTCAAGGGCAAACTCGGGTTCGGTAAAGCAGAAGGTCTCTGGTGAGTATTCGTATTGCCAGCGGGTCTCCGGCTGTTGTTCGCACTGCTGGCGGATAAGTCGGGTGGCGCGGGTCGCCAGGGCGATCACTTCGGCTTTATCCATCCCGAAGACCAGCTCGCGAAACAGCGGCGCGGTGGCATTGTAGAGGTGGACGGTGGCCTGGCGGGCGCCGCGCAGTGCCTCAAAGGTGCGCAGGATCAGCGGATCCCGCGCCTGGGTCAGCACCTGGATGGTGACATCTTCCGGGATGCGCTGCTCGTCGATCAGCTGGCGGACGAAGTTGAAATCGGTTTGCGAAGCGGAAGGGAAGGCGACCTCAATCTCTTTAAAACCGCACTCCAGCAGCAGATCCCAGAACTGCAGTTTGCGGGCGCTGTCCATGGGCTCCGCCAGCGCCTGGTTGCCGTCGCGCAGGTCGGTCGACAGCCAGCGCGGGGCGTGGCTGATTTGCCGGTCGGGCCAGCGGCGGTCGGGCAGGGCAATCGGCGGATAGGGACGGTACTTTTCAGCAGGATGGCTCAGCATAGTGTTCTCCTTAATGGTCAGCCTTTATCCTGCCCGAGCACCGGGTGGCGAGCTTTCGCAAACGAGACAGAAACTAGCGAGAATTGGACAATCTGACGCCATAAAAAAGGGACCCGCAGGTCCCTTAGTCTGATGCTTAGTGTGCGCCCCCGCCGCCGCCGCCGGCACTGAATGGCGGCCTGGCGAACCACACCAGGCTGAGCAGAAGAATAAAGATCCCCGCCGAAACCCAGAAGATTTCGTTGGCGGAGATAATCAACCCCTGGTTGGTTATCTGCTGCGCTATCCAGCCGGAAGCCTGCTGCTGGGTCATTCCCATGCCCTGCAGCTGATCGTACATCTGCTGGGCGTTGGGGTTGAACGGCGTCACCGACTCGGTGAGCTGCGCATGGTGCAGCGCCTCACGGTTGGTCCACATGGTGGTGGTGATCGAGGTCCCGATGGAGCCGGCCAGAGTTCGGGTAAAGTTTGACAAGCTCGACGCCGCCGCCAGCCGCTCCGGCGGCAGGCCGGAGAGGGTGATGGTGGTCAATGGCATGAAGAAACAAGCCACCGCGAAGCCCTGGATAAACTGCGGCCACGCCGATGCACCAAAGTCCATACCCGGTTCAAAGGTCCACGCGCGCCAGTAGAAGCAGACGGCATACATAATAAAGCTGAAGGTGACCAGCCGACGCATATCGAGCTTATGGGCAAAGCGGCCAATAATCGGCGACAGAATGACCGGGATCACCCCCACCGGCGCCGACGCCAAACCGGCCCAGGTAGCGGTGTAGCCGTAGACCTCCTGCAACAGCTGCGGCAGCAGCACGATAGCGCCGAAGTAGAGCATATAGGCCAGGCTGATACACAAACAGCCGATGGTGAAGTTGCGCGACTTAAACAGCGACAGGTCGACTATCGGGTTATCGTCAGTCAGCTCCCAGACAATCAGGAAGCTTATCGCCACCACCGCCACGATGGTCAGGATGATAATCTCGTTGGAAGCGAACCAGTCGAGCTCTTTACCGCGGTCGAGCATCACCTGCAGGCTACCGATACCGATAATCAGCAACGCCAGCCCGACGCCGTCGATACGTCGCTGTTCGGTACGGGTTTCGCGCCCGCGCAGGGTTTGCAGCGTCATGATCACCACTGCGATACCAATCGGCACGTTGATGAAGAAGATCCAGCCCCAGTGGTAGTTATCGCTGATATAGCCGCCGAGAATCGGGCCACAGATCGGCGCGACGATCACGGTCATTGACCACAGCGCCAGCGCAATAGAACGCTTCGCCGGTGGGTAGTTGCTGAGCAACAGGCTCTGCGACAGCGGGATCAGCGGACCGGCGACGATCCCCTGAATGACGCGGAAGAAAATCAGCATCGTCAGGCTGTTCGACACCCCACAGGCCCAGGAGGCGATAGCGAATGCCACCGTCGACCAGACGAAGAGCTTCACCTCGCCGACGCGCTTCGCCAGCCAGCCGGTAATGGGGATGGAGATGGCGTTGGCCACCCCGAACGAGGTGATGACCCACGTCCCCTGGCTCAGCGACGAGCCAAGGTTACCGGCAATGGTTGGGATCGCCACGTTGGCGATCGTGGAGTCCAGCACCTGCATGAACGTCGCCAGCGACAGCGCAATGGTCATAATGACCAGTTGCGCGCCTTCGAGCGGTTTTTGCTGTTGCATTACGCTCACCCCGAATTATCCGGCGTTGGCCTGAATGATCTCGTCGATCAGTTTATTAACCGGCTCAAGCGCGATTTCGCGGGCATTGCTCTCGTAAACCGGGGAGCTTCGCACCTGGCTGGCCAGCATTTCGCCATCGCGATCGGTGGTGTTGACCTCCACCAGCGTGGAGAGGCCGATGCGCAGCGGGTGTTCCGCCAGCTGTTTTTCATCCAGCTCGATACGGACCGGCAGGCGCTGTACCACTTTGATCCAGTTACCGGTGGCGTTCTGCGCCGGCAGCAGGGAGAAGGCGCTGCCGGTGCCCATATCCAGGCCGACCACTTTGCCGGTGTATTTCACGTCATCGCCATAGATGTCGCTGATCACGGTGGCCGGCTGGCCGATGCGCATGTGCGCCAGCTGGGTCTCTTTAAAGTTGGCGTCGATCCACAGGTTGGTCGCCGGGACCACCGCCATCAGCGGCGTGGTGGTGCCGATCTGCGCCCCAGGCTGTACCGAGCGACGGGAAACGTAGCCGCTAATCGGGCTGACGATTTGCGTACGCTGCAGGGCCAGCCAGGCGTTACGCACTTCGGTGGCCGCCTGCAGCACCGCCGGCTGCTGTTCCAGTTTGGTGCCCAGCACGATCGCCTGGTTGGCGTTGTATTGCTGGATTGCCACGTCGAGTTCGGCCTGCGCGCTGGCGACGGTATCGCGGGCGTGCTGCAACTCTTCGCGGCCGATCAGGTTCGCGGCGCCCAGCGGGATGCGGCGATTCAGGTCAGCCTGCGCCTGGGCGAGGGCGGTCTTTTTGACGTCAATATTCGCCTGCAACTGCTTGCTGTTGATCATCTGCTGACGGGTTTGACGCACGCTGGCGGCCAGCTGCGTTTTGGCTTTCTCAAACGCCTGCTGGGCATCGGTCTGATCGAGCGTCACCAGCGGATCGCCTTTCTGCACGTAGTCCGTGTTGTCAGCCCAGACTTTGGTCACGCTGCCTGAGACCTGGGCCATAATTTGTACCTGGTTCCCTGCCACGTAGGCATCGTCGGTCTCTTCGTAATGACGCAGTACCAGAAACCAGTAAATCCCATATGCCACGGCAATAATAATAAAGAGCAATGTCAGCAACAGGAGTGCGCCTTTGCGCTTTCCTTTTTTGCTGCCTGGTTGCTGCGGGGTTTGGCTCTCCGCATTTGCGCTCATGTTATTCTCCACGATCTTATTATTTCACATCGGCTGAGCCGACCTGTTTATCAGAAAGGCCAGCAGAGATCTGCTGGCCTGGCTGTTTTCCTTGCAACGTAAAAATGGGCTGAGCGACGCCGCCCTTAGCGTAGAGAGTCCGCCAGCACGCCTTCTTCTTCCATCTGGTCAAGGCGGCTCAGGAGTTTGCGGGTGATATGTTCGAGCTGATCTTTTTCGCTGGTGCTGAGTGAAGACCACAGCTGATGCAGGCAGTTATGCTGCGGTGGCAGGACTTCACGCAAAAACTGATGGCCCTTTTCGGTCAGTTGCAGATGCAGACAGCGGCGATCGTTATCGCTCTCGCGACGTTCAATCCAGCCGCGTTTTTCCAGTTCATCAGCGATACGGGTGGCGTTGGTACGCGACGAGCCCAGCGCGCAACTCAGCTCGGACGGCTGGATGCTGTGGTTTTCCTGTGACTCCAGCGTAATCAGCGCCATAAATAATGTCTCGTTAATTCCCTGCGCTTTGAGCATTTTATTGCGATTTTCCAGCAGCTTACCTTGCATATGCATGCAAAGACGAGTTAACAGGATCTCCTGGAACGGGAAATCTTCATGGCGGCTGGCGCGGAATTTGAGCATTTGCTCAATGGGAGTAAACGAACTATCCATTTGGGTATGACCTCATTAATTACAGCCGATATAATAACTATTGTGACAAATAAATCAAATGAATTATTGACTAAAATTGATACGTAAAGCTTAGAGTCCGCTGGTGATTTTCCATGCCAGACCGTAGGCCAACGCCGACAGCAGCGTCGGGACAATAATGCTGCGGGTTTTCCTGAAGGCGGCCCCCAGCACCAGGAAGCCGATCAGCGTCGGCGCCAGGCGATGGGCATCGGCGAGGATCTCCGGCACGCTGGAGACCACCAGCAGCGCGCAAATCGAGGCGATGCCGATGGTATCCAGCAGCACGCTGACCGGGCCACGGCGGGCAGGCCGGGCATGGCCGGCGCGCAGGCGCAGGGGAAGATAGCGAAACAGATAATTCACGCTGCCGACTATCACCCCGAGCAGAAGGACTTCACTGTTCATCCGGCATCCCCTTAAGCATGGCCTGGACCAGCGCCGTCAGACACCCGCAGACAATCCCGGCGAGGATCGCCGCCGGAATGGAAAATAACAAAATGCCACCCAGCGCGCCCGCCAGGGCTGCCGTGACGCAGAGTGACTGCTGGCGCTGGAATGAGGCCAGCAGGAAGCTCATAAACAGCGCCGGCAGCATAAAGCCGAGCGCGGCCTCCACCGCGGGATAATCCACCAGCAGGCCGTTACCGGACCAGGCGCCGGCCAGCGTGCCGCACACCCACGATGCCCAGGAAGTAAAAGCGAGACCGAGCATCCAGTTTTCGCTCCAGCGGCGGTTATCGCGAACCAGCCTGGCGGTGGCCGCGGCGAAAACCTCATCGGTCAGGCCGAAGGCCCAGAGGGCGGTTTTCTTTTTATCCAGCGCTGAGCGAATGCGGCTGCGCAATGAGGGACCATACAGCACGTGGCGGACATCCATCGCCATCACCGTCAGGGCGGCGACCCACAGCGAACTGCCGGCGGCCAGCATGGCGGTGATCACAAACTGGCTGGCGCCGGCGTAAATAATGCAGGAGAAAAACAGGCTTTCCAGCGGGGTGAATCCCAGCCGGGTGGCGTTCAGTCCGAAGGCGAAAGCCACCGGCAGGTAGCTGATAACGATGGGGAGACTGTCTTTGATGCCTTCGCCGACGGTGGCGACACGTTCAGGTAAGGCACAGGTTAAGGGCGCGGGGTTTTCCATATGAATAACTTATCGCTGGATCCATGTGAAGGTGACAAATTGACCGATGGGTCCACCTTAACAGAGCGCGACGCGCCTTAACACTATGGAAATTCCTGGAATCCGCTTTTCCATACTCTGTGCTGCGAGCAACGAGGGAAAGGGAGCCCGGATAAGACGGAGCGCCTTATCCGGGAGGCAGGGTTACTGCTGCGCGGCGAGCGCCGCTTTCACCCAGCTGTCGAACAGCGGCTGGTGGGCTTTGATCCAGCCATCGACATGACCGTTAATGTCGGCTTCGGAAGCATGGCCTTCGTGCATCATCGCATTCTCGGCGTTGATGTCGGCGATCGGCAGCTTCATGACGCTAAACAGGGTGGCGGCGGCCGGATTTTTCTCGGCCCAGGCTTTGTTGGCGACGATGTGCATCGTGTTCACCGGGAAGCCATAGTTGGCGCCGTTGGCCAGTTTGGTGTCGATGTTTTTCTGCTCGCCCGGCAGGGAGGAGAACGGCACCTGCAGCCAGACGACGTCTTTGCCAGGTTTCAGCACGTCGCTGACCCAGTACGGCGTCCAGGTGTAGTAGAGCACCGGTTTACCCTCTTTATAGCGGGCGATGGTGTCAGCCATCATCGCCGCGTAGTTGCCCTGGTTATGGGTGACGGTTTTGCTCAGGCCATAGGCGTCAATCTGGTGGTTAATCACCGCTTCGCAGCCCCAGCCTGGCGTACAGCCGGTGAGATCCGCTTTACCGTCGTTATTGGTATCAAACAGTTTGGCGATCTGCGGATCTTTAAGCTGATCGATGGAGGTGATGTGGTACTGCTCGGCGGTTTTTTTATCGATCAGATAGCCCTGGGCGGCACCTGAGACATACACCCCTTTACGATAGAATTTGTTATCACCGCCCGCCGCGGCGTACATGTCATCGTGCAGCGGCTGCCAGTTGGTGGCGATAAAGGTGGTATCCCCGGCGGCAATCGAGGTATAGGCAACGTTATAGTCCACTTCGCTCGGTTTCTCGACGGTGTAGCCAAGCTTCTCCAGCGCGCGACTGACCAGCAGGGTCTGGAAGGTCTCTTCCGAAATAGTGCTCTGGGCAGGCTTCACGGTAATCCCTTTGCCCGGCAGGTCGGCGGCGAAGGTGCTGGTGGCGATCAGGGTGGCAAAGGCGGCGGTGGCCATCATCGTACGATGTCGCATGGTGGTTCCTCTTATTGTTTAACGGGAAGAGCGACCCCCCGGCCTCGGCTGGTGCCGGGGAGCGGCGCTGTTATCGACTTATCGACAGAAAGGGCGAGTGATAAGCCCCAGTGGGCCGGTGGTGTACCAGCGGCGGTTGCCGCGACTGCGGGCGTCGCGACCGACGGCCTGGGTGAGGCGGTCAAGAATAATCGCGAGGATCACGATCCCTACGCCGCCGACGGTGGCGAGACCCATATCCAGGCGGCCGATGCCGCGCAGCACCATCTGGCCAAGACCGCCGACGGCAATCATCGAGGCGATCACCACCATCGACAGGGCCAGCATCAGCGTCTGGTTTACCCCGGCCATGATGGTGGGCATCGCCAGCGGCAGCTGAACCTTAAACAACAGCTGGCGCGGGCTGGCGCCAAACGAGCGCGACGCTTCGATCAGATCCGCGGGCACCTGGTTTATCCCGAGAATTGTCAGGCGGACGATCGGCGGCAAGGCGAAGATAATCGTCACTACCACGCCGGGCACGTTGCCGATGCCGAACAGCATCACGATCGGCACCAGGTAGACGAAGGCCGGCGTGGTCTGCATGGCATCGAGCAGCGGGCGGATAATTTTTGCCGCCCGCGGGCTGCGCGCCAGCCAAATACCCAGCGGCAGGCCGATAACCATGCAGAACAGCAGGGCGGTGAGGACCAGCGCCAGGGTGACCATCGCCTGCGACCAGGCGCCGATAGCGCCGATGGCAATCAGCGAAACCAGGGTGGCGACCCCCATGCCGAGGCTGGAGATCTGCCAGGCGATCAGCGCGAAGACGATAATCGCCACCGGCGCTGGCATCCCCAACAACAGCTGCTGGAAGGCGCTGAGGATGTAGTCGATCGGCACGCGGATCCCCTGGAATAGCGGACGGAAGTGCAGCACGATCCAGTCGATAGCGTGGGTGACCCAGCTGTCGAGCGGGATCAGCGTTTTATGGAACGGGTCCATGATGTTGAACGATTCCGGCTGCGGCGCGGGCGCGCTGTGCAGCCAGTCGGCGCCGCCGCCGTTGGCCGGCGCGGCAGTAGAGGCGCCACCCCAGGCATCGGCGGCCTGCGCAGCGCTGTCGGTTGCCGGGGCGCTGTCCCACGGATTAGTTTGATCAGCCATGATTCACCCCCTCGCGATCTAAAGCCTGGAGCAGCATTCGTTTGGAAATGATGCCAATGTATTGTTGTTCTTCATCCACCACCGGGACGGCGCACGGGGCGTGGCCGACGTGGGAGAGCAGATCGCTGAGCGGCGTTTGCGCCTCCACCGCCAGCGGGGCGTCAATCAGCGCCGCCTCGATCCCCTGGCCGACGCTGAGCGCGGTTTTCAGAGAATCGATCGAGACAATCCCGACAAAGCGATTTCCGCGTTCGATGACATAGCCATATTCCCGGTCTTCATCCTGTAATAATTTCAGCGCGGAGCGGGGGCCAAAACCTGGGGTTTTACGAATCAATCCAACCGGGCTGCGGCGGGCAATATCTTTGGCGCTGAAGACCTGGCTAATATCCACGCCGCGGAAGAAGGTGCGCACATAATCATTGGCCGGATTATTCAGTATTTCATCCGGCGTACCGACCTGGACCACTTCGCCATTTTGCATAATGGCAATGCGATCGCCAATTCGCATGGCTTCATCAAGGTCATGGGAAATAAAGACGATAGTGCGTTGATGCTTAGCCTGTAATTTGATGAGCTCATCCTGCATTTCGGTGCGAATGAGCGGGTCGAGCGCGGAGAAGGCTTCATCCATTAACAGAATATCGGGATTAATCGCCAGCGCGCGAGCTAAACCGACGCGCTGACGCATCCCGCCGGAGAGTTCATCCGGCCAGGCGTGGGCATAATTCTCCAGCCCCACCTGCCGCAGCGCCTCCCGCGCTTTTTGTTCTCGTTCGGCGGTCGGGACGCCGGCCAGCGCCATGCCAAACGCCGTGTTGTCGAGCACGCTCATGTGTGGCATCAGCGCAAAGGACTGAAATACCATCGCAATTTTCTTGCGACGCACCTCGCGCAGCTCGGCGTCCGACATTTTGGCGATATCGACTCCGTCAATCAGCACCTGGCCGCGGGTGGGTTCAATCAGGCGATTGAGAAGGCGAACCATGGTGGATTTCCCCGAGCCGGAGAGCCCCATGATGACGAATATCTCGCCTTCTTCAATGGCCAGACTGGCGTCTTTGACGCCAAGCGACAGCCCCGTTTTTTCCAGTATTTGCGCTTTGTTGAGTCCTTTCTCAATATATTTGAAAGCCCGGTTTGGGTGCTCGCCAAATATCTTATAAAGATTTTTAATTTCTAATTTAATTGCCATGCAATAGAGAAGTTCCTGTTATTTGTTTATTGCGATACGATACCCGATGGTGATTATGATCTTTTTACACCCTAACATACTCAGATTCTGTGACAACCCTCAATGGCAAACTCTCGGCAAAAGGGCGTGAGGGACAGAGCGGCGCAGCCCCCGTGATATAAGGGCTGAGCGTCAATTTGTTGTGGGTAATATTTTTTGATTATCTCTGGATAATTCGACTGAAATGGACCAGTTTTCTGTTAAATATGACGGAGTGATGACGGTTATGCGATGGAGAGAATATTTGGCAGATGAACCCACTTTTCTGCGAAATAGATCACCAGGAACCAGTCCGCCATATTCCTGGTGAAAGTACGGTTAAAAGTCCCAATCGTCGTCGGCGGTTTCTTCCGTTTTGCCTATCACGTACGAGGAGCCGGAGCCGGAGAAAAAGTCGTGGTTTTCATCGGCGTTAGGCGACAGCGCGGCGAGGATCGCCGGGTTAACCGCTGCCATCTCCGCCGGAAACAGCGCTTCATAACCGAGGTTCATCAGCGCTTTGTTGGCGTTGTAGCACAGGAAAGCGCTGACGTCGTCAAACCAGCCGCTCTCGCCGTACAGTTCCCGACTGTAGGCCAGCTCGTTGTTGTAAAGATCCATCAGCAGATCGAGGGCGAAATTTTTCAGTTCTTCGCGCTTTCCGGGGCTGACGATCTCCAGTCCTTTCTGATACTTGTAGCCAATGTAATAGCCATGTACCGCTTCATCGCGAATGATCAGACGGATCAGATCCGCGGTATTGGTCAGTTTTCCCCGGCTGGAGAAGTGCATTGGCAGCCAGAAGCCGGAGTAGAAGAGAAAGGATTCGAGGAACACGCTGGCGATTTTTTTCTTCAGCGGCTCGTCGGCCTGATAGTAGCCCAGCATCAGTTGCGCCTTGCGCTGCAGGGGTTCGCAGCTTTCACTCCAGGCGAAGGCGGCATCCACCTCTTTGCTGTGGCACAGCGTGGAAAAAATGGAGCTGTAAGAGCGGGCATGAACCGCTTCCATAAAGCTGATGTTCGACAGCACCGCCTCCTCATGCGGGGTCAGCGCGTCCGCCATCAGCGCCGGCGCGCCGACCGTGTTCTGAATGGTGTCGAGCAGCGTCAGCCCGGTGAAGACGCGAATGGTCAACTGCTGCTCCGCCGCGCTGAGGGTTTGCCAGGCGGGAATGTCGTTTGACAGCGGCACTTTCTCCGGTAGCCAGAAGTTGCTGGTGAGACGATTCCAGACCTCAAGATCTTTGTCGTCATCAATGCGGTTCCAGTTGATAGCGCTGATGCGCGTTAAATGGGTCATCCTGTTCTCCTTACAGTGCGCAGGACACGCAGCCTTCAATTTCAGTGCCTTCCAGCGCCAGCTGGCGCAGACGGATGTAGTAGAGGGTCTTAATGCCTTTCTTCCAGGCGTAGATTTGCGCCTTGTTGATATCGCGGGTGGTGGCGGTATCCGGGAAGAACAGCGTCAACGACAGCCCCTGATCGACGTGGCGCGTCGCCTCGGCGTAGGTGTCAATGATCTTCTGGGGCCCTATCTCGTACGCATCCTGATAAAGGGCCAGATTGTCGTTATTCATAAACGGCGCGGGGTAGTACACCCGCCCGGTCTTCCCCTCTTTGCGGATCTCAATCTTCGAGACGATCGGATGAATGCTGGAGGTGGCATGGTTGATGTACGAGATCGACCCGGTGGGCGGCACCGCCTGCAGATAACGGTTATAGATGCCATAGCGCATGACATCGTCGCGCAGCTGGCGCCAGCTTTCCCGGTCGGGCAGGGGGATACCGGCGCGGGCGAACAGTGCGCGCACCCGTTCGGTTTTCGGCTGCCACTCCTCCTGCAGATATTTGTCGAAGTACGCCCCGCTGGCGTAGCGTGACTGTTCGAAGCCAGCGAAGCGCTGGCCGCGCTCGCGGGCCAGCAGCATCGAGGTGTGCAGGGCATGCCAGGTCACGGTGTAAAAATAGATATTGGTGAAGTCCAGCCCCTCCGGACTGCCGTAGGCAATCCCTTCTCGCGCCAGGTAGCCGTGCAGATTCATCTGCCCCAGGCCGATGGCGTGGGAGGCCGCATTGCCGGCCGCCACCGAGGGAACCGACTGTATGTCGCTCATATCGGATACCGCGGTCAGGGCGCGCACCGCGGTGGCGATAGTGCGGGCAAAATCCGGCGAGTCCATGGTATGGGCGATGTTCAGCGAGCCGAGGTTGCAGGAGATATCCTCGCCGATATGGGCGTAACTGAGGTTCTCATCATAGGTGGATGGCGTACTGACCTGCAGAATTTCCGAACACAGATTGCTCATGGTGATCCGTCCGGCCACCGGATTGGCGCGATTGACGGTATCTTCAAACATGATGTACGGATAGCCGGACTCAAACTGGATCTCCGCCAGGCGCTGGAAAAGGTCGCGGGCGCGGATCCAGCGCTTGCGGACCCGTTCGTCGGCCACCAGCTGCGGATAGAGATCGCCGATGGCGCAGTCGGCGAAGGGTTTACCGTACAGCCGCTCGACGTCATACGGCGAGAACAGGGCCATCTGCGCGTCTTCTTTTGCCAGCTGGAAGGTGATATCGGGGATCACCACTCCCAGCGACAAGGTTTTGATGCGGATTTTCTCATCGGCATTCTCACGCCGGGTATCGAGGAAGCGCAAAATATCGGGATGGTGCGCATGCAGCCAGACCGCTCCCGCCCCCTGGCGGGCGCCAAGCTGGTTGGCATAGGAGAAGGCGTCCTCCAGCATCTTCATCACCGGCACCACCCCGGAGGACTGGTTTTCGATACGCTTGATCGGCGCCCCGGCCTCGCGCAGGTTGGAGAGTAAAAAGGCCACGCCGCCGCCGCGCTTCGACAGCTGCAGCGCCGAGTTAACCGCTCGGCCGATGGACTCCATATTATCTTCAATGCGCAACAGGAAGCAGGAGATCAGCTCCCCGCGCTGCTGCTTGCCGGCGTTGAGGAAGGTGGGGGTCGCGGGCTGGAAGCGGCCGCTGAGCATCTCTTCCATTAGCTGCCGCGCCTGCTGCTCATCCCTCTGGGCCAGCGTCAGCGCCACCATTACGCAGCGATCGGCAAAATCCTCGAGGTAGTGCTTGCCGTCAAAGGTCTTCAGCGCGTAGCTGGTATAGAACTTCCAGGCGCCGAGGAAGGTCTGAAAGCGAAACGCGGCGCGCCGGGCATGGGCGAACAACGCCAGCACAAACCCGCGGTCATAGCCGGCCAGCACCTGCGGATCGTAATAGCCCTCGCGGACGAGCCAGGTGAGTTTATCCTCCTGGCTGGCAAAGGTGAGGGTGTTGGGCTGTATCTGGGCGGTCATAAAGACCTCCACCGCCTGGCGATCTTTCTCAAACGGTATGCGACCCTCGCTGTCGTACAAATTCAGCATCGCGTTGAGGGCGTGAAAATCCGCCGCGGCGGTTATACGTTCTGCGGTTGTCGTTGCCAAAATTCGCTGACTCCTTTACGCACGTTGTCGATATCGTCGGGGGTTCCCATCAGCTCGAAGCGGTAGAGATAGGGCACGGCGCATTTTTGCGCGATGACCTCCCCGGCACGCCCCCAGGCGTCGCCAAAGTTGCGATTGCCAGCGGCAATCACCCCGCGGATCAGCTGGCGGTTATGCACGTCGTTTAAAAAGCGGATCGCCTGACGCGGTACCGCGCCGGCCGTACCGCCGCCGCCATAGCTGGGAACGATGAGAATATAGGGTTCGTCTACCTGGAGATGTTCGCGCTCGTTCAGCGGAATGCGCACCGCCGGCAGCCCCAGGCGCTGCACAAAGCGATGGGTATTCTCCGAACGGCTGGAGAAGTAGACGATGAGGCTCATGCGCTGGCCGCCGTGACGGAGGGGCGCAGGCGATTGATCATATCCGGGCGGAAGCCGCTCCAGCGTAGCTCACCGGCGATCACCACCGGCAGCTGGCGAAATCCCTGCTCGCGCAGGGTGTCAGCTGCATCCGGCTGCTGGTCGACGTTCACCATTTCAAAGGCCAGTCCTCGGCTCTCCATGGCTCGCCGTGTGGCATGGCACTGCACGCAGTCATTTCGAGTGTAAATAATAATGCGCATGATTCGTATTTCCATTTAAGATAACAGCACGGCGCTAAACGCAGCGTCGAACGTTGTGGGTTATTCGATAAGGAAATACTAGATGTAGTTGTTTGAAAGTTCAACCACTCAATATATAGCGTTTTTAGCAAGGAAATCCCCCGCCGGGACAATTCGGCGGAGGAGGGGGAAGGCTGTGCGGAACTACAGACGCATGGCGACGGCGAGTCGGTTGAAAGCGTTCATCAGGCTGATGGCTAAGGTCAGATCGCTTATCTGACGCGGGGTAAAATGTTCGCGCAGCGGCAGGTAAACGTCATCTTCCGCATGGCTGGCGGCAATGTCGGTGACCGACTCGGCCCACGCCAGCGCTGCGCGTTCGCCAGGTGTGAAGTGGGCGCTTACCCGCCAGCCCGCCAGGGCATCCAGTTTGCTTTGCGCCATACCGCCCTTGCGCAGCGCCTGGCTGTGCTTCTCAAGGCAGAAGGCGCAGCCGTTGATCTGCGAGACGCGTAAATAAACCAGCTCTACCAGGGCGCTGCCCAGCTCGCTTTTCTCCAGCGCGATGCTGGCCTGTACCAGCCCTTTATAGACTTCCGGGCTCAGTTCACTGAATGGCTGACGTAATTGGCTCATGGTGTTCTCCTCTCTAAGACGGCAGCCAAAATAGCACTATAATGGACTGCAAAAGATAGCCATATTGTGATGAAAAAAGCAGACCATAATGGAAGCGATCCACCTCCCTCTTTATCAGCGTATTGCCCGCCAGCTGAAATCGGCAATTGAACGGGGCGAACTGACCCCGGGCAGCCGTCTGCCCGCCAGCCGGGTGTTTGCCCAGGAGCAGGGTGTCTCCCGGGCGACTATCGAAAACGCCTGGGGTGAACTGGTCGCCCAGGGGTGGCTTGAGCGGCGTGGGCAGGCGGGGACCTTTGTCAGCGAGCGGCTCAGTCCGCGCCAGCTGGCGCCGGTAACGCCAGCGCAATCAGCCGCCTCGACGGACCCGTTGCCCTTTCAGATGGGGCTGCCGGCGCTGGATCTCTTTCCGCGCGGGCTGTGGGCGCGAGTGATGGGTCGTCGGCTGCGGACGCAGTCGCGGTTCGACCTTGCCCCCGGCGATCCCGGCGGCGACCCGCTTCTGCGCCAGGCGATCGTGGAGTATCTGCGCCTGTCGCGCAGTATTGACTGCCAGCCGGAGCAGGTGCTGATTACCGGCAACTATGCTACCTCCATGGATCTTATCCTGCGTACGCTGGCGCAGCCGGGGCAGCATATGTGGATGGAGGATCCGGGGTATCCCTTTATCCGCCCGGTCGTTGAGGCCAGGCAGCTGGTGGTGGATGCGATCCCGGTGGACGACGAAGGAATGGACGTTGGCTGGGGCTTGCGGCATCACCCTCAAGCGCGGTTTGCCCTGCTCACCCCGGCACACCAGAGCCCGCTGGGGGTCGCGCTGTCGCTGCCCCGGCGTCGCCAGCTGCTGGCGTGGGCGACAGCGCGCGACGCGTGGATTATTGAGGACGATTACGATAGTGAGTTTCGCTATCACGGCAAACCGCTGCCGCCAGTGAAAAGCCTCGATGCGCCGCAGCGGGTTATCTACGCCGGCACTTTCAGTAAGTCGATGTTTCCGGCGCTGCGCACCGCCTGGCTTGTGGTGCCGACCCCGCTGGCGGCGCGTTTTCATCAGACGGCGGAGCGCCAGCCCTGCACCGTTCCTACTCTGTGGCAGCAGACGCTGGCGGATTTTATCCAGCAGGGCCATTTCTGGCGTCATCTGAAAAAAATGCGCGCCAGCTATAGCCAGCGCCGACAGTGGCTGGAGTCGGCCCTGCAGGCGCAGGGCTTTCAGGTCACGCCGCAGCAGGGGGGCATTCAGCTGGTCATGCCGGTCAGCGGCAACGATCGCCTGCTGGCCCGGCAGGCGGTTGAGGCCGGGCTGGCGGTGCAGGCGCTGAGCGACTGGCGTCTTCGCCATGCAGGCGAGGGGGGATTACTGATGAGTTTTACCAATATTCGCTCAGCGGCGATGGCCGATGCGCTGGCCCGGCGGCTCAGAGAGGCGATCGAGAACGATGGCGCATAAAAAACCCCTGCGGCCAGAGGCGCGCAGGGGCTGACGCGTATTTGTTATCTTCATTAGATTCCGTGAAGCTCGCGGGCTTCCGCTCGCCAGGCGCGCGCGGAAGCTGACGCTGTCTCTATTATCGACGTAAATTGAGCAATACGCCAATAAATACCCCGACGGCGGCTGCGGCGCCGACGCTGTGCCAGGGTTTATTGCGCACGTAGGTATCGGCGCAGCCCAGCGCATCACAGGCTGCCTGACGGGCATCCAGCGCCGCCTGCTGCACCCGGTTGTGACCATTGAGGCGGGCACGGGTCTCTTTCAGCAGCGACTGAGCTTTAACGCGCGCCGCTTCGGCTTCCTCTTTCGCGTCACTGCCCCACGATTTCAGCACCTCTTCCAGCGTATCCGCTAATTGACTGACATCGTTATGGATATCCTCAGCATTCTCGTCAAAATTGTTGCGGTTCACATGGTTAGCCATCGTTATCTCCCTTAATTCCATCGAGTGAGTAAGTGTAGGACAAGATTTTGAATTATGCTTACTGCTGTGGTTTCTGGAATATTCCGAAAGCACTGCGCTTAACGAATAAGGTAAGGTCAATGTGCGGTAAAAGATAACGAGGAATCAGTATGTATTTAAGACCCGATGAGGTGGCGCGTGTTCTTGAAAAAGCCGGCTTCACCATGGATGTTGTGACGCAAAAAGCGTACGGCTATCGCCGAGGCGATAATTATGTTTATGTGAACCGCGAAGCGCGCATGGGGCGGACAGCGTTAATTATTCATCCAGCGCTAAAAGAGCGTAGCAATATGTTGGCCGAACCGGCCTCAGATATCAAAACCTGCGACCATTATGAACAATTTCCGCTGTATTTAGCCGGAGATGCGCAGCAGCATTATGGTATTCCGCACGGATTTAGCTCACGGATGGCGCTTGAGCGTTTTCTGAATGGACTATTTGGCGAAGCCCAGCCGGCGATGTCGACAAATTAATACGGTGGTTGAGGACCGGGGCGGAGCAGGCTGATGAGAGAGCGACTGGCAGGGCCAGTCGCTGGAATAGCGTCGGTCAGGCTTTCGCCTGCTGGTAGGGGGCCACGCGGAACAGGCGGCGGCAATAGTCGAGGAAGTAGCCGTAAGCAGCGCCCATCATCATCGATACCGCCAGGTTTGAGCTCACTGCAGCGACAATCTGGTGCCAGTCTGCACCTACGCTCCACAATATTGCGACATACACTGGCGACTGGAAAGTGACGTAGGCCAGCACGTCGGCCATATTTTTCATCCAGCCTGCCGGGCTAATGCGCCGGGCCTGACGCATCGCAAAGTCGCGATAAAAACCATAGGGCACGGCAATAATAATGTTGACCGGGATCGCCACCAGGCGCGACGATAACGACTGCTCAAACGTCATACCAGAGAGAAAAATTTCGATCATCATGTTGACGACGGTGCAGTAAACCACCATCGCAAAGGTGTCTGCAACCGCATGCCGCAAGCGGGAGTGCGCAGAGAACATCGGAGTGCTCCTCGAAAATGAAGTCAATAACGCCGAAAAATGCGCGTTGGTATAGCGTTTTTGGGCTGCCTGTTTTGATATGCGTAGAGTATATCTCTGCATTAAAAGTGGCAACTAGCTATAAATTTTTATTTATTGCCTTTTTGTCGATAAAATACTCTGCGACAGTTGGTTTTCTGCCCGTTACGCTACTTTTATTGCTGGTTTTGTGAAATGTGTTTAATTTCAGTTGGTTACTTGACGTTTTTGCATGATATCTGACCAGGGAGACGGCGTCTGACCGCCCGCTGTGGCGCAAAATCGCGTGAGCCTGTGATGAAGGTCTCGTTTAGATGTTTTTATGCCATTATGCCGGTTTTTGTGGTGAAAAATTCTAAAATGACGTGTGGCGTTTTATTCTGATTGGCTGGGTAACTATTCATTAGGCCGTGTGGAGAGGGCCTGCGCATCCGCCGACGATAAGAGGATAAACCGCTGACCATAAAGGTAATATCGCCTGCTGAATATATTTTCATATCTTACCATCCGCCGCTTTTATTTATTCATGGTCTTGTTGGCCTGCGCTGGCGAAAAAGAACCGGGGATTTGCCGATATAGGGCAGGCGGAAAAGGTTTACTCTTTGCATAATATATTTATCTGGACAACCGAAGGCTGGAAATAAATAAGTGTTTCCATTACACTTGCCGCGTTGTATCTTTTAATTGGTTATCTGGGATTTCTTAATTTTATGTCTTTAATGTTACACAAACTGAATAATATCCGTTCACTGCGTACCCTGTCCCGTGAATTCTCCATTGACGTGCTTGAAGAGATGCTGGAAAAGCTCAGGATCGTCACTGAAGAAAAACGTACGCAACAGCAGCTGGCGGCGCAGCAGCAGGCGGAATATCAGGAAAAAGTGAATACCTGGCTTGAGCTGATGCGCGCCGACGGTATTTCTCCTGACGACCTCGTGGCCGATATTCAGCCGTCGATGGCGGTAGGGAAAAAGCGGCAACCGCGCCCGGCGAAATATCGTTATACCGATCATACTGGCGCAGAAAAAACCTGGACCGGTCAGGGAAGAATGCCGAAGCCGATTGCTCAGGCGGTTGCTCAGGGCAAATCGCTGGACAGTTTCCTCATTTAAAGCCGATCCGGCCGGTATCAGGACAGTGGGGGAGACCCGCCGTTCCGTCCGGCCTTATCACTCTCCGGGAGAGGGGCTTTAGCAGACGCCAAAGTCGCCCTCTTCCTGGTATGGCGTCACCTCTTCTGAGTTCAGCGTATAGCGCTCGCCCTGCTCTTGCGCGGCCTGAACCACCACCAGCTGTTCTCCCTGTACTTCAACCACTTTCAGTTTTGGTCCACCCGCACGCGGTTGTACCAGATCGCCGACAGAAAACATCATTCACTCCTCACGGTTAACATCCTGGATGAACCTCAACCATAGCTCAACGACTGGCCAGTGAACACTGGCTGTGCTGTTTTTTGTTAAAACAATTTGGGGGTATATGTATTAATGTTGTTAATGTTTTGCTGGCGCCATACCGCTGCTGAGAAGGGGGGACGGCGAGGGTAGGGTTACCATCAATCAGGTCAGGAAAGACACCATGAAGTATATCGTTCTATTGATCATTGTTATTGCTGTTCTGTATGTCCATTATCGCGGGCGGGTGCGCTATCGTTTCTGGCGACAGCTCTCCGATCATTCAACATTTACTGCTCCGCTGAATGGATTTATGTATTTATTTTCCCGCGTGCCGAATACGCCATATCTGCGCCCGGAGATGTTTCCCGAGCTGGCGATATTGCAGCAGAACTGGCAGGTAATTCGCGATGAAGGTCTCCACCTTCAGCAGCTGGAGCAGATTAAAGCGGCCGATAAATATAACGATGCCGGATTTAACTCATTTTTTAAAACCGGCTGGAAACGTTTTTATCTGAAATGGTATGAGGAGGCCCATCCCTCCGCCAGCCAGCTCTGCCCACACACCACCGCGCTACTGCGCGATATCCCGTCGGTGAAAGCGGCCATGTTCGCCACCCTGCCAGACGGCAGCCGTCTGCCGCGCCACCGCGATCCCTACGCCGGTTCGCTGCGCTTTCATCTCGGCCTGGCGACGCCGAACGATGACCGCTGCTTTATCGAGGTGGATGGCCAGCGCTACAGCTGGCGCGATGGGGAAGGGGTGCTGTTTGATGAGACCTATATTCACTATGCGGAAAATACCAGCGGTGAGAATCGGCTGATTCTGTTCTGTGATATTGAACGGCCCATGCGCTACCGCTGGGCGCAGCAGGTGAACCACTGGCTGGGACGTCATCTGATGAGCGCCGCCTCGGCGCCCAATGATACCGGCGATCGCATTGGCGGGATTAACCGGGCATTTCGCTATATCTACCAGATCCGCATTGTCGGCAAGCGGCTGAAAAAATGGAATAAGACGGTCTATTACATCGTTAAATGGCTGCTGTTCGGCGGCATTGCCTGGCTTATCTGGAGTGCGTTTTAACCCTCATGACGCCGGTTCCAGGGCATGATCGCCAGCAGACGCGCCATGCCGCAAAAGCCGGTCACCCCGGCGAAGGTGAGCCCGGCGCCGACCGCGCCGCTGAGCAGGAAGAAGCCGCTGCTCACGGTATAGCCCAGCAGTACACCGAGTAAAATCAGGACGCCAGCGGCAATTTGTACCTGGCGCATCAGCGGCAGCGGCTGGGATTTATCCTCCTCAACCGGGAACCCCGCGGCCCTCCAGCCCTGAATCCCCCCGGCCAGCAGGCTTGCCTGCGCCGGTGCGGCGGCGGCGGCCAGGCGAATCGCGTTATTCTGCGTCCGGGAACCCGCCTGGCAGTGAAAGATGACTGTCTCTCCGGCCCGGGCATTGAGGGTCGCACCGTTGGTCAGGCTGGCCAGCGGCACCAGTTCGGCATCGGGAATATGTTCGCGCGCGTATTCATCCGCATCACGGATATCAATCAGTCTGGCGCCCTGGGCAATCAGCGCCCGGGCTTCGGCCGGGGTTAAAGTAGCGATGGTCATAGGATCCTCACGGGCAATAGAGCGTTTTCAGCGTGTTGATCACCTGCTGTACCGCAGGGTGGGTGATGAAATAGTGGATACGCTGGGCATCGCGCTCGCTGTCGATCAGCCCCTCGTCACGCATCCGCGCAAGGTGCTGCGAGGTGGCGGAAGGGCTCAGGCCGGTAGCGCGCGATAGTTCACCGGCGCTGGCCCGCGGCGCATCGCACAGTATGCACAGGATCAGCAATCGGTGAGGATTGCTCATGGCTTTCATCAGCGCGGCGGCTTCTCCGGCGCGGGCCTGCAGGTCTTCAGGTGTGGTCATGTATTTTAGATTTTTCTAAATTTAGATAACTCTAAAATAAAAACATCCCCTGCGCCAGCATTTTTTTATCTGTGACTCAGGCCGGAACGGCGAGCTGGGCAATCTGCGCTCGCGCGCTGGCGATCCCTGCGTCGCGACCATGCGGACGATTGTCCAGCCCTTCGGCATAGATAAATTCCACCTCATGGATCCCCATCAGCCCCAGTACCGCGCGCAGATAGGGGGTGATGGCGTCGGTGGTCTCTCCCTGGTGAATACCGCCGCGGCTGCTGACGACCACCGCCCGAACGCCCTCGACCAGCCCCTGCGGCCAGCTGTCGGTGTAGCGAAAGGTTTCCCGCGCCCGCGCCACGAGGTCGAACCATTTCTTCAGGTCGGTCGGGACGTTGAGGTTATACATCGGGGCGCCGATCACCAGCAGATCGCTGGCTTTTAATTCGGCGATAAACTGGTCGGAGAGCGCAACCGCCGCGCGGATGGCTGGCTGCGGATCCACCGCCCCGCGCAGGGCGGCGAACAGGGGGCGATCCAGCGTTGGCAGCGCCATGGCGCTGAGATCGTGTTCCGTGAGCCGATCGCGGTGTCCTGCTGCCCGGCGCGCCGCGAGAAATTCGTTAATCAGCTGATTGGTCAGGGATGTTTCGCCATTAATGCTGGATTTTAATACCAGAACGTTAGCCATGATGAGTGCCTCAAGTGAAGGGGAGAGGCAGAGACTAACACTGTCTTTTTTCTCTCTGGAGTGACATTATTTTCCTCTATTGTATCCCGTAAGGAACCAATCTGTGCGTGACGATCTGAACGCGATCCCGGTGTTTGTTACCGTGGTCGAGAGCGGTAACTTTGCCAGCGCGGCGGCGATCCTCCACGTGACGCGTTCGGCGGTGGGTAAAACCATTGCCCGGCTGGAAGCGCGCCTCGGCGTGGCGTTATTCCAGCGCACTACCCGTCGGCAACTGCTGACGGAAGAGGGGGAGCAATTTTACCACCAGTGCCGGGAAGCGCTGGCGCGCATCCGCGAGGCCGAAGAGGCGCTCCAGCGCGGGAAGGGCGAGGTGCAGGGGCGGCTGCGGATCTCGCTACCAGTGCTCTTTGGTCAGCGCTGCGTGGCGCCGGTGCTATTCCGCCTGAGCCAGCGCTATCCGTTACTGAAGCTCGAGCTCCACTACAGCGACCGGCAGGTCAATCTGCTGGAGGAGGGGTTTGATCTTGCGGTGCGTATCGGAAACCTGGCCGATACCGGGTCGCTACGGGCGCGGGCGCTGGGGGAGCACGGCATGGTGCTGTGCGCGGCGGTAGAGTACCTGCGCCGCCAGCCGGCGCCGCAGACCATCGCCGGGCTGAGCGAGCACCGCACCCTCGGCTATCTGCACAACGGCCAACTGCAAAAATGGCAACTGTACGACCCGCAGCAGGGCGAAGTGCGCTTCAGTCCGCAGACGGGGCTGGTACAGGATGATTTTGCCGCCATCGCGGCGGCGGTGCAGCAGGGGATGGGCATCGCCTGGTTGCCGGACTGGCTGGTGGCGCAGGCGCTCGCCGACGGGACGCTGCAGCAGGTGCTGGCGCCCAGCGCTCAGGTGCGTTTCGCTATCCACGCGGTGTGGCCGGAGGGGCCGTGGCTGCCGCAAAAAACGCGGGTGGCGATCGATGCCCTGCGGGAAGGACTGCGCCTTGCTAAAAGCACACCGCCCAGCGGTTAAGGGTATCTTAAGGCGACCGGGCGATAATGACAGAAAGATGACGACTGAGAGCTATCGCCATGAACGCCCTGGAAACCCTGAATCAATCTGTTTTTTTCGCGCTTAACGCGCAGCCTGGCGCCGCGGAGGGCCTGCTGTCGCTGGCCCGTTTTTGCGCCAGCGGCATCGTGTTTATGATGCCGGCGATCGCGCTCGGCCAGTGGTTTCTCGGTGGCCGTGAGGGACACCGCCAGGCGCTGTTTATGACCCTGGCCGTGATGATTTCCCTCGGGCTGGGGATGGTGTGCGGGACGCTCTGGTTTCATCCGCGGCCGTTTATGATCCCCCTCGGCCATACCTGGATAAGTCATCCGGCGGATAACAGCTTCCCCAGCGATCACGCTACGGTGATGTTCAGCGCCGCGTTTGCGCTGCTGTCGCTGCGCCTGCGGGCGCCTGGTCTGCTGATGCTGCTGGCTGCGCTGCCGGTGGCCTGGTCGCGGATCTATCTTGGGGTGCATTTTCCGCTGGATATGGTGGGCGCAGCCCTGGTCTCCATTGGCGGGGTCATCGTGGCGAAGCGGGTCTGGCAGGCGGTCGGCCCACGGCTGGTGCTGCTGTGCGAGGCCGTCAGCCGGCGGATGTTCTCCTGGCTGCCGGCGCGCTTTACGCCATAGCCTCAGCGACGAGGCCGTCCGGTACGGGCGGCGCGGCGGTATAGCGTGCTGCGGGCGATACCCAGTATCTGTGCCGCCCGGCTGACGTTGCCGTTAACGCTGGCCAGGGTATCGACAATCAACTGCTCGTCATGGGCCTGCAATCCTCCGCGCGGCAGCGGCGCAGGCGCGGTGCGATACGCCTCCGGCAGCGCGTCGGGCGTCAGCGTGTCGCCCTCATCGGCCAGAGCCAGCATCACCTTCAGGACGCTCTGCAGCTGGCGCACGTTTCCCGGCCACGGCAGCTGGCTGAGGTGGACCAGCAGTGCATTTGAAAGCGTCACCCGGCGTGAAACACCGCCCAGGTCGCGCCACAGCGTGGCGATAAAGGTTTCCAGCGCCGGCCACTCGCGCAGCGGGGGCAGCGCCAGGGCATACTCCCGCAGGCGCCACAGCAGATCTTCACGGAATTCGCCGGCGCTGACCCGTTGCGTCAGATTGCGGTGGGTGGCGCAGATCAAGGCGAAATTCACCGGCACGCTGCGGCTGGCGCCCAGCGGGGCCACCTCTTTTTCCTGCAACACCCGCAGGAGCCGCGTCTGCAGCGCCAGCGGCATATCGCCGATCTCATCGAGAAACAGTACCCCGCCCTCAGCCTCGCGGATTTTACCGATATAGCCGTTTTTGCTGGCGCCGGTAAATGCCCCCGGCTGGTAGCCGAAGAGCTCGGATTCGATCAGCGATTCCGGGATGGCCGCGCAGTTGATGGCGACAAATTTGCCACTGCGCCAGCGGCTGTGCTGATGCAGCGTACGGCTGACATACTCCTTGCCGCTGCCGGTTTCTCCCTCAATGCATAGCGCAATGCCGGCGTTGAGCAGCCGCAGCAGCTTTTCGCCTTCGCGCGGGCTGGTGAAGGGGAGATGCATGACCGGCGGGGCGCTTACCGCCACCCGGCGGCGGGTGGGCTCCCGCAGGCGATAGTGATAGCGGCCCTGAGGGGTGGTCAGCGGCAGCGGGACGCTGACCGCCCTTTGCGCCAGCGTCGGAAAAAGCGACGCAAAGGTGAGCTGGCCAAACTGCGCCGCGCTCAGGCCGAACTCGCGCATCGCCAGTCGGTTGCCGGCGGTGAGGACGTTGTCAGAAAAGACCAGCAGCAGCTCCTCGACGCTGTCGAGCTTGTCCACCTGCCGGTGCAGGCTCATCAGCCACTGCTCCGGATGCAGGCTCTGTTTCACCCACAGATACTCAATCTGCTTTGCCGCCGCCTTCACCCAGCCGAAGGTATGCTGGTGGGGAAAATCCGCCGGGCCGGAGATATCCAGCACCCCGGCAATACTTCCGTCCGGCCGCTGGAGCGGCATCGCCGCACAGTACAGATTCTGATTGCGGGTAAGAAAATGCTGGCGGCCATCGATTTCGCAGCCGTCATCAATGACCAGCGCGGTGCCAATGGCGTTGGTCCCGCGCCCGCTTTCGCTCCACAGATTGCCGGGGGCCAGCGCCACGCGCTGAGCCTTCTGCATCGCCTGGGTATCGCCGACGGTGTGCAGCACCAGGCCACTGGGGTCGGAGAGGACCACCACCGACTGCAGGTCCGCCACCTGGCGCGACAGGGCATCCACCACCGGCTGCGCCAGCTGCTGCAGGCTGCGGTGGCTGGCGAGCCGGTCTGCCAGCTCCCCGGCGCGCAGACGGGGAAAATCCTCGGTAGCGGGATCCAGACCATAGCGCTGGCAGCGAGACCACGAGTCGCTGAGCAGGGGGTTAGCGTTAACCTCTGGTGCGAGAAGATAGGGATTACCTGGCACAGGGCACCTCAGGGTCGATGTTGCTGTGTTGCAATATTGTAGCCATTTGGTTTATTTGGTGTTGCGATTTGCAACACAGAAGTGGACATCTGTGCGACAGCGCCTGCCAGCCTGGTAAATAAATAATCCTAACTCATTAATAAATAATATAAATTGTTGGCAATAAAAAACTGGCATAACCCCTGCAAAGTGAGAAGCGTTCGGCGGCAAGTTTAAAAAATCAATATGCCGCTGCGTCTCAACCCTACAGAAGGAGATTTGCGATGCGTTATGCACATCCTGGCCAGCCCGGCGCCCTGGTTTCATTTAAATCCGCTTACGGCAACTTCATTGACGGTAAATTTGTCGAGCCGCTGAGCGGTGAATTCTTTATGAATACCTCCCCGGTCGACGGCAGCAACATTGCGCAGTTTCCCCGCTCGGACGCCAAAGACATTGAGTTCGCCCTCGATGCCGCTCACCGTGCGGCGCCGGCGTGGGGTAAAACGTCAGTGCAGCAGCGCTCCAGGCTGCTGCTACAGGTCGCCGATCGTATTGAACAGCACCTGGAGTATCTGGCCGTCGCGGAGAGCTGGGACAACGGGAAACCGATCCGCGAAACCCTGAATGCCGACCTGCCGCTGGCGGTGGACCATTTCCGCTACTTCGCCGGCTGCCTGCGCGCCCAGGAGGGAAGCACCGCCGAGATTGACGAAACGACGGTGGCCTATCATTTCCATGAACCGCTGGGGGTGGTCGGGCAGATTATCCCGTGGAACTTTCCGCTGCTGATGGCCGCGTGGAAGCTGGCCCCGGCCCTGGCGGCGGGTAACTGCGTGGTGCTCAAGCCGGCTGAACAGACGCCGCTGAGCATTACCCTGCTACTGGAGCTGATCGGCGATCTGTTCCCGGCCGGGGTGCTTAACGTGGTACAGGGATTCGGCAAAGAGGCGGGCGAGGCGCTGGCCACCAGCAAGCGTATCGCCAAGCTGGCGTTCACTGGCTCCACGCCGGTCGGGCGGCATATTCTCGCCTGCGCGGCGGAAAATATTATCCCCTGCACTGTCGAGCTGGGGGGCAAATCGCCCAACATCTACTTCGCCGACGTAATGGAGGGAGAAGAGGAGTTTATTGAGAAGGCGGTGGAGGGACTGGTGCTTGGCTTCTTCAACCAGGGGGAGGTCTGTACCTGCCCGTCGCGGGCGCTGATCCATGAATCCATTTATGAACCCTTTATGGCGCGGGTGATGGATAAAGTGGCGCAGATCCGTCGCGGCGACCCGTTAGATACCGATACCATGATCGGCGCGCAGGCTTCCCGCCAGCAGTTCGATAAGATCCTCTCCTACATTCAGATTGCCCGGGAAGAGGGCGGGCAAATTCTGACCGGCGGCGAGCGGGCGGCTATCGCACCGGCGCTGGATAACGGTTTTTATATTCAGCCCACGCTGATTAAAGGCCGCAACGATATGCGCAGCTTCCAGGAGGAGATCTTTGGGCCCGTGATCGGGGTGACCACCTTTAAGGACGAAGCGGAAGCGCTGACCATCGCCAATGAGACCCAGTTTGGCCTTGGCGCCGGGGTCTGGACGCGGGATACCAACCTCGCCTATCGCATGGGCCGCGGGATTAAAGCCGGCCGCGTATGGACCAACTGCTATCATGTCTACCCGGCGCATGCGGCGTTCGGTGGCTATAAACAGTCTGGCGTTGGCCGGGAAACGCACAAGATGGCGCTGGATGCCTATCAGCAAACCAAAAATCTGCTGGTGAGCTACGGCACCGCGCCGCTGGGCCTGTTCTGAAGTCTATCTCATTTCTGATTGATCCCCAGTCCGCAATCCGTCCGGGTTGCGGATTTTTTTTAACTGCAAAATAACCCTGCTATTTAGCCGGCTTTATTGAGCGGCATGACCAACACATTCACACGGCTGATGTAATATCTTTCACTTGAAAATAAAAAGGGTTCCACAACAAGAAATTATGCGCAGTGAGGCGGACACTTGTGCTTCATTTATGTAGAAATGATGAATATTAATACCAGGAAAATTCCTAATTTTCCTGTGCTGTCGATCGGAAGCACAATAAAACAAGACAACTTTTTGAGTAATTATCTTTAAATTTGTTAATGGTTTTGATCTGTTGTTGTTTGAAAGTGTTTTATTGCCGTTTGTATAGATATGTAAATTAACATTGAAAAGGCATTTCAAAAATAAATTTTATGCCTCTGATAATCATTAACTTATTCGTAACATTGTGCCGGGTTGCCTTTTGGTAGGTGCGGTAATATATTTATTTCGCACACCAAAATAACTTTTTTAGCTTCTGTTTTTTATTAATGGTCACCTTTTGACGGAATAAAGCAGAGCGAGAGGGCGTGTGCCTACTATCCTGCGGAAGGAACGCAATGAACATTTACAAGGAGGAACTGATGAGCAGCTTCGCGATAGCCAAGCGCTATTGCCGATGACTGTGCGATATATTCGTTAACGATGAGATAAATAATGAAAACCCAACTTCGTATTATGGCAATTCTCATGGGCGCGCTGGTTTCGGGCGTAACCTTCCAGGCGACTGCGGCAAACACGATTAATCCAAACTCAGGAACCAGTGCGCAAGGCGCCGGCGGGCAGGTCAACTTCAATGGGTCAATCACCGACAGCTCCTGCAACGTCGACAGCGGTTCAACCGGCCAGACGGTGGATTTGGGCAAATGGGCCAGCAACTATTTTACCAGTACCGGCTCCGAAACCACCAAAACATCCTTCCATATCAAAGTCAAAGATTGCCCGGCCAGCGTGACGACGGTCGCTGTGCTGTTTGATGGCGCGCGCGAACAGACGGATACCTCCCTGTTGGCCATCAACAGCGGCGGCGCCAGCGGCGTAGCGATTAAGCTGTATGAGCATGATCAGACGACGGCGGTTAGCCTCGGTAAAACGACCGCCAAACAAGCGGTCACTCCGGGTTCCAGCGGCAGCACCGGTTCTGCCGACCTCGAGTTTTACGCCGATTATGTCTCTACCGGGGCGACCGTGACGGCAGGTGACGCCAACGGTACGGCTAATTTCAATATGATTTATAACTAAGCATATTGCGCGTTATTCAGAGCCAGTCCATTGCGTCTGGATCCCTAGCAGTCTGTTGAAAAATTAATGGCGAAGCCGTCGCGATATATATTCGTGACGATATTGTTGTTCCTGCTAATTATCTCGATGGTGACTGGCTCTGTTATTCACAGCTTTATTTTATTGTCTGTTCAACCTTTACCTGATGGTTATTAATGATGAAGAAAATAATTGCCGTTGCGGCTTTTCTGCTGTGCTCCACGGCAGCGCAGGCCGGTATTGTCATGGGTGGAACCCGTGTGATTTATCAGGAAGGGAAGCGTGAAGCCGCTATTTCAGTCACCAATGCCGATACCCATACGCCCTATCTGGTGCAGTCGTGGGTGGAAAATTACGCGGAAAACGATAAGGCCAAGGTGCCCTTTATTGTCACGCCGCCCTTGTTCCGTCTCGATCCGGAGCAAAATAACGTTCTGCGCATTAACTTTATTGGCGCCTCGCTGCCCAGCGACCGTGAATCGGTCTACTGGCTGAACGTCAAAAGTATCGCCCCAACGCCCCAGGGCGAGGTGAACAAGCTGCAGGTCAATATTAAGTCGAAATTCAAAATCTTCTATCGGCCCAACGGCCTGGCGGGCGACCCGGCAAAAGCCTGGCAGCAGCTGAAGTTTACCCAGTCCGGCGGTCATCTGACGGTGGCAAACCCCACCCCTTATTTTGTCTCATTTTACTCCGTCGCGGTGGGTGGGCAGAGCATCGACGAACCTGGCATGGTGGCCCCTTTCGGCCAGAAAACGTGGCCGGTGAGCGGGCACGGCGCCGTCAAATGGCGGGCGATTAACGACTACGGCGGCGTCAGCGACTTCGCCCAGCAGTAATTCCCTTTTGCGATGACATGACCGGACGGCGCCAGCATGAAAAGAACAACAACAGCGAAGGTGCGGGAGTATGCCGCAATGCCATTGACCGCAGGACGGGCGCTGGCGCTGGCGACGGTGCCGACGATGGTGTTTTGTCTCAGTCCGCTGAACCGGGCGCTGGCCGACGACTATTTTGATCCGGCGGCGCTGGAGTTTGCCGACCCGCAGCAGCAAACCTCCGACCTGCACTACTTCGCCAAACCCGGCGGGCAGCAGCCGGGCACTTACTCTGTCACCGTGGTGGTTAACGATCAGGAGCTGGGTCAGGCCGATATTACGTTTGTTGACGATGGCGGGAAGCTGCAGCCGGTGCTAACGCCCGCTCAACTGGCGGATTATGGGGTCAACGTCAGCGCCTTTCCCGCCTTTCAAACGCTGCATGAAGGAGAGACCTTCACCCGGATCGAGAAGTTTATTCCCGACGCCAGCAGCCGGTTCACCTTTGCTAACCAGCGCCTGACGCTGAGTATTCCCCAGGCGGCGATGAACGTGCAAAGTCGCGGCTATGTCGATCCCTCGCGCTGGGACGATGGCGTGCCGGCCGCGTTTGTCGATTACTATTTTTCCGGCGCGCAAATAAAGAACGCCGATGATGGGGAGAGCAGCCGCTCAAACTATCTCAATTTACGCAGCGGCATGAACCTGGGTGCCTGGCGTCTGCGCAACGTCTCCTCGATGCAGTACGACCAGCAGCGTCGGCACTGGGATTCACAGAGTACCTGGCTGCAGCGCGACGTCCGCTCGCTGAAGAGTCTGCTGCGGATCGGCGATACCTATACCACCGGCGATGTCTTTGACAGCATCCCCTTTCGCGGCGTCCAGCTGATGTCTGACGATGAGATGCTCCCGGACAGCCAGCGCGGTTTTGCCCCCACCATCCGCGGCGTGGCGCACAGCAATGCCAAAGTGACCGTCTCTCAGCACGGGTATGTGATCTACGAAACCTTCGTGTCGCCGGGGGCATTTGCCATCAGCGATCTTTACCCCACCTCGCAGAGCGGCGATCTGGAGGTGAAGGTGACCGAGAGCAATGGTTCGGTGCGCACTTTTACTCAGCCCTATTCCGCAGTTCCTTTTATGCTGCGCGAAGGGCGCGGCAAATTCAGCCTTAGCGCCGGGCGCTACCATTCGGGGGCGGATACCGTCCGCTCGCCGGAATTCCTGCAGGGAACCCTGTTCTACGGTCTGTCGGCGGGATTTACTCTCTACGGCGGTACGCAACTGGCCCAGGACTATCAGTCCTGGGCGCTGGGCCTGGGTCGCGGCTTCGGCGAGTTCGGATCGCTGGGAGGCGACGTGACCCAGGCCGTCACCCGCACGCCGTCGGGCAAGCGCTACGCGGGCCATTCGCTGCGCGCCCAGTATCAGAAAGATTTTGTCAGCTCGGGGACCTCATTCAGCCTCGCCAGCTACCGCTACTCCTCCAGCGGCTATTACGATTTTGCCGAAGCCAGCTCGCTGGAAAGCGCGCAGGGGCAGGTGGACAACCGGCGTCGCCGGGAAGAGCTGTCGGTGACACAAAGCCTTGGCGGCCTCGGCAGTCTGGCGATCTCCGCCTGGTCGCAGGATTACTGGCACCGGCAGAGCCGGGATGAGACGGTACACCTCGGGTTCTACAGCGCCTGGAAGGGGATCTCCTGGGGCGTGGGCTATTACTACACCCGCGCCAGCAATCAGGAAAAAAATGACCGTTCCTGGTCATTTAATATCAACATCCCGCTGGGCGGCCCGCTGTCCGACAGCGCGGTAAGCTATAACACCACCTCGGACAGCAATGGCTATACCTCGCAGCAGGTCTCGCTGTATGGCGCGGTGCCGACGCGGCCAAATCTGTTCTATTCGGTCCAGCAGGGCTATGGCAACCAGGGGCGAGGCAGCAACAGCAGCGTCGCGCTGGATTACCATGGCGGCTTCGGCAACGCCCAGCTCGGCTATCGTCATGACGCCGCCAGCAACCAGCTGACCTGGGGAGGCGCCGGCTCGGTGGTCGCGCATCCGCACGGCGTCACCTTCGGCCAGACGGTGGGCGAGAGCTTCGCTATCGTCCGCGCGCCGGGGGCCGCTGGGGTGGCGGTACAAAACGGCAACAATGTGCACACCGACTGGCGCGGCTATGCCGTGGTGCCATCCCTGACCGCCTACCGGAAAAATGTCATTACCCTTGATACGGAGTCGATGGCCGACGATACCGACGTCGATCAGGAGGGGCAGACCGTGATCCCCGGCGGCGGCGCGGTGGTGATGGCCAACTACCGGACCCACATTGGCAACCGGGTGCTGTTTACCCTGCGCAATGCCCAGGGGCCGTTGCCGTTTGGCGCCAGCGCGCGGCTGGTCACGGCGGAGGAGAGCGGCAATGCGCCGGGCGGCATGGTGGCTGACGGTGGGCAGGTGTACCTCAGCGGCGTGCCGCAGGAGGGGACCCTGGCGGTGAGCTGGGTCGTTAACAACCAGTCGCAGAGCTGCACGCTGCATTTTCAACTTCCGGATAACCCACAGCAGAGTCTGAATACGGTGAAAACCGTCTCCGGACTGTGCCAGACACGCTGAGGCGGCTATGAAATCTGTTTTTCGTCTACTTCCTGTTCTCTTTCTGCTGGCGCTGAGTGGTTACCTCCCCGGCGTGCGGGCTGAAACCTGCCGCGCGAATATCGGCCAGACCACGGTCAATATTCCCAATATCAAATACTTACCCACGCTGCCGGTCAATACCCAGATGACCAGCGCGATGGCGGATAACGGCAGCGGGATCCCCTTTTCCTGCGACCTGCAGCTGCCGACGGCGAGCGCCAAACGCATCGTCTATAAGCAACTGAAAACCGGCGGCTCGCCGGTGGTGATTAACGGACAGCACGTCTACCCCAGCGCCATCGACGGCATCGGTTACTCGCTCAGCTTTCAGTGCGCGGGCGGCCCGATGCGCGCTATCGACGGCAGCCACTCCGCGGGCGGCGAGTCGGTGGTGGTGTGCGACAGCGCAATGCTTCCGGCGCTGATGACGCAGCAGCAAACCACGGTCAGGATCGCGGTGACCTTCTATAAAACCGGGACGGTGCAGCTGGCGGACGGGACGCACACCAACTCGCCGTCGCTGCCGCAGGTGGGGGAGATGACCATTGAGCAGCAGGCCAGCGGGAGCGCCAGCTATGTCGCCAGCGCGCCGGTCAGTATCGATATGGCGGCCCTGAACGTGGACATCGGCAGCAGCGGCAGCTGTCAGGTAGCGACGTCGACGATCCAGGTCACTCTGGGCACGGTAAACCGGGCGGAGTTTCACGGTAAAGGGAGCACCGGCGGCCAGGCGAAGCGCTTTTCGATCCCGGTGTTCTGCCCGTCGCCGACCGACGTGCGCATCGGCTTTTTCGGCGTCAGCGTGGAGAGCGATACCCTGGCCCTGAGCAAGGCCAGCAACAGCGCCAGCGGCGTCGGCGTGAAGCTGACCTACGGTAATAACCCCGGCGCGGCGGTCTCTGATGGCACCAGCGTTAAGATCAATGAGGCCAGCAACTTGCCGATCCTGAAAAGGGTGACCGGCACAAACGCCGGTACCGCCGAGGCGATCAATTTTAACGCCCAGTATGTGCAAACTGACGCCACGGTGGGGGCGGGCACGGCCAACAGCATGGTGACCTTCGCCCTGGAGTATAACTAGCCTGACGCTGGCGCATGGGCATTCTGCAGAGGGATGGGCACCACCGCGCCGTAGTCGTCGATATAGTTCAGCTGGTACAGGCGAGTGCTGTCGGTGGTCATCACGGTATGGCTGCTGTATGGCCGGAGCATCACGTTTCTCATCGGCGAGAGGTGGCCTTTATTATCGATCAGCGTCCCGTTGACCAGGGTGATATGCAGTGGGCCTGAGTTGGTAAAGCGCAGGTGATTCCCGCTCTGCTGCCACTGCAGCTTTTGCACCTCTCTGGCGAGGGTGGTGGTGATGGCGGGCGGACGATAAAAGAGCTTCAGGCGGGTACGGACGACAAATTGCAGCGTATGCGTGCCGACGGCTGCGGGAGGCGTCTCCTGGATATTGACCCAGTACACGCTTTCCCGATCGCCGGGCAGCCCGCCGCCGAAATAGATAAAGCGCAGCTGGGTGGATTGTTGCGGCGATAAATAGACCTGCGGCGGCGTCGCCACTATCGGCAGGCCGACGCGCGAGGTATTGAGTCCGGCGTCCAGCCAGATCTGCACTTTATAAGGCGTGCTGCTGCGATTGTGAATGTTCAGGCTGGCGACCTTTTCTTTCCCGGAATAGACCACCCGCGTGGCATTAATGGTGATCCCGGCGCAGGCCTGAAAGGTCACTGCGCAGAGCAGAACCGCCAGCTGTGTTTTCATGAGCACTCCCTTGACGTCTCATCCCTGACCGGCAAGCTATTCCTGCATAATGGTAAATCGGGCCGTCGCATTGCCGTCGCCGGGATCGGCGTGGGTTTTGTCCCAGGTGTAATAGAAGGCGTTCAGCCTGAAGGTTCCGGAGCCGCCGTCCACCGGGATCTCTATGCGGGGATCGTGTTGCGGATCAAGGCGTTCATCGAGGCTGAGCGGGGTGCCCGTGCGGTCAGTGAGCAGAATACCTACCTTGCTGGCCGGCTTACCGCTGCCGTCGAGCGCCAGCACGCGATTTTCAGGTGTGCCGGCAGGCGAGGGGCCGTCAACCACAATGTAGTAAGTGCCTTTCTCACAATCTTTAACGCGAATGTCGATGCCGACTGCCGGCCCGGTCCCAGACTGACTGTTTTTCAGTCTCGACAGCGGAATAGCGCCCATACTGACGTCGATGACCCCGCTGTCGCTCACCCCTTCGAGCTTGCAGGAGGCGTTCACGACCTTGCCGATGAAATTCAGCTTGCCCTCTGCCGCGAGTGCAGGGACAGCGGCCAGCCCGGCAAAGACCGTCGCCAGACACAGCGTGATTATTTTCATTTTCTTTCCTTCTCTATTGCCCGTAAAGCTGGCGCCAGGGCCGTTATTTTGATGAGTCTTATTTACGCCAGGTATGTTTTTTATTAATTCATCTGACTGACAAATTTATTAATACCAGGAAATAAACTGGCTTGTTATTTAGGGGCTGCTTTTGTCGGGATAGTAGCGTGGGGGAATTGCGACGTAAATAAGACGGTTATTAACGCGAGTTGAATGCCAAATATCGCTCGATAAAATAAATTGCTATTTTAATTCAATGCATTAGAAATAGCTTATTGCTCTTTTTTGCCAGGTGTTCGAACCCACTTCATGGTGGAAAATACGATCGTTCACGTAAGGCTACGCCCGGCAGATGAGGGATCATTCACCGGAGGGGGGCTGTTTTTTATCGCCAGATTTGCGATCGGCAACCGTGCTGCCGGGTTGTATGTCACGATGATTAAAAATAGGATGAATGCCCTGGCGTATGCTGCGGATGGTGTTGACTGATAAGCGGCCGATCACCCCGGCGCGAAAAATCGATAACGATAAGGATGGCGAGATGAAACTGACGGTGGGGCTGGCGCTGACGCTGGCGATAATGACCTGCGGCGCCCAGGCGCGCGATATGCAAACCATCGAGCACAGCGGTGAGCTGAAAGTGGGCGTGCCGGGCGATTACGCCCCGCTGGCGTTTCGCAATGCCGCCGGCGAGCTGCAGGGCTATGACGTGGACATGGCCCGCGATCTCGGGCGCACGCTGGGGCTGAAGGTGAGCTTCGTCTACACCAGCTGGCCAGCGCTCGCCGCCGATCTGCGGGCGGACAAGTTTGATATTGCGATGGGCGGCGTGACGCAGACTCCGGCGCGGGCGAAGGACTTCGCCCTCAGCCATCCGGTAGTGGCGAACGGTAAAATCGCCTTAGCCAACTGCCAGGCCGCCCCGCGGCTCGGCTCGCTGGCGAAGATTGACCGCCCGGAGGTGAAGGTGGTCGTCAACCCTGGCGGCACAAACCAGAGCTTTGTCGATGAGCATATTAAGCAGGCGCAGATCATTCGCGTACAGAACAACGTCGACAATCTGGAGGCGCTGCGGCAGAAAACAGCCGATATGATGGTGACAGACCTGATCGAAGGCGACTATTACCAAAGCAAAGAGCCCGGCGTGTTCTGCGTTGCTAACGAAACACCGTTCGCCGGCACCGCCAGCGACAAGGTGTATATGATGAATAAGGATAACCCGGCGCTGCTGGAGAAAGTGAACCAGTGGCTGGATAGCCAGGACAAAGAGGTTCTCAAACGGAAGTGGAAAATTCGCGGTTAACGCGGCGGCGCGCCACCGCCGGCAGACGCGTCCGGCGGTGGTTATCGTCCACGGTTAGCGCTGCGGCGACAGGGTCTGTCGCGCGAGGCCGCGGAAGTAGCAGGCGTAGCCGAGGGTGGCGGTCAGGCACAGCATATAGCCAAACGACTCGCTGCCTTCCTCGACCGTGTTTTTCACCACCCGGGCGTAGTTCTCATCCAGCACGGCGTACCACAGGCCGTGCATACCAAACAGCCGAGAGAAGACCAGAATCGCCAGCAGGCCGCTGATCATCATCCCGTAATAGGGCGTGCGGGTATACTCCGCCAGCTGCGACAGGGTCTGAGGCAGATGGCGCAGCGGCGCCAGCAGCGACCCTACGGTGGTCAGCAGGGCAAACCACACCCAGCTGCCGTGGGAGAGCAAATCAAACAGGCCATCCAGTTCACGGATCAGCATGGCGAGGAAGAAGCCGCCGATGAGGATATTGCTATAGCGCAGGTGGGTATATTTTCGCGCCAGCAGGAAGTGAACCAGTACGATGACGGCCAGCACGCTCTCCTGCACCACTTCAGTGAGCGACACCTCCGGGATGTCGTTACCAAACACCCGAATATCCACCCACAGACAGAGTACCGCGAGGGCGGCTGCGACCGCCGCGCCGAGAAAGAATAGCAAGCTTCGTAACAGAGACATTAACACCACAACTTATACTTAAAAGAAATATCATAAGTTTTGGGAATGCATGTTCCTGTTCACTTTGTGCGACTTTGCCGCGTTTTTTTAACATTTTGCGCGGTTTAGCGCCGGCGAAGGCGACAGGGGAGGGTGACTCCCCTGAATGAGGTGGGCGTCAGAGAATATCATCCACCACGCCGCCGTCGACGCGCAGTGCGGCGCCGGAGGTGGCCGATGCCTGCGGCGAGCAGACGTAGACCACCATATTGGCGACCTCTTCCACCGAGGCCGCCCGCTGGATCACCGAGCTCGGACGATGGGTCATGACAAACGTTTTCGCCAGTTCCTCCAGCGACTTGCCGGTTTTCGCCACGTCGTCTTTCAGCATCTCGGCAAAGCCGTCGGAAATCGTCGGCCCTGGCAGTACGCTGTTAACGGTCACTCCGCTGCCGGCGACATATTTCGCCAGGCCGCGGGCCAGCGACAGCTGCGCGGTCTTGGTCACGCCATAATGGATCATGTCCGCCGGGATATTGCGCGCCGATTCTGAGGAGATAAACCCCACCCGCCCCCAGCCTTTACTGACCATCGCCGGGAGCAGCCCCCGTGACAGGCGTACGCCGGACATGACGTTGGTCTGCCAGTAGTTGTCCCATGTCGCGTCGTCGGTGGCGTAGAAATCCTGCGGGCCATAGATCCCGGCGTTATTGACCAGAATATCGACGCCGGTCACCGCCCGCAGCAGCTGGGCTGCGCCGTCGGCGTCGCTGAGGTCGGCGATGGCGGGTCGCGCCTTCGCGCCCGACACCTCATTTTGCAGACGAGCGATGGCGGCGTTCACGCTCTGCTCGCTGCGCCCGTTAATGATGATCTCTGCGCCGCTCTCCGCCAGGCCTTTGGCGATGGCGAAGCCAATACCCGCCGTGGAGGCGGTGACCAGCGCGACTTTCCCCGATAAATCAATCTTCATGTTCCTGCCTTCTGGTTGTGGATCTCCCATTAAGCGTAGCAGCGGCAGTATGGCTGGGGATCAGTAACCGGCGTGCTTATTGACCAGGTTCTTCAGCGGCAGCCCGCGGCGCTGGCGCTGAATGTTCTCCAGCAACTGGCGGGCGATCACCTCGGCAGGGGCCGCAGAGGCCATATGCGGGGTGATGACCACCTGCGGATGGCGCCACAGCGGATCGTCCGCCGGCAATGGCTCCTGCGGGAAGACGTCGAGCACCGCCCCGGCGAGCTGGCCGCTCTCCAGCGCCGCCAGCACATCGTCATTGACCATATGCTCCCCGCGGCCGCAATTGATCAACACCGCCCCGGCGGGTAGCCGGTTGAACAGCGGCGCGGCGAGGATACCTCGGGTCTGCGCGGTGAGCGGTAGGAGGTTAATCAGCCCGTCAAGCGACCCAAGAAAGTGGTCGAGCGCCTCCTCGCCGCGATAGCAGGTGAAACCAGCCAGCTGCTTTTCACTGCGCGACCAGCCGGAGACCCGATAGCCGAGGCGGGCCAGCTGGTCTGCGATATAGCCGCCAATTTCGCCCAGACCCATAATGCCGATATGGAAGTCGGCGGCGGCGCGCTGGGGATAGAGCCTCCAGGTTTGGGTTCGCTGGTGGGCCAGCGCCCGGTCGAAATGGCGCTGAAACCACAGGACGCTCCACAGAGCATATTCGAACATGCCGTGGCGAAAATCTTCATCGATCACCCGGCACAGCGGGATCTCGCTGGCGAACAGCGCGGGCGGCAGATGATCGACCCCGGCGGACGCGGCCTGGATCAGCTTCAGCCCCGGCGAGCGGCTCAGCAGCTGCGGGTCCGGGAACCAGCAACTGGCGTACTGGGCGTCGCGTGCCGCCTGGTGATGGGGCAGAAGCGCCGTGACGTCGGGAAACTGCTGCAGGGCGGCGCAAATATCGCGGGCGAAATCCGCGTCGTTACAATCCACAACGATAGTGATATCAGACATAGGCGTTAGTCTTTGTAAGAGGTATCGAGACGGTCAAGACGGCGCAGCCACGCCTGCCAGACCTGTTGACGTTCATGCTCCACGCCCATCAGCTGCTCGCAGGCGTGCTGGCTGAGGTGCGGAGCGATGGTGTGGATCGGGCTGAGGGCCGCCAGCTGGGCGGTGGCCATCTGGATCTCGCAGGCGCGGTTCAGGTAGTACATGATATAAAAGGCGTCAGCCACGGTGCGGCCCACCGACAGCAGGCCGTGGCTCTGCAGGATCATGGCGATATTATTCCCCAGCGAGCGCTGGATGCGCGCCCGTTCGTCGAGGTCAAAGGCCACCCCTTCATAGGGATGGTAGCCGACGCGCTGGTAAAACTCGGTGCTGATCTGGTTGAGCTGCAGCAGGCCGTCCTCGCAGGCGGCCACCGCCATTCCCGGCAGCGTATGGGTGTGGATCACGCAGTGGGCATCTTCCCGGGCCATATGCACCGCGCTGTGGATGGTAAAGCCCGCCGAGTTAGCCGGTGCGTCGCCCTCTACGACCTTACCCTGCATATCCACCACGATCAGGTTGCTGGCGGTGACTTCGTCAAACATCATGCCGAAGGGATTAATTAAAAAACGCGGCTCGCCGTCGCCGGGCAGGCGCACGGAGAAGTGGGTGTAGAGGGTATCCTCCCAGCCGAACAGCGCCGCCAGCCGGTAGGCGGCGGCCAACTGCTGGCGCAGGTGTTGCTCAGTTGCCATTTAGCGTACTCCCATAAATTCACGGATTCGTTGCAGAGAAGGGGCCTCCAGCGGGCTGCGGATCACCTGCGGGGCGATATCGGCCTGCACCACGCCGTTCTCCATTAGCACCACGCGGTCGGAAATCGACAGGGCGAACTCCATCTCGTGAGTGACAATCAGCATGGTCATGCCTTCGCGGGCCAGCGACTGAATGACCTTCAACACTTCGCCTACCAGCTCCGGATCCAGCGCCGAGGTTGGCTCGTC
This sequence comes from Klebsiella sp. HMSC16C06, assembly GCF_001808325.1. Taxonomy (NCBI): domain Bacteria; kingdom Pseudomonadati; phylum Pseudomonadota; class Gammaproteobacteria; order Enterobacterales; family Enterobacteriaceae; genus Klebsiella; species Klebsiella sp. HMSC16C06. Next base: position 146,776 of record NZ_KV793005.1, read on the forward strand.
AAACAGCATAATGTCCGGCTTCAGAGCCAGCGCCCGGGCGATCGCCACGCGCTGCTGCTGGCCGCCTGAGAGCTGCCAGGGGTATTTGTGGGCATGGGCCAGCAGGCCGACGCGGTCGAGCAGCGCCAGGGCCTGCTCGCGGGCGACCGGCTGGTCAAGCAGCTGGTGATAGCGCGGGGCCAGCATCACGTTGTCGAGCACCGTGCGGTGGGGGAACAGGTTGAAGCTCTGGAAGACCATGCCGATGCGCCGCACCCCGGCGCGCATCTGGCGTTTGTCGACGATGGCTCCGCCCTTCAGATAGTCCTCGCCGTAGAGAATGATCTCCCCGCCATCAAGGCTTTCGAGGGCGTTGATGGTGCGGATCAGGGTGGTTTTGCCGGAGCCGGACGGGCCGATGATGCTGATCACCTCCCCGTTCTCCACCTGCAGATCGATGCCTTTCAGCACCTCATGCTGACCCCAGGATTTGCGGATGCCCCGCAGATCGAGCGCTGGCGGCGCGCCGTTGACGGCCGGCGTTTTGATCTCCTCCGTCAGCGCCGGCAGGCTCTGGCGCAGCGCCTGGCATTCCGCCTCGCTGAGGGTTTGCGGACGCTTGCGCTGAATATCGAGACGATTTTCCAGCGCCCGGAACAGCCAGGTGAAGACGGTAACCACCATCACGTAGTACACCGCCACCGCCAGCAGGGTCTCCATCACGAGGAAATTTTGCGCATACAAGCGCTGGCCGGTGAGCAGCAGCTCGGGTAAGGAGACCACCGACAGAATCGAGCTCAGCTTAATGATGGTGATGTATTCATTGATCAGCGTCGGCAGCGAGATGCGAAACGCCTGAGGAATAACAATCAGCCGCTGGATGCCGATAAAGCTGAAGCTCAGCGCATGGCCCGCCTCGCTCTGCCCCTTGGCCACCGACAGCAGGCCGCCGCGGTGGATCTCCGCCATATAGGCCGCTTCGGTGACGGTCATCGACACCAGCCCGGCGATAAACGGCACCCCGAGTAGCGGCTGGGTCACCGGAAACAGCTGCGGCAGGTTGTAGACAAACACCAGCAGCACCATCAGCGGCACGCTGCGAAAAAACCAGATATAGAGTTCGACGGGGATCTTGACCCAGCGCGGCGCGGAGAGCTTCGCGCAGGCTAACAGAAAACCGACCACCAGGCCGATCCCCCAGGACAAGGTGCTGACCACGATCACGGTCACGCACGCCTGCCAGAATGCTCCAATGCTAAACAGTGAAAAAAAGTATCCCCAATCGAACGCCATACCGACTCCTGTTGCGCAGTGCTTATTGTCTTAATCGATGCTTTCTAAGTTGTATTTTTTGATCAGCGCGGCATATTGGCCGTTGGCTTTCAGCGCGGCCAGGGTAGCCTTAATCGCCTCCGCCAGCTCGGTGTTGCCTTTGGCGACGTAGATCCCCAACGGCAGCGGGTAGACCAGGCGCGTAGAGCTTATCCCCAGGCGGCCGCGGCTCTTGTCGACGATGATCTGCGCCGCCGGGGCAATCTCAAGCTGGGCGCCGATGTTCTTCGACAGCAGCGCCTGCGAGGCTTCCGGCGCCGTCGGGAACTCCTGAATGGTGATGGCCGGTTTGCCGTTTTTCAGGCACCACTCATCGGAGTGTTTTTTCAGGCTGGTCACCCAGGTGGTGCCTGCCTGCAGGCCGACCTTCACGCCGCACAGCTCATCTTCGGTTTTCGGCTGCACCGCGCCGCCCTTCAGGGCGATGATCGACGCGCCGGAGAGGGCGTAAGGGATGGCGTCGGCCTGTTTCTGGCGTTCCGGCGTCACGTACATCCCGGAGATCACCGCATCATATTTCTTGCCGATGCCGAGGATCAGGCTGGTGAACTTGGTGTCGATCAGCTGCGGTTTGGCCTGCAGATGTTGGGCGATCAGCGCGGCGAAATCCGGGTCGAGACCGACGATGTTGTTATTGCTGTCATAGGACTCAAACGGCGGGTAGGTGACCTCCATCCCCACCTTAAAGACGCCCTCGGTCAGCAGTTCCGCCGCCTGGGTGACAGGGGAAAAACAGGCGCTGACGGCGAGGGTAAGCGCGACACGGCGCGAGATTTTTTTCAGGGTGCTAGTCATCATGGTTCCTCACGGGTGGTTAGGGGTTTTTTTGCTGTGCCTGTTTTTTCAAATGGCCAAAGGTATTGGTGCCGCGCGCGCGCTCCGGTAGCTGAAGTTCACCGCGATTGACCTTCTCGCGCAGGTAGCGATAGGTTTGCAGCGCCTGGCTCCACATATGCTCCCCGATGCTGAGCGCCTGATATTCACCGGCTTCGCCGGCGGCGAGGAAGGTCGGCAGCGGGCGGATCAGCGTGTGGTAATCGCAGGCGAAAAACAGCGGGAAGGAGTGCCGCTCCTGCGGCACTTTGCGCACCCGGTGGGCTGTAGCAACAAATGTGCCAGCGCTGAGCACTTCCAGCATGTCGCCGATATTGATCACGAACGCCTCTTCTCCGGCGGCGTTCTTGACGGGAGGTGCATCGATCCACACGCTTTCTTCATTGAGGACTTCAAGGCCGGGCTGGTCGGCGAGCAGCAGGGTGAAGCACTCATAGTCGGTGTGTGCACCAATTCCGGGAACATCTTCGACGCTGGCGTCGAACGGGTAATGGATCAGCCGCAGCTTGGCCGGCGGGCAGGTCACCATCGGTTTGAAATACCCTTCCGGCAGGCCGAGCGCGAGGGCGAAAGCGTCGAACAGACGGTGGCCGAGGGCGAAGACTGCGTCGTAGTAGGCCAGCACCCGCGCGCGGAAATCCGGCAGATCGGGCCACTCATTGGCGCCGATCAGCGGCGTGCCGGCGAGCACCAGCGGATGGTCATCCGCTGCCTGGAAGCCGATATCGAAAGCCTCTTTATGGTCCGGCTTGCCGGAGCCGTAGATCTCTTCTCCTTCCGGAACGTAGCCCTTATGGCTTTTGGAGTGGCCGATGTAATAGTTCATCTTCTCCTCCATCGGCAGGGCGAAGATCTGCTTCGCCGCCTCGCGGACGCCGGCGATCAGCGCCGGGTCGATGCCGTGGCCAGTGATGTAGAAAAAGCCCACCTCGCGCGCCGCGCGGCCGATGGCGTCGGCCACCGCCTGGCGCCTGGCGAGATCGTCGCCGGCCAGATCGCGGATATCGATGGTCGGGAGTTCAGTAAAAGCGTGCTTCACGGCGGTCATGGCTGCGGTTCCTGTTCAGTGAGCGTTAAAAACTGCTGAAAGTGGGCCTGCTGGCGCGCGGCCATCCAGGCGTTGAGCGACCAGAGGTCGGCCACCGGAACGTTGGTGAACGGCAGATGGTGCAGATAGCCGTCGGCGCCAAACTCCGGGGTCAGCGTGGTCTGCGGGTAGCCGCGCTGGCGCTGTGAATGCCAGACCTGCTGCCAGAAGCGCTCGGCAAAAGCCAGCGCCGGCTGATACTCCGGCGCCGCCGGGTGCGGCACCTGCGGCCCCTGGTCGTAGCCCACCCGGGCCTGCACGTGATGCACGCGGTCGATAAAGGCGCTGAAGTCATCGCAGGGGTCATCCAGCAGGCGCTCGCTGACCACCACCCAGTGGCTGATGTCGGCGGTAAAGCGCAACTGGGGGAGCTGCTGAATAATCTCCAGCGTGAGCCACGGGCTGTACAGCGAGGTGGCGCGATGGGTTTCAAAGCTGCAGGTCAAACCAAACCCGGCGGCCAGCTCGTGCGCCTTGCCGAGAAAATCGACCTGCTGCGCCAGCGGCCAGCGATCGTTGCCCGCCAGCAGATTGACAAAGCGCGGGTTGAGGCTGCTGGCCTCGGCGAAGCGGGTCTGCAGGCGCGCCAGATGCTGCTCCGGCGTTTCATGCTGGGCGGGGAGCACTCCGCCGCCGCTGAAAAGAATGGCGATATACTCCAGCCCCGACGCCTGCAGGCGGTCGGCGAGCTCCCGCCGTTCGGCCACCGTTAACGGCACGCGGGCTTCGATACCGCAGCAGCCGACGCGCTGCAGTTCATCCAGCGTTTGCGACCAGGGGGTGGTGACTCCCCAGAGGGTGCGAAAGCATTTCAGCTCCATGGCGGCTTCCTCAGGCGTACTTCACGCCGGGCAGGACGCAGAGCATCTCGTACAGCAGGTTGGCCGCCAGCTGGGAGGTATTACCGCTCACGTCGTAGGGGGGCGAGACCTCGACCAGATCGGCGCCAATCAGGTTCAGGCCGCGGCAGCCGCGGACGATCTCCAGCGCCTGAATGGAGGTCAGGCCGCCGACTTCCGGCGTCCCGGTTCCCGGGGCCCAGATGGGATCGAGGCTGTCGATATCAAAGCTGAGATACACCGGCCCGTCGCCCATCTGCTGGCGGACTTCGGCCATCAGCGGCGCCAGCGAGGTATGCCAGCACTGCTCCGCCTGCACCAGGCGAAAGCCCTGGTCAACGCCCCACTGGAAGTCGCCGGCGGCATAGCCCTGGGCGCGCTGGCCAATCTGCACCACCCGTTTGAGGTCGAGCAGTCCCTCCTCAACGGCGCGGCGGAAGGTGGTGCCGTGGGCGATTTTCTCTCCGAACATCTCATCATTGGTATCGGTATGGGCGTCGACGTGGATGAGCCCCACCGGACCATGTTTTTTGGTCAGCGCCCGCAGGATCGGCAGGGTAATGGTGTGGTCCCCGCCGAGGGTCAGCGGGATCAGCGGATAACTATTCAAACCGGTGTAGTAATCTTCGATAATTTGCACCGATTTGAGCAGGCTGTAGGTATTGATCGGCACATCGCCGATGTCGGCCACCGACAGCGAGTCGAACGGCGCGGCGCCGGTTGCCATATTGTACGGACGGATCATCACCGATTCGGCGCGAATATAGCGCGGTCCGTAGCGCGTTCCCGAGCGCTGCGAGGTGCCGATATCCAGCGGAATGCCGACAAATGCCGCATCAAGTCCCTGTAAATCTTCGATAAACGGCAGGCGCATCATTGTGGCGCGACCGGCGAAGCGTGGCATCTCATTGCCACCCTGCGGTTGGTGAAAGAGGTTATCCATGTCTGCTCCTGAATCTGACGGATGAAACGTAACAGGAGAGATAGTGCGCAACCCGCGCTGGACTTTACATCGTCTGACGTAAATACTCAGTTCATTTATTGGTGAACTAAATACGATGCATCACGACGCCAGCCTTAATATTCGACAGCTGCAGGTTTTCGAGGCGGTGGCCCGCCTGGAGAGCTACAGCCGGGCCCAGCAGGAGCTGGGCATTTCGGTCTCCGCCATCAGCAATGCCATGTCGCAGCTGGAGGGACAGCTTGGCTTTACCCTCTGCCAGCGCGGGCGCGGCGGTTTTTCCCTGACTGAGAAAGGTCAGCAGTTTTTACAGCAGGCGATCCGCGTGCTGAGTGAACTCAATGAGCTGGAGCGGCAGTCGGCGCTGCTCAAAGGGGAGCACAGCGGCACCTTGTGCATCTCGACGCTCGACTCCATCGAGACCGAAACGGCGCTCTCGCTGCCGGTGGTTCTGCGCAGCTTCAGCGACAAATTTCCCCATGTGCATATCAAACTGATTATTCGCACCCCGGCGGAGCAACTGAACGGCGTGCTGAACAACCATATCGACCTGGCCATCGGCAGCTACAACTCGCAGGTGCATAACATCATCAGCGAGCCGCTGTACCGCGAACAGCACTGGCTCTACTGCAGCGATCTGCACCCGATGTTCTTCAGCCGCCAGCTGGATAAAGAGCAGATCAGCCAGTGCCCGCTGGTGACCCGCAGCTACTGGAACACCAGCGATTTGCGCCGCCGGGGCTTCAGCAAAGGCAGCGCCACCGTCGAGACCGTCGACGCCCAGCTGTTGCTGATCCTCTCGGGGAAATATATTGGCTATCTGCCGGAGCATTACGCCTGGCCGTGGATCAAAGAGAACCGCCTGCGGGTGCTGCTGCCCAACGAGTTTGGCTTTCAGTCGCCGTTCTCGGCCATTTGTAAGCGCGGGCGCAGCAATGAGCCCTACCTGAAAGCGTTCCGCGACCTGCTGAAGAAAAACACGGTGGCGCGGCCGAAGTGGAATTACTGAGTGGGGTAGAGGCTTCCCTCCGCTGCGGTGGTGGCTCTGGCGCTCAGCGCGCAGCCCGGCGGTGGCATTTCTCCTGTTCAAAAAACGAACGGCAGCCGGGAGCCCGCCCGGGCTGCGGCTGCCAGGCAACTGCCTCCAGGTTATCCACAGGGTTAGGCGCCGCTGGTGTGGACAGGTCGCCGGGCAGCGCAGTCGTTAGCGATTCGCTTTAATGGTTTTTTCCGCCATCGCGATGGTGGAGAGTTTGTGCAGGCAGATCAGCGCCAGACAAATCCCGCAGGATCCGCTGCCGTTATGGCAGCGGATAGTTGGCGAACGGGGAGAGAATGATGTCTCCTGAACCGCCCGTCAACGGCTGACCCGTGCCAGATTTCAGCCAGTAATAAATCCTCGGGTGCCGTTACGCTTCTCCTATACTCATACGAGCATGCCGGAACGCCTGCCCAGACGAAGTTTGCCCGCCTCAAACGAGAGAGCGACACGCGCCATCTTTGTCGAAGGATATCATCCGCGGCCGCCGGGTCGCTTTGCAGCCTGAAGCAATACCACTTGTCAGCCTCATTTCACAAGGACAGCTCAACGTTATGTTGCGTACTGCGGCCTATATCAATATCGCCGCACGGTCATCGCTTTTCGAGGATTATTGTCATGGTTAAATTGCTGTTGCAGGGCTCATCCGGCCCGGAGGTTGTCGAGTTACGCAAACGTCTGGCGAAAACGCTGGGAGCAGATGCGAAGATGTTTGCATTGCCGTCGAATAGTGACACGTTCGATGCCACGCTCGCCTCGGCGGTCCGACACTGGCAGTCGAATATCGGCATCATCGCCGATGGCGTCGTCGGTCCCTATTGCCAGAGCCTGTTGGCGCTTATCAAGCTGCCTGCGTTTGCGCTGCGGGCAGATGAGGTGCAGCATTTATTCCCCGCCACCAAACCATCCAATGTGCTGCGCTATCTGCCGTACGTCGCGGCAGCGTTAACCAGCGAAGGGCTCACGACGATCCCGTTGATCCTGGCCGCCCTGGGGACCATCCGCGCGGAGACCGAAGGCTTCGTGCCGATTTCCGAATATCCCTCGCAGTTCAACACGCTGCCAGGGCTGCCGGCGTTCAGCGCCTACGACGTAGGGACCGACAAAGGCAAGAATCTTGGTAACATCAACCCTGGCGATGGCGCCAGGTTTCGCGGACGTGGTTTCGTACAGCTTACGGGGCGGTCGAACTACCAGAAATATGCTTCCCGCATAGGTGTGGACATTATCGGCTCTCCCGATTTAGCTAATGCACCCGAGGTGGCGGCGGTACTGTTGGCGATGTTCCTCGGCGATCGTCGAGAGGCGTTAACCTCGGCCCTGACAGCCACGCCCCCCGACTATCGGAAAGCGCGCAGGCTGGTGAATGGCGGGGCGCACGGGTTGGATAGTTTCAAAAAAGTCTTCACGCTTGCAGCGGTCTTGCCAGCGGTTATGCAGCAGACCAGCCAGATACAGGGCGCGGGAGCTGGCAGAGGGAGCAGACAGCAGGCGGGCGCCGCCGCGATCGCGGCCCCGGCAGAGGGACCGGTTCTCAATGCGTCGAAGGATCCGCTTGATCTGCGCGATCGTACCTATACGCCGCCGCCGGTGAGCCTACCGGACCGCTTTCCGGTTGATAAGGATATCGCCACGCTACTGACCGTCTACACCCAGGCGCAGCTGATCCTCGATCAGGGGCGGGAAGGCGCCTGCACGGGTTTTGGCTTAGCCTGCGTGGTGAACTATTTGCGCTGGCGTAAAGCCGGTTTCCCGAAAAAACTCGATTCAGTGAGCCCCCGCATGCTTTACAACTTTGCCCGGCGATACGACGAATACGCCGGGGAAGATTATGACGGTTCGAGCTGCCGTGGTGCGCTTAAAGGGTGGTTCCATCACGGCGTGTGTCTGGAGTCTGACTGGCCTTACCGGGAGCAGGAAAATATCCCGCCGCAATACGGATACGCGGAGCGTGCGGTGAATACGACGCTGGGGGTCTACTATCGTATTGATATCAAAAATATTACCGATATGCAGGCCGCCATCCATGACGTGGGGGCTATCTACGTTTCCGCCTTTACCCATGAGGGCTGGCAGACGGTACCGACAGCGAAAAAGGCGCCCACCAATCATGACTCGCTGGCGGTCATCGCGTTCAATGGCAAGCCTACTAAAACAGGCGGTCATGCGTTTGCGCTGGTTGGGTTTAACCGCGACGGGTTTATCGTACAAAACTCCTGGGGTACAGAGTGGGGATGCGGTGGCTTCGCGGTACTGAGTTATGCCGACTGGCTGACCAACGCGATGGATGCCTGGGTGGCGGCGCTGGGCGTGCCCGGCGTGGTGCCAGGGCAGCTTGCAACGGGTTCGCCAGCCCTTGCCACACCGGCCGCCGCGGGTAATCACCCGCAGTGGTGGGACGAAACCACGGCCTATCAGCACAGTATTGTTATCGGCAACGATGGTCGGGTGGACCGCTACCTGACCCAGGACGAGATGACGCGTACGCTGATGTATCAGGGATGCGTATTGCCCGATCGTTGGTTTCGCTTACAACACGCAGAGACTAAACGCTTAGTCATTTATGCGCATGGCGGGCTCAACAATGAGGCGGGGTCGATTGCGCGGGCGCGGGCGATGGGACGTTACTTCACTGGCAACGATTGCTATCCACTCTTTCTGGTGTGGAAAACAGGGATCCTGGAGTCCATTGGCGATATCTTCTCCGACCATTTTCGCCGTGAACCCTCGCGCGCGGGTGGCGTGCGTGAGGCATTGACTGAGGCTTCCGATCTGCTGATTGAGGAAACTATTGGTCGGCCGGCCGCGAAGCCTCTGTGGAGCGAAATGAAGGAGAACGCTGAATTTAGTTGCGTTTCAGGACGCGCAGGCGATCTGCTGGTGACGGCCCTGCAAAAGTTAGTGGAAACCTGGGGCAAGGCGCTTGAAATTCATATAATTGGTCACTCGGCGGGCAGTATTATTCTCGGCCATTTCGTCGATCTGTTGTCATCCCGCGGCCTGGGTGACGCTCTCAAGTCTGCGCATCTCTATGCGCCGGCATGTACGGTACAGTTTGCCAACCGACACTATGCCCCGCATGAATTGCTGATGAAACGTATGTATCTCCATATCCTGTCCGATCGCATTGAACGAGCCGACAATGTGGCAGCTATTTATCGCAAGTCGCTCCTCTATTTCGTCTCCAACGCGTTAGAAGGGGATCGGCGAACACCGCTGCTGGGAATGGACAAGATACGCGACAAAAACTACTCGGGCTGGGACGGTTCGTCGAGCACCGGGGAAGCATTGCGTAACTGGCGTCATGCTGCGGCTGAGGCGGGGCTGGAAAAGCGCGGCCGAACCAACATCATTGATACCGACAAGGTCAATAGTGGCCCAGGCGTGATGATCGATGCTTCCCACGGCAGTTTCGATAACAACATTGATGTGATCAGCCTGACCCTGCAACGCATTGTTGAGAATAGCCAGCTGAACTTACCGGTGGATGATCTTCGCGGTTTTTAGATGGCACGGTATGCGGTTGCCGGGTTTGTCATCCGGCAGCCTTTGCCCGTGAAATCAGAAAATTTACTTCGCAGGCTAACCGCAGATTGCTTCAAAAAAATTCCCGTATTTGTTATATTGTTGTTCATTGATTATTCACCTCTGCGGTGCCAAAAAGAACAAGATTCACCGCAACCCAGGACAATACCATGTTAGATTACCGCTTCCCGACAGCTTTGCAGATGGTTCTCAGCGTAGCAATGGCGGAGCAGATGGGTGAACGTTCGACGAGTGCGATTCTGGCCTACGGCCTGGAAGCGAACCCGAGCTTTATCCGTAAACTAATGGTTCCGCTTACTCGTGACGGCATCATCGTCTCCACGCTTGGCCGCAACGGCTCTATTCATCTTGGCCGCCCGGCGGACAAGATCACCCTGCGTGATATCTATCTTTCGGTTATTGAAGATAAAAAGCTGTGGGCGTCGCGTCCTGAAGTTCCGGCTCGCTGCGTGGTCAGCGCCAACGCCTGTTGGTACTTCAAATCGATTGCCGATGAAGCAGAGCAGGCTTCGCTAAACGTCCTCGCTCGTCACACCGTGGCCAGCGCGCTGGAGGCGGTCAAAAACGCCGATACCAGCGGCTGCGATCCGGTGCCGGAAATGATCGCCCGCTTTAAGAAAGCGCTTTAATTCCTATCTGATGACGAAAAAAAACCGCCTTCATTGTGAAGGCGGTTTTTTGTTATCTGCTGCAGGCTAGGCGGGCAGATCCTCCTGGACCGGCTTCCTGCGGGTCACCAGTTTCCGCAGCGTCACGTAAAACACCGGCGTCAGGAACAGACCAAACAGCGTCACGCCCAGCATCCCGGAGAACACCGTGATCCCGGTGACACCGCGGACTTCCGCCCCCGCGCCATGGCCGAGGATCAGCGGAATGGTCCCGGCGATAAAAGCGATGGAGGTCATCACGATCGGGCGCAGACGCAGGCGGCATGCCTCCAGCGCCGCTTCCATGATGCCTTTCCCCTGGATCTCCAGTTCGCGGGCAAACTCGACGATCAGAATGGCGTTTTTACAGGCCAGGCCCATCAGGACCACCAGACCCACCTGCACGAAGACGTTGTTATCGCCGCCGGTCAGCCAGACGCCAAACAGCGCGGAGAGCATCGTCATCGGTACGATAAGGATCACCGCCAGCGGCAGGGTCCAGCTTTCATACAGCGCCGCCAGCACGAGGAACGCCAGCAGCACCGCCACCGGGAAGACGATCAGCGCCGTGTTGCCCTGGGTGGCCTGCTGGAAGCTCAGATCCGTCCACTCAATATTCATCCCATTCGGCAGGATCTGCTTCGACAGCTCCTCCAGATGCGTCATCGCCTGCGAAGAAGAGAGGATCCGCGGATCGGCATCGCCAATCAGGTCCGCCGCCGGATAACCGTTGTAGCGGATCACCGGATCCGGCCCGTAGGTGGTACTGATATTCACCATACTGCCGATCGGCACCATTTCGCCCTGATTATTGCGGGTGCGCAGATTAGCAATATCTTCCACGCTCTCGCGGAATGGCCCATCGGCCTGGGCCATCACGCGCCAGGTACGCCCGAACTGGTTAAAATCATTGACATAAGACGAGCCGAGATAGGTCTGCAGCGTGCCGAACAGATCGGTTAGCGACACCCCCTGCGCTTTCGCCTTATCGCGATCGACCTGCACGTCCAGCTGCGGCACGTTAGCCTGGTAAGTCGAGATCGGGAAGTGCATCCCTGGCGTCTGCATAATCGCCCCGGACATCGCATTCACCGCGCTTTGCAGCGCGCCATAGCCCAGCCCACCGCGATCCTGGATGTACAGGGAGTAGCCGGAACCCTGACCCAGTCCTAAAATCGGCGGCGGCAGGATGGAGAAGCCAAAGCCCTGCTGGATTTGCGCGATTTTGGCGTTGATCTCCGCATTAATTTCCGCCGCCGTGTGTTTGCGCTGGTCGAACGGTTTCAGGCCAAAAAAGACCGTCCCGGTATTCGGCGTGTTGGTGAACTGCAGCGCATTAAGCCCCGGGAAAGCGACCGCATAATCGACCCCTTCGGTATTCATCCCGATCTCGCTCATTTTGCGGATCACCGCGTCGGTGCGCGCCAGCGACGACCCTTCCGGCATCTTCACGCCGCCAATGAGATACAGCTTATCCTGGGTGGGAATAAACCCGCCGGGGACGACTTTAAACATCACCCCAGCGGCGCAGAGCAGCAGCAGATACACCACAAACACCGCGCCACGGCGTCCGAGGGTTTTGCTCACCAGCCCCTGATAGCCGTTCGAGCTGCGCAGGAAAAAGCGGTTAAACGGACGGAAAATCCAGCCAAACAGACGATCGATCAGCCGGGTAGGGAGGTCTTTCTTCGCGCCGTGCGGCTTTAACAGCAGGGCCGCCAGCGCCGGGGAGAGCGTCAGCGAGTTGATGGCCGAGATCACCGTCGAGATGGCGATGGTCACCGCAAACTGTTTGTAGAACTGGCCGGTGACCCCGGAGAGAAACGCCATCGGCACGAACACCGCACACAGCACCAGCGCAATGGCGATAATCGGCCCGGAGACCTCACGCATCGCCTGATGCGCCGCGGCAAGCGGCGCAAGCCCCTCTTCGATATTACGCTCGACGTTCTCCACCACTACGATGGCGTCGTCCACCACGATACCGATAGCCAGTACCAGCCCGAACAGGCTCAGGGTATTCAGCGAGAAGCCCAGCAGATAGAGAATGCTGAAGGTCCCTACCACCGATACCGGCACCGCGATCAGTGGGATAATCGACGCGCGCCAGGTCTGCAGGAACAGGATCACCACCAGCACCACCAGCACCACTGCTTCCAGCAGCGTCTGCACCACCGCGCGGATGGAGTCGCGCACGAAAACCGTCGGGTCGTACGGCGCCGCCCATTTCATATCTTCCGGGAAGCGGGTGGCCAGCTCGGCCATTTTGGCGCGTACCGCGTTCGACAGATCGATGGCGTTAGCCCCCGGCGACTGGAAGATACCGATCCCGACCGCATCCTTATTGTTGAGCTGGGAGCGCAGCGCATAGCTGCCGGAACCCATCTCGATGCGCGCCACGTCGCGCAGGCGGACCAGCGAGCCGTCCTGCGCCGTTTTCAGAATGATATTGCCAAACTCTTCTTCGGTATGCAGACGGCCCTGGGCGTTAATGGAGATCAGGAAATCGCTCTCCTGCGGCAGCGGCTCGGCACCAAGCTGTCCGGCAGACACCTGGACGTTTTGCTCCTGCATCGCCGTCACCACATCCGAGGCTGTCAGACCGCGGGCCGCGACCTTATTGGGATCCAGCCAGACGCGCATCGCATATTCACCGGAGCCAAAAATCTGGATCTGGCCGACGCCGGGCAGGCGCGCCAGCTCATCCTTCACTTTCAGCGTGGCGTAGTTGCGCATATACAGCGAGTCGTACTTACCGTTTGGCGAAAACAGATGCACCACCAGGGTCAGCGTCGGAGACTGTTTCTGGGTGGTGATGCCCAGACGGCGTACATCCTCCGGCAGACGCGCTTCCGCCTGCGCGACCCGGTTCTGCACCTGAACCTGCGCCTGATCCGGGTCGGTACCCGGGCGGAAGGTGACGGTGGTGACCAGCACACCGTCGGAGCCAGCGACCGATTTCATGTACATCATGTTTTCAACGCCGTTGATCGCTTCCTCCAGCGGCGTCGCCACGGTCTCGGCAATCACTTTCGGGTTGGCGCCGGGATACTCCGCGCGCACCTGGACGCTCGGCGGGACGACGTCCGGATATTCGCTCACCGGCAGCAGCGGGATAGCGATTAACCCGGTGATAAAAATTAAAATCGACAGCACCGCGGCGAAAATCGGCCTGTCGATAAAAAAGCGGGAAAAGTCCATGTGTTGGATTCTCTGATTAGGGATCAGTTGAGGGCGGCGCTGGTGGTCATGGCAACGGTTTTGGCATTCACCGGCATACCCGGCATAAATACTTTTTGTAACCCGTCGACGATGACGCTATCCCCAGGGTTCAGCCCCTTCTGAACGATGCGTAAACCGTCTGCCAGACGCCCCGGGGTAATATCACGTCGCTGCGCTTTACCATCTTTATCAACGATATAAACGTATTTACGGTCCTGATCGGTCAGTACCGCTTTGTCGTCGATCAGCGTGGCTTTGAACTCGGCGCTGCCCGGCAGACGCACGCGGGCAAACAGCCCCGGTGTGAACAGACGCTGCGAGTTATCCAGCAGCGCGCGCATGCGGATGGTGCCGGTACTCGGCGTTAACTGATTATCGAGAAAATCCACTTTGCCCTGATGGGGGTAACCCTCCTCGCCAACCAGGCCAATCTCCACCGGGAGCGCCTGATTATCGCTGGACGCCCCTTGCCCACGGCGGGCGAGGTTTTGATAGTGAAGGTAGGTTGACTCGTCGACATCAAAGTAAACGTATACCGTCTTCTGCGAGACCAGGGTGGTGAGCACGCTGGCGGTGTCGCCCGCGGTGACCAGGTTACCGCTGGTGATCAGCGCCCGGCTGGCGCGGCCGTCAATAGGGGCGGTCACTTTGGTGAAGTCGAGGTTAAGCTGCGCGGCATCCACCGCCGCCTGCGCGGCGCGAATATCAGCCTGCGCCTGAACCGCGGCTGACCGGCGCTGCTCCCACTCTTCACGGGAGACAAGATTGGTATGGACTAATTTATCGGTGCGGTTCGCCTCACTTTGCGCCAGGCTGGCCTGCGTTTTGGCTCTCGCCAGCGTCGCCTGCGCCTGCTCCAGCGCGGCGCGATAGGTTCTGTCATCTATCGTGAACAGCACCTGGCCCTTTTTCACCTCCTGACCGTCGGTGTAATTCACTTTATCAATGTATCCCGAGACGCGAGGGCGAAGCTGAACGCTCTCCACCGCTTCAATGCGACCGTTAAAACTATCCCACTGACTGATCGACTTCACCAGCACCTTAGCGGCGCTGACCGTCGGGGCGGGAGGCGCGGCATTTTGCGCGACGCTGTCGTCGCAGCCGACGAGCAGAAAGGAGAGCATCATCGCGCCGAGCGCGGTCAGGTGAATGTTTCCCCAGGTTTTTTGCAGGCTCATTATTTTTATTCCGGTAATTGTAGCCGCCGGGCAAGACGCAGCGTGAGAGGCCGCGCCACTTCCTTTGTCCGGGCTGGCTTAAGGCCATTTGTGTCGATCATCGCCACAAAACTGTAACAATTTCGAATACACTATCGCGGCGATTGTAGGAAGGCGCTTAACTAAGTGCAAGAATAATTGTTGCACTTTATGTGCGGTCCTGGCTGGAGACAAAAACCGCGATCCCGGCGTGGATTTAAATGTAACAATAAAACTTGCATTTTGTGTAAAAACAGGCCACCTTTAAATGCAACTGACAAAGATGCTTTTAACCGGCTGCGCGGAGGTAACATGATGAACACTGGCGCCATCATTCAGGATCTGATCGACTGGATCGACAACCATCTTGATAGCCGTCTGGATATTGACACCGTTGCCCGACGATCCGGCTATTCGAAGTGGCACCTGCAGCGGATCTTCAAAGAACATACCGGGCAGCCCCTCGGAGAATATATTCGGGCGCAAAAGCTGCAAAAGTCGGTCGAACGCTTAGCCCACAGCAACGAGCCGATCCTGAACGTGGCGATCGCCCTCGGCTTTGACTCCCAGCAGTCCTTCAACCGCAGCTTCAAGCGCCAGTATGGCCAGGCGCCCGGCGTCTGGCGCCGGAGTATCAGCCGCTCTGCAGGGCAAGCATCTCGTCAGTGATCTTCATGACCGGGGAGGATCAGTCCTGACCCGGTCCATGATCGAATTTGCTGCCTTTGCCGATGGCATAGAACTGCCCGCCTGCGACATAGTGAACGGTCCGCAGCTCGTCCGGCGCATCATCAAAAATCCAGTGTCCGTTACGGAATACCCGATCATCGCTCCAGGCGGCGACGATATCGCCCAGAAACAGATTGTGTTGCTGCTGAATGTCCGGGTAGGGCATCACTTTGCACACCAGCCAGCCCGCGCAGCCTGCCACGAGGGGGATGTCGAACCCCGGCTGATAAATGAAGGGGATGGAGTCATTTTTATCCGGCGCGTCGGCATAGCTGCGCCCGCCAGCGTAGAGGACGGTTGCCATCTGGCTGACTACGGGGATCTGCACCACGTAATAGCCGCTCTTTTCCACCAGCTGACGTGTGAAGGCCTGGGGGCCGATATAGGCCACCACTTTTCGCTCGCCTGCCAGCCCAACCCAGGCGGCTGACATGACATTTTCGACACCATCATATTTTGCGGAAATCATGGTGGTGGACCCGACCTGCAATAAACGATAGGCCTTACTTAATTCGACAGGCTGAACGGACATGGTTTTTCCTTTGTGCATGCTATTTAACGTAATGATTATCTGGATATTTATTGAGGGCATGTTCATTTTCGGGCCCCCTTCGTAATCCACCGTGCAACGATACGCCAGTCGATTAAGCGCAAAAAGGTGCGTAAATTGTTTTCATTATTCATAATTAACGAATAATCATGCCGTCTGTCGGTAAGTTGCTTGCTTCAGGAGAGAAAGAAGGTGGATCGTATCCAGGCTATGCAGATGTTTATGCGCGTCGCGGAGGCAGCGAGCTTCGTGCGTGCCGCGGAAACCCTTTCCCTGCCTGCCTCCACTGTCACCAGTACCATTAAAAACCTTGAGAAATACCTGAAGGTGCGGCTGCTGAACCGGACCACAAGGCGGGTGAGCCTTACCCCGGAAGGGATGCAGTATCTGGCGCAGTGCCGGGAAATTCTCGCCCTCATCGAACATAGTGAATCCACCCTGAGCGAGTCTGTCGCGCGGCCTCAGGGGCGCCTGCGGGTTGATATGCCCGCGGGCATCGCGCATTTCATCGTCATGCCGCATCTGCCGGACTTTTACCGGCGCTATCCCGATATCTACCTGATGATCGGCGTCAGCGATCGCCAGGTCGATCTCATTCAGGAAGGCGTCGACTGCGTGATACGCATGGGAGAGCTGAACAACTCCAGCCTGGTGGCCCGCCCTCTGGGCCGCTTTCGCTGGGTAACCTGCGCGTCGCCGGACTATCTCAGGGAATATGGCGTGCCGTCGTCACCGGAGGCGCTCTCTCAGCACCGGACTGTGCATTATTTCTCCGGTCAGGCGAGGCGGGCCGATGAGTTCCGCTTCGTTCGCCACGGGGAGACCTTTTCTGTACCCGTCAGCGGCAACGCCGCGGTGAATGAAACGGGACTCTATATAAAAATGTGCCTGGCGGGCTTCGGGCTGGCGCAGCTGGCGGAGAATATCGTTGCTGACCATCTGCAGGAGGGGAGGCTGGTGGAAGTGCTGACGGACTGGCAGCCGTCCCCGGTACCCGTCACATTGCTCTATCCGCACCAGCGCTTTCTCTCTCCCGCCGTGCGGGCGTTTGCTGAGTGGATGAGCGAGGTGGTCTGAGGGAGGTATTGCTTGCATTTAGCGCTTCGCGATGGAGCGTAGGGTTCCAGCAGAAATATCTGGTCTGCTGATGAATCGCTCGATATTCTGTAATGCTTTGTCTTTTTTGTGAACAGGAAAAAGTATGCTTAATACGCTACCCGATTTACACAGAAGTTTTGCAGAGCAACTGAAGCTTAAATTACAGTCTGATTCGCGGATCCACTCCCTTCTCGCCGGCGGCTCGTTTATCCATGGCGGGTTTGATCAATACTCCGATCTGGATTTCGTGGTGGTGGTCGACCCTCTCTATTATGACGAAATCATGGCTCAGCGTATGGCGTTCGCCGGAACGCTCGGCCATCTGCTACATGCTTTCACCGGGGAACACGTCGGTGAGCCTCGCCTGCTGATCTGCCTGTTTGGCCCGGAACTTCTGCATGTCGATCTGAAATTTATCACCCTGGACATGCTCACTCAGCGCGTTGAGGAGCCTGCCGTGCTATTTACCCGTGATAGCGATGCTCTCGAGCGACAGCTGGCAAAATTTAGCGCGCACTGGCCGAACATGACGCCGGAGTGGTTTGAGTCCCGAGCCTGGATCTGGCTGCATTATGCCGTGGTTAAACTGGGCAGGGGCGAACTCTTCGAAGCGCTGGGGATGCTGTCTTTCTTCCGGGAACAAGTGCTGGGGCCGATGCTGTTCCGTCGCGCCAATCTACCGCAACGCGGCGTTCGCCGAATAGAAGCCCTCGGCATTGATCCCGATGGCCTGCTGACTTCCACCCTGGCAACACACGATCGTCACTCCGTCGGGATTGCCATTCGAAGAGCTGCTGACGCTTATGTCACTCTGCGGGCTGATGCGCTGCCTGACAATATCGCAGACGATGCGGCGCGTCGGGCGGTCCTTGCCATGCTGGACGCGTATTCTGACAAGGGGTAAATCTATCCCTCCGGCCGCGGACGCGGCCGGAGTGTGAAAAGGTTGTGCGAGTGTCGTGGGAGGTCTAGTTCTGAGAGGGGGGGTTGGCGGGTAATTGGTAGCGCGAAAACAACAGAGCTTTTCGTTTGGTCTATCAATGGGCCTAAAAGGTTCGGATTTAATGAGTTCTCTTCGGAGGTCGTGGGAAAAATTGCAGACACAAAAAAGCCCGCAGGGCTTACGCCGTGCGGGCTCTTAGGACTTCATCGGATGACTCTGGTAATCACCGATGGAGAATTTTGGTGGAGCTGGCGGGAGTTGAACCCGCGTCCGAAATTCCTACATCCTCGGCACTACATGCTTAGTCAGTCTTTACATTCGCTTGCCAGCTGCGGACAGACACGCCACTAACAAACTAGCCTGATTAGATTTAACGCTTCAACCCCAGGCAGGGCATCCACGCGATCTCTTTTGGGTTTGACCTCTCTTTGATCCCCGTCTTAAGAGCGGAAGCTAGGGAGAGAGGGCTCAGAGCAGGTTATTAAGCTGCTAAAGCGTAGTTTTCGTCGTTTGCGACTATTTTTTGCGGCTTTTTACGAGGCCAACCGCCCCTCGGCATGCACCTTGGGTTTCGCAAATCCCGTCGAATCCAGAATCAGCCCCAATGTGTAGGTCAAGTATAACAGATTTGTGAATGTCGTTACCAGCCCCATCACGCAGGATTATTTCAGCAGGGTGGACGAAAAAGCAGCATCAACAAGGATATAGCGTAAGGGCCAGCGAGAGCTGGCCCTCAGGGGAGGGGGTTAGCGTCCGGCGTGCTTCATAATACGCGCCTTATCCAGCGCCCATTCACGATCCTTCAGGTCGGTACGCTTGTCGTGCTGTTTCTTACCTTTGGCGACGCCGATTTTCACTTTGCACCAGGCGTTCTTCCAGTACAGTGACAGGGCGACGACAGTGTAACCTTCGCGGTTAATGCGGCCGTACAGCGTGTCCAGCTCACGCTGGTTAAGCAGCAGCTTACGAGTGCGCGTCGGGTCGCACACATAGTGGGTGGAAGCCACGGCCATGGGCGTAAAGTTGGCGCCGAACAGGAAGGCTTCGCCATCCTTCAGGATGACATAGCTATCGCCGATGTTGGCTTTGCCTGCACGCAGGGATTTGACTTCCCAGCCCTGCAGGGCGAGACCAGCCTCGTATTCATCTTCGATAAAGTATTCGTGACGGGCGCGTTTATTCAGCGCAATGGTGGCTGATCCAGGTTTGTGGGCTTTTTTCTTAGTCATAATGTCCTGAAGTCATCGTCTTATACACAGTTACCTCGATCGCATCCTGCGAGGTGTACTGCGCATCTTAGCACGAGTTGCGGCACAGCGTTTTTTTTAGCAGCAGATAAATGATATTATTTGCACTGTGTTTAAATGTGGAACCTGCTATGCCTCAGATTAGCCGTACTGCGCTGGTGCCTTTCAGCGCGGAACAGATGTATCAACTGGTAAACGATGTGAAGTCCTATCCTGATTTTCTGCCAGGCTGCACCGGTAGCCGCGTGCTGGAATTCGGGCCGACGCAAATGACGGCGGCGGTTGATGTGTCCAAAGCCGGCATCAGTAAGACCTTCACGACCCGGAATACACTGACCAGCAACCAGAGCATTTTGATGAGCCTGGTGGATGGCCCGTTCAAGAAGCTGATTGGCGGCTGGAAGTTTATTCCGCTGAGCCCCGAGGCGTGCAAAATCGAGTTCCATCTCGATTTTGAGTTTACCAATAAGCTGATTGAGATGGCCTTTGGCCGGGTCTTCAAAGAGCTGGCCGCCAACATGGTGCAGGCGTTCACTTCGCGCGCCAAAGAGGTCTACAGTGCCAGCTAATATTCGTGTTGAAGTCGCCTACGCGCTGCCTGAAAAGCAGTATTTGCAGCGAGTCACCCTGGATGAGGGAGCGACGGTCGAGCAGGCGATTATCGCCAGCGGGCTATTGGCCTTGCGTGATGATATCGATCTGGCGAAGAACAAGCTGGGTATCTACAGTCGTCCGGTTAAGCTGCATGACGAAGTTCACGACGGCGACCGGGTCGAAATCTATCGCCCGCTGATCGCAGACCCGAAAGAACTGCGTCGCCAGCGGGCAGAGAAAAGCGCTGCGAAGTAACCCACAGCAGCAGACCGGCTATCAGCCATAAAAAAAGCGCTCACTGAGCGCTTTTTGCTTTTCCGGGCCTTACTGACTGGTCAGCGCGGGCTTGTTATCAATGTTGGTTAACACGCCGCCGCTGTTGAAGGTCAGGGTCAGGGTCTGCTGAGTCACTTTCTCGTGGCCCGGCTCCTGACGGAATACATAGAACCAGGTGTTGGTGCCGAACGGATCCGACATCATTGGCGTTCCGAGAGCATAAGCAACCTGCTGTTGCGTCATACCGACACGAATTTTTGCTACATCGTTAGGTGCCAGATAGTTACCCTGGTTGATGTCAGGACGGTAAACCACTCGTTCCAGAGTGGAACAGCCTGCGGTCAACATAAGAAGAACCGCTGCGGCAGCAGTCAGCGTTTTACAGCGCATAGTGATTTGATTCCTTTTTGGGCCCGAGCAGTACGTGGCTCATCTGTAATATGCCGATAATAATAGACCTTCGCGCCGATGGAAACCTCCGGCTGCAGGTCAGCAGGCAATTTGCTGTTCACTATGACCCTGTGAAAATCAAAAAGTTTACGCCGCAAGCAACTCTTTCGCGTTCGCCAGGGTGTTGCGCGTGACCTCGCTGCCGCCCAGCAGGCGAGCCAGCTCCTGCAGACGAGCGCGCTTATCCAGCGGCTGCATATGGGTTTCGGTCATCTCGCCATCGGTCTCTTTGCAGACAAAGAAATGATGGTGGCCGCAGCCCGCAACCTGCGGCAGGTGGGTCACGCACATCACCTGCGTGGACTCGCCCAGCTGGCGCAGCAGCTTGCCGACCACGGCGGCGGTCGGGCCGCTGATGCCGACGTCCACTTCGTCGAAGATCAGCGCCGGGGTTTCCATTTTACGCGCGGTGATCACCTGAATCGCCAGCGCAATACGCGACAGTTCGCCGCCGGAGGCTACTTTCGCGATCGGCTGCAGCGGCTGACCGGGGTTAGTGGTGACGCGGAACTCAATATGATCGGCGCCGTCGGCGGTGAGATGGCGTTCATCGAAAGCGACCTCAATCGCGAAGATTCCGTGCGGCATCGAAAGTGAGTGCATACTCTCGGTGATAAGCTGGGTCAGCTCGTCGGCGCTGGCCTGGCGCAGGGCGTGCAGCTGACGCGCGGTCTCCAGCGCCAGCTGATGATGTTCGACCACCTGCTGGCTGAGGGATTCCAGCGAGCCGGCGCTATCGTCCAGCAGACGCTGCTCTTCCAGCATCGCCTGATAAACCGCCGGCAGCTCTTCCGGCATTACCTGGTGTTTACGCGCCAGCGCGATTTGCCGGGAAATCCGCTGCTCAAGTTCGAACAGACGGTTCGGATCGAGATCCAGACGGTCGTGATAGTGGCGCAGCTCGTCGCTGGCCTCGCTGAGCTGAATGGCCGCCTCTTCCAGCATATCCAGCACGCCGGAAAGCTTGCTGTCCATACCCACCAGCTCGCTGACCAGCTGCTTCGCGGTATAAAGCAGGCTCTGCAGATTGGCCTCTTCGCCGTCCGCTAGTACCGTCAGGGCGTGCTGGCAGGTGCTGAGCAGCTGGCCGCTGTTGGCCAGACGCTTGTACTCTTCGTCAATCTGCTCGAATTCTCCCGGCAGCGGGTTAAATTCGTTCAGCTCTTTAAGCTGGTACTGCAGCAGATCGGCGCGGGCGGCGCGCTCCTGGCTCTGCTGCTGGTGCAGGGCCAGCTCGCGGCAACTCTGGTGCCACTGGCGGTAATGCTCGGCCATGCGCTGAGTGAGCGCATACTCACCGGTATAGCCGTCGAGCAGCGTTTTCTGGTGTTCGGGTTTGGTCAACAGCTGGTGCGCATGCTGGCCGTGGATCTGGATCAGCAGCTGGCCCAGCTCGCGCAGCTGCGAGAGCGGGACGGCGGTGCCGTTGATAAAGCCGCGCGAACGGCCGTCGGCGCTGATCACCCGGCGAAGTAAACACTCACGCCCGCTCTCCAGCTGGTTCTCTTCCAGCCAGCGCTGGGCGGCCGGGGTATCTTTCAGCGCGAAGCGCGCGCACAGGTCGGCGCGGGTGGCGCCGCGACGCACCATGTCGGCTTCCGCTCTGCCGCCGAGGCACAGCCCCAGCGCATCGATGGCAATGGATTTCCCGGCGCCGGTTTCCCCGGTGATGGCGGTCATACCGCTGTGGAAATCAATTTCCAGTTCACGAACGATAGCAAAATTACTGATGGTGAGTTGCGCCAACATAGCTGCCTTCCTGTATGAAAAACCAATACTGTGTTTTCGTACAGTATAGACTGGTTTTTTATCCAGTAAAGAGGCAGCGATGTAAATCAGAACAATTTTTTCGACCAGCCGAGCTTGGTGCTTAATGTATTGAAATAGCTGTAATCTTTAGGGTGAATTAGATTGAGGTGATAATCACAGCGGCGAATGAGAACGTCTTCGCCATCCTGAATCGGCAGGGCAATCTGGCTGTCGCAGCTGATCTCCAGATCGCTGCAGCGATGAGAGAAGCGCAGGCGGATGGTGCTGTCGCCGTTGATCACCAGCGGTCGCGCTGAAAGGGTGTGCGGGAACATCGGCACCAGGGTGATAGCGTCCAGCGACGGCGTGAGGATCGGGCCGCCGGCCGACAATGAATAAGCGGTGGAGCCGGTCGGGGTGGAGATTATCAGGCCATCAGAGCGCTGAGAGAACGCAAAGACTTCGTCGATATAGACTTCAAACTCAATCATATGCGCCACTTTGCCGGGGTGCAGCACTACTTCGTTGATGGCGGTGCTGATGCGTTTCTGGCAATCCTGCTGGCACACCTGGGCCTCCAGCAGAAAGCGTTTCTCGGCGATGTAGTGGCCTTCCAGCACGTCGGCGAGCTGCTGCAGGGCGTTGTCCGGGTCAAGGTCGGTGAGAAAGCCGAGGTTGCCGCGGTTAATGCCGATGACGTTAATGTCGTAACGGGCCAGGGTCCGCGCCGCGCCGAGCATATTGCCGTCGCCGCCCACCACCACCGCGAGGTCGGCCTGTTGGCCAATCTCCGCCAGCGTGCCGGTTTTCACGTTGCTGAGCTGAAGTTCATGGGCGATCTGCTGTTCAACCAGCACTTCATACCCTTTGCTGCACAGCCAGCGCCAGAGCATTTCATGTGTGGTCAGGGCGGTGGGGTGACGAGGATGTCCCACAATGCCGATACACTTGAAATGGTTCTTCATGATCTGGATGTCCTTGCGTTAAATGAAATAGTGACAATCTGTCCGCTTCCCTTGAAACCCGGAAACTGATCCCCATAATAAGCGAAGTTAGCGAGATGAATGCGAAAAAAACGCGGAGAAATTCATGAGTAGTAAAGAACAGAAAACGCCTGAGGGGCAAGCCCCGGAAGAAATTATCACGGAGCAGCACGACGACGTTGAGGCAGTAGAGCCTGAAGTTTCGGCTGAGCAGGTGGATCCGCGCGATGAAAAAATTGCGAATCTGGAAGCCCAGCTGGCTGAAGCGCAGAAACGTGAACGTGAAGTGATGCTGCGTGCCAAAGCCGACGAAGATAACCTGCGTCGCCGTACCGAGCAGGATATCGAGAAAGCGCACAAATTCGCGCTGGAAAAATTCGTCAATGAACTGCTGCCGGTGATCGACAGCCTGGACCGCGCGCTGGAAGTGGCCGACAAGGCTAACCCGGACCTGGCGCCGATGGTGGAAGGGATCGAACTGACCCTGAAATCCATGCTGGACGTGGTGCGTAAGTTCGGCGTGGAAGTGATCGCCGACACCAACGTTCCGCTGGATCCGAACGTCCACCAGGCCATTGCGATGGTCGAATCTGAAGACGTGGCGGCGGGCAACGTGCTGGCCGTGATGCAGAAAGGTTATACCCTGAACGGCCGTACTATTCGCGCCGCGATGGTGACGGTAGCGAAAGCGAAATAACGTCTGCTGCATTGCTCAACGGCTGCCCGCGGGCGGCCGTTTTTTTATGCCACCGCTCCCGGCGCGAGATAAAAAAACGGCGGGCCGCAGCCCACCGTGATGTTAATTCCTTCGCTCGCGCTACTCCGCGACGCTCTCGCGTAATGATTTCACCGGCATCACTTTCACCTGTTTGATCATGTTGTCCTGCACGTCGAGGATATCTATATCGTACTGCTCAATGCGCACGCGGGTGCCCGGGACCGGGATCTCTTCCAGCGCTTCGAGGATGATACCGTTGACGGTGCGCGCTTCATCTTCCGGCAGGTGCCAGTTAAACGCTTTGTTGATTTCGCGAACGTTGGCGCTGCCGTCGATAATCACCGTGCCGTCGTTAAGCGGGGTCACTTCCTCCGCCAGGGTGGGTGACATGGAGGTGGTGAAGTCGCCGACAATCTCTTCAAGAATATCTTCGACGGTGACCAGCCCCTGAATATCGCCGTATTCATCGACCACCAGACCGACTTTCTTTTTATTGCGCTGAAATTTCACCAGCTGGGTGCTGAGCGGCGTCCCTTCCGGAACAAAGTAGATCTCATCTGCCGCCCGCAGCATGATCTCTTTTGTGAACTCTTTCTTCTCCGTCATCAGACGGTAGGCTTCGCGAACGCGCAGCATGCTGATGGCATCGTCCAGTGAATCGCGGTAGAGCACGATGCGGCCATGCGGCGAGTGGGTCAGCTGGCGGACGATAGATTTCCAGTCATCATTGATGTCGATGCCGACAATCTCATTGCGCGGCACCATAATGTCGTTAACGCTGACTTTTTCCAGATCCAGGACCGACAGCAGCATATCCTGGTTGCGCCGTGAGATTTGTGAACGGGATTCATTCACAATCGTGCGCAGTTCATCTTTGCTCAAAGCGCTGCTGATGACGGTATCGGTGCGGATGCCCATCATGCGCATCAGCATGCGGGTGATGGTATTCAGCAGCCACACCAGCGGCATCATCAGCACCTGCAGGGGCGCCAGCAGGAAGCTGCTGGGGTAGGCGACCTTTTCCGGATAGAGCGCGGCGATGGTCCTCGGCAGCACCTCGGCAAATACCAGTACCACAAAGGTGAGCACGCCAGTGGCGATCGCGACGCCGGCGTCGCCGTACAGGCGCATGCCGACGATGGTGCCCAGCGCCGAGGCGAGAATGTTGACGAGGTTATTGCCGATGAGCACGAGGCTAATCAGGCGGTCCGGCTTGCGCAGCAGCTTCTCCACGCGCTTGGCGGGGCGGTTGCCTTGTTTCGCCATATGACGCAGCCGATAGCGGTTCAGCGTCATCATGCCGGTTTCGGAGCCGGAGAAATAGGCAGAGATAATCACCATGACGATCAGCGTTATGATCAGCGTGGTGGTGGAGATATGTTCCACGTAGGATTCCTTAAAAGACTTAGCTCACGAACTGCTGCAGCACGCGGCTACCAAAATAGGCCAGCGTCAGCAGACCGGCGCCAGCGACGCTGAACCAGACCACGCGACGTCCGCGCCACCCTTCATGATAGTGGCCCCACAGCAGAACGATATAGACGAACCACGCAATAATCGACAGCACCGCTTTATCAATGTTTTCGCTGCTGAACAGATTGTGCATATAGAACAGGCCGCTGCACAGCGTCAGAGTCAGCAGCACCACGCCGACCTGGGTGATGTGGAACATTTTGCGCTCGATGCTCATCAGCGGCGGCATTTCGCTGCTGAAGGCCAGCTTTTTATTCTTTAACTGGTAGTCGATCCACGCCAGCTGCAGCGCATACAGCGCGGCGATGATCAGCGTGGCGTACGAGAAGAGCGACAGGCCGATATGCACCAGCATCCCCGGGGTGGTTTCAAGGTGGGTGATATATTCGTTAGGCACGAAAGTGGCGAAGGCCAGATTGATCAGCGCGAAGGCATAGACGATAGGCAGCAGCAGCCAGCCGCGATTGCGCGAGGCCACGATAGTCATCACCGTACAGATCATCAGGCTGACCAGCGACCCGACGTTCAGTAAGCTGAGGTTTTGCCCGCTCTCGCCGCCGGGGAATATCCGTGCTTCCAGCGCAAAAGCATGGCAGATCAACGCGATAGTCGCAGATAAAATCGCCATTCGCCGCCAGCTGCTGTTTTTTTGCAGCAAGCCGGGGATAATCAGCGCGAGGCTGACGGAGTAGGCGACAAGGGCGAGTAGAGCAAAAACAGGCATAGGTGTCGGCTGTTGGCTAAATAAGAAAGAGAAGCAGTATAACGTCAGCAGGCCTCTGCTCCAACCGTTGCAGCACATTCAGATTGATGTCGTGTTATACTCCGCCACATTCGTTTTGTGTGTCGCTGCGGCGACCGACCGTTTCCACCTCAGGCGAGAGACAATGTTTGATAATTTAACCGATCGTTTGTCGCGTACGCTGCGCAACATTAGCGGCCGCGGACGCCTTACAGAAGACAATATTAAAGACACCCTGCGCGAAGTGCGCATGGCGCTGCTGGAAGCGGACGTTGCGCTTCCGGTGGTTCGTGATTTCATCAGCCGCGTGAAAGAGAGCGCGGTCGGCCATGAAGTCAATAAAAGCCTGACCCCGGGTCAGGAGTTCGTCAAAATCGTCCGCAACGAGCTGGTGGCGGCGATGGGCGAAGAGAACCAGACGCTCGACCTGGCCGCGCAGCCGCCGGCCGTGGTGCTGATGGCGGGTCTGCAGGGTGCCGGTAAAACCACCAGCGTCGGTAAGCTGGGGAAATTCCTGCGCGAGAAGCACAAGAAGAAAGTGCTGGTCGTTTCCGCGGACGTTTACCGCCCGGCGGCGATCAAACAGCTGGAAACCCTGGCCGAGCAGGTCGGCGTCGATTTCTTCCCGTCTGACGTCGGCCAGAAGCCGGTGGATATCGTCAATGCGGCGCTGAAAGAAGCGAAACTCAAATTCTACGACGTGCTGCTGGTGGATACCGCCGGTCGTCTGCACGTTGACGAAGCGATGATGGACGAAATCAAGCACGTCCACGCCGCCATTAACCCGGTTGAAACCCTGTTCGTCGTCGATGCGATGACCGGTCAGGATGCGGCGAATACCGCGAAGGCCTTTAACGAAGCGCTGCCGCTGACCGGCGTGGTGCTGACTAAAGTGGACGGCGACGCCCGCGGCGGCGCGGCGCTGTCGATTCGCCATATTACCGGCAAACCGATTAAATTCCTCGGCGTCGGCGAGAAAACCGAAGCGCTGGAGCCGTTCCATCCGGACCGCGTCGCTTCCCGCATCCTCGGCATGGGCGACGTGCTGTCGCTGATCGAAGATATCGAGAGCAAAGTTGACCGCGCGCAGGCCGAGAAGCTGGCCTCCAAACTGAAGAAAGGCGACGGTTTCGATCTGACGGACTTCCTTGAGCAGCTGCGTCAGATGAAAAACATGGGCGGCATGGCCAGCCTGATGGGCAAGCTGCCGGGTATGGGCCAGATCCCGGACAACGTGAAAGCGCAGATGGACGACAAAGTGCTGGTGCGTATGGAAGCCATCATCAACTCGATGACCCTGAAAGAGCGCGCCAAACCGGAAATCATCAAAGGTTCACGTAAGCGCCGTATCGCCGCCGGCTGCGGGATGCAGGTGCAGGATGTGAACCGTCTGCTCAAGCAGTTCGACGACATGCAGCGCATGATGAAGAAGATGAAGTCGAAAGGCGGCATGATGAAGATGATGCGCGGGATGAAAGGGATGATGCCGCCAGGCTTCCCGGGCCGTTAAAAACAAGGGTATAAGGCTATCTTGTTTGCCATTTTAGCGCCGGGGTGTGCTCGCCATCCTCACGTACTACCTGTACGTTCCAGTGGTTGCGCGCACGCCGGTACTAAACAGGCTGCACCGCCGACGGCCTTTTACAGCAGACTTATCAACTGCTGATTGCATTTTCCCCAGAAATCAGTAAAATTTTCGGGCTTTTAATATGACACCGGGCTCCGTTCCTCGATGGGGCCCGGTTGTTTTATTCACACAAGAGGATGTTATGGTAACTATTCGTTTAGCACGTCACGGCGCTAAAAAGCGTCCGTTCTACCAGGTTGTTGTCACCGACAGCCGTAATGCACGCAACGGTCGCTTCATCGAGCGCGTTGGTTTCTTCAACCCGATCGCTAGCGGCGCGGAAGAAGAAACTCGCCTGGATCTGGATCGTATCGCTCACTGGGTTGGCCTGGGCGCTACTGTTTCCGATCGCGTTGCCGCGCTGATCAAAGCCGCTAACAAAGCAGCTTAATCTGTCACGGTGGTCATGATGAGCAAGCAACACACCGCACAAGCACCTGTTGATCCGATCGTATTGGGGAAAATGGGTTCTTCCTACGGTATCCGTGGTTGGCTCAGAGTGTTTTCCTCCACCGAAGACGCCGAAAGCATTTTTGACTATCAGCCCTGGTTAATCCAGAAGGCGGGTCAGTGGCAGGTTGTTGAGCTGGAAGGCTGGCGCCACCACAATCAGGACATCATCATCAAGCTGAAAGGCGTTGACGATCGTGATGCCGCGAATCTACTGACTAATTGCGAAATTATCGTGGATTCATCGCAGTTGCCGGAGCTGGAAGAGGGTGACTACTACTGGAAAGACCTGATGGGCTGCCAGGTAGTTACGACGGAAGGCTATAGCCTCGGTAAAGTCATTGATATGATGGAAACCGGGTCTAATGACGTACTCGTCATCAAGGCAAACCTGAAAGATGCATTTGGCATCAAGGAGCGGTTGGTTCCGTTCCTCGATGGGCAGGTTATCAAGAAAGTCGATCTCACTACGCGTACTATCGAAGTAGATTGGGATCCTGGTTTTTAAATTCTCCGGATAAACGGTAAAAGACGGCGCTATGTGGATTGGCATAATTAGCCTGTTTCCTGAAATGTTCCGCGCAATTACCGATTACGGGGTAACTGGCCGGGCAGTAAAAAATGGCCTGCTGAGCATCGAAAGCTGGAGTCCTCGCGACTTCGCTCATGACCGGCACCGTACCGTGGACGATCGTCCTTACGGCGGCGGACCGGGGATGCTAATGATGGTGCAACCTTTACGGGATGCTATTCATGCAGCAAAAGCCGCGGCAGGTGAAGGCGCGAAGGTGATTTATCTGTCACCTCAGGGACGCAAGCTTGATCAAGCGGGCGTCAGCGAACTGGCAACGAATCAGAAACTGATTCTGGTGTGCGGTCGCTACGAAGGGATAGACGAGCGCGTAATCCAAACCGAAATTGACGAAGAATGGTCAATCGGCGATTACGTTCTCAGCGGTGGTGAGTTACCGGCAATGACGCTGATTGACTCCGTTTCCCGGTTCATTCCGGGAGTACTGGGCCATGAAGCTTCGGCAACGGAAGATTCCTTTGCTGATGGGTTGCTGGATTGCCCGCACTATACCCGTCCTGAAGTGTTAGAAGAGATGGAAGTACCGCCAGTATTGCTGTCGGGAAACCATGCTGAGATACGTCGCTGGCGTCTGAAGCAGTCGCTGGGCCGCACCTGGCTTAGAAGACCTGAACTTCTGGAAAACCTGGCTCTGACTGAAGAGCAAGCAAAGTTGCTGGCGCAGTTCAAAAGCGAACACGCGCAACAGCAGCATAAACATGATGGGCAGGCGTGAGCCCCCAATATCAGTTTACCCAGGATAAGAGATTAAATTATGAGCAACATTATTAAGCAACTTGAACAAGAACAGATGAAGCAGGACGTACCTTCCTTCCGTCCGGGTGATACCGTGGAAGTGAAAGTATGGGTTGTTGAAGGTTCCAAAAAACGTCTGCAGGCATTCGAGGGCGTGGTTATCGCTATTCGTAACCGCGGTCTGCACTCTGCATTCACTGTTCGCAAAATTTCCAACGGCGAAGGCGTTGAGCGTGTCTTCCAGACTCACTCTCCGGTAGTTGACAGCATTGCTGTTAAACGTCGTGGTGCTGTACGTAAAGCTAAACTGTACTACCTGCGTGAGCGTACTGGTAAGTCTGCTCGTATCAAAGAGCGTCTTAACTAAGATTCGCTTTCGCGACATCCTGACAGAAGGGCTGGCCAGATGGCTGGCCCTTTTTTTATCTTTGTTGTAACCATCGTGATGTAAATCATTTACAATACGCCCTCTATTCGGAGGGGCGGTGGTCAGCAACAGTTTCCAGCAAACGACACCTAAACGGCGAGCCGCCTGGCTGGCACTGTTGGCGATCCTGTTGATCGTCGTGGCCCCCCTGATCTCCATCTCCCTGCAAAAAGACCCCATGAGCGCGATGCCCGGCATGCATCACGCCATGATGATGGACAGCTCGTCCGCGAGCATGGCGCAAATGCCCGACCACGAGATGGCGATGATGCATAGCACAGACGGCGCCACGCATACCGGACACGAACTGCCGCTGGACCATGCCGAAGCGTGTGGCTATTGCGTGCTGTTAGCCCATGTCCCGGGGCTGCTTTTCGCGCTGGCGCTGTTCGTCGCCATGCTCCTGCGGCGTATTCGCCTGCCGGCTTCTCGCCCGGTATTAAAACACTGGCACTACTTCCCCTGGCTCTACCCTGAAACCCGCGCCCCGCCGCGGCTGTCTGCTTTTTCCCTTTAATAAAAATCAATCTGCGCACGGCGCAATAACCTCTTTTGCTTTAAAAAAGGAAGAGTATGACAACCTGCACCTCGCGCGCGGCATGGTTAAACCTGCTGCGTCGCCTCCATTTCTACATCGGACTGTTTATCGGACCGTTTATCTTTGTCGCTGCCCTGACCGGCACGCTGTACGTGGCGACGCCGCAGCTGGAAAACTGGCTCTATCACGACGCGCTGCATGGCCTTGCCGACGGGACCCCGCAGCCGCTCAGCGCCCAGATTGCAGTGGCGGAAGAAGCGACCCAGGGTAATCTTCGGCTACTGGCGGTGCGGCCGGCCCTCGCGATGGGGGAGACCACCCGGATTATGTTTGTTGACCCGAGCCTGGGCGAGTCAGAATCCCGGGCCATTTTCGTCGATCCGATCTCGCTACGGGTGAAGGGCGATATGACGGTCTACGGTACCAGCGGCATCCTGCCGCTGCGCCAGTGGATTGATTATGCGCATCGTTCGCTGCTGCTGGGCGACAGCGGGCGGTTATACAGCGAACTGGCTGCCTCATGGATGTGGGTTGCAGCACTGGGTGGCATTGCCCTGTGGGCGATGACACGTCCAAAACGGCGGATCAATAACGCCCTGCAGAATCATCGTCGGTTGCACGTGACGCTGGGCTGGGGCTTACTGCTGGGCATGCTGCTCTTCTCCGCCACCGGCCTGACCTGGTCGCAATGGGCTGGCGGTAATGTGGATAAAATGCGGGCGGCTTTCGGCTGGTGGACGCCGCAGGTGAATACCCTGCTGCACGGTGAGGCGCCGATGGCGCACGATCCTCATGCCGGGCATCATATGGACGGGATGGCCATGCAGCATCAGTCAGTGCTGCAGCCAGCGCAGTTTGACCTGGTGCTGGCGGTGGCCCGTCAGGCGGGGCTGAACGCCAGCCGGCTGGAGATCCGTCCGCCGGTTTCGAAGGAACGTGCCTGGACGGTAAATGAGATCGACCGCCGCTGGCCGACGCAGGTGGACGCGGTGGCGATCGATGGCGCCACGATGCAGGTGGTGGATCGCACCCGGTTCGCCGACTTCCCGCTGATGGCGAAGCTCACCCGCTGGGGCGTCGATTTCCACATGGGCGTCCTCTTTGGTCTGGTGAATCAGTTGCTGCTGGTAGGGTTCGGCTGCGCGCTGTGCGTCACCATCGGCGTGGGCTACCGGCTGTGGTGGATCCGCCGTCCGCCTCAGGCGGTCTGGGATCCGGCGCATTCGCTGCTGCAGGCATGGCTGTCGCTCGCCTGGCCTGCCCGTGGGCTGGTACTGGGGATAGCGTTAGCCCTGGGTCTGGCCATGCCATTGATGGGGGCAAGTCTGGTGCTGTTCATTGCCGTTGACTACCTGCGCTGGCGCGCGGCAACGGCAATGAGGATGGCGAAGTCCAGCGATTAAGCGAAGGCTTACGGCGTGCTGATGACCACCGTGACCCGGCGGTTTTCAGCGCGCCCGGCCGCCGTGTCGTTGCTGGCGATCGGGTATTTCTTGCCAAGGCCGCGGGTGACTAAATGACTGCGCGGGACATGGGCGCCTTCCGCCCAGGCATCGGCTACGCTATTGGCGCGCTTAAGCGACAGGGCTTCGTTATAGCTATCCTCACCGTAATTATCGGTGTGGCCTTCAAGGCGGCTATGGGTGATCCCGGTCGCCGCCAGCCGCGAGGCCATCGTGGTGATCTGCTGGCGGCTGTCGGGACGTAGTCGGTAGTCATTCTTGTCAAACAGGATGCTATCGGATAAGCCCAGGGACCAATCGCCATTGCTTTCAGTGAAGCCGTAAGATTTCATCGCCGCCACCTGCTCGGGGGTAAATTTTCCCTGAGGAGCCTGG
Organism: Klebsiella sp. HMSC16C06; assembly: GCF_001808325.1. Lineage (NCBI taxonomy): Bacteria > Pseudomonadati > Pseudomonadota > Gammaproteobacteria > Enterobacterales > Enterobacteriaceae > Klebsiella > Klebsiella sp. HMSC16C06. The sequence goes on from NZ_KV793005.1 coordinate 179,217, forward strand.
CAACCTGTCAAAAGCGCCGCCGCCATCAGGGCGGGGACGAAATATTTTCTGAGCATAATGAGTCCTTTATTATTTCAGCGTCTGCTGGATACGTTGGTTTTTCATGCGATACATATTCTGATCGGCAAGTTCTTGCAGTGATTCCGCGGTGGCGTGCTCCCACGCCAGGGCATAACCGACGCTCAGCGAGAGCGTGGCGCTATGGCCATTGTGCAGGTTGAATGGCGGAAGAAATTGTTCCGACAGCGCCTGGCACAGAGCCTGCACTTCGGCTTCCGAGCGCACCTCACGCAGCAGAACGGCAAACTCATCGCCGCCGAGACGCCACGCCAGATGGCGTTTTCCGGCGAAGGCCATCAGGCGGCTGGCGACCTCCGTCAGCACTTTATCGCCTGCCGCGTGCCCCCAGTTGTCATTGATCAGCTTGAAGTTATCGCCATCAAGAAACAGTAATGCCGAGGTCTGGTGATCCACCTCGTTCTTCATCAGTTCGGCGAGCGCGTTGCGAAAGGCGGCGCGGTTAGCCAGGCCGGTCAGCGGGTCATGAAGCGAGCTACGCAACAGCTGGGCATTCTTGGCCTGCAGCTGGCGCTGCCAGTCCTCCATCTCCCCCAGCAGGCTGTTAAAGTCCTGGGCGAAAAGATGGAATTCCTCAATACGCTCCTCGGGCACCCGACGTGAGAAATGACGGTTTTCACGAATATCGTGCACAACCTCGGTAATGCTCTGCAGGGCGGTGACGATCCCCCGGTGCAGGGAGTGGGTCAGCAGCAGGGCGATGAATGAGGCGAGCAGAATGCTGCCGGTCAGTACCAGAATCGAGATACCGAGAAAGTGGCTGATCAGTTCATCAAGCGCGGTCAGTCGCAGCTCGCCGATTTGTTTGCCCTGGTGCCAGATGGGCTGCACCGTGGGCTCCGGAAACAGCCATTGACTGATAAGGCCGCTCACTTGTTCTTTGTTGGCCAGCGGTTCATGGCGCCATGCGGCGAAGTGCTGCTTCTGGCCGTTGAGCACAATCGCCTGGGAAATCTGCCCTTGCTTCCCCAGTGAAGCAAGGGTCTCCTCCGCCGCCGCGCTATCGCCAAACACCAGGGCGGCTTCGAGGCTGCGACCCATGGTCGCGGCAGTGAGCTCTAGATTTTTCTGCGCGTACTGCTTGAGCGTGAAGATTGAGGCTGTGCTTAGCAGCAGCCAGACCAGCGTCATGGAGATCACCACGCTTATCACGCTAATTCGACGAAGCGCGCGTTTAAATGTCGGGCGCGCGGTCTGTGAAAAGTCCTTATTCATGTGGTTTTTTCCGGGCAAGCATCAGGACGTCCGGGTTAACCCGGACCCCGCTGTGCGTCAGAACGTCCAGATTAACGGAGAAGCGGACCCTGTCGTCGTTGATGATCAGGCAAAACGCGCTACCAATGGAGCAATCCGTATTTTGTTCTGCGATGAGTAAAAGCGGCTTCGGGCCATAGCGGCGAGTTAATTCCGACTGTTGGGTCGGCGATTCGCTACCAAAATAAAAACCATCGCAGGTTGTTTTTAACGCTTCTTCACTATTACGTACTATCACCGGTTGATAGGGCAAGGCATCCGGATCTTCATGAGCCAGGCTATGGGTGAAGCGTGATGAGGCAAAAATGCACAGCTTCGGCGCCCCTGTTAATGCCGGCCAACGGGTGTAGGTCACGATCCCGGAAACAATAGCGCGAACATGTTCTGAAGGTCCGGCAGCAAAAACAGGAGATACCGCGATGAGAAAAAATACAGTCAATAAAAGACGGTGTAATACTGTCATTAACGCTTCCGTCAAATTCGCCATAGCGCGGGAAAAGCCGCTGCCGATGCCCGGCGCAGAATACCACTGTTAACAAAACCCGTCATTACATGCGCCCTTTGCTTTGGGACAAATCTCACCAGGATTTTTCGTAATCGCGATCGCGATAGCGCGCAAGTTTGCTGTGAATTTTGGCTTTGTAAACATTTTTGTACATATTTTGTCGAGTTAAGTGGCAATTAATTTGTTGGTGTAAATTAAAATTTACGGAATATGGATTGAATTCTTTACTTTGTGTGGTATCGTTACGCCATGCCCGCTGAGGCACCCTTTATCGCAAACGAGCTACACAGGATCGCAATCATGCAAAAAGACGCGCTGAATAACGTACATATTACCGACGAACATGTGTTAATGACCCCGGAGCAACTGAAGGCGGAATTCCCGCTAAGCGTTGAACAGGAAGCGCAGATTGCGCATGCCCGTGAGACTATCTCCGATATTATCGCCGGCCGCGATCCGCGCCTGCTGGTGGTTTGCGGCCCTTGCTCGATCCACGATCCGGAAGCCGCGATTGAATATGCTCGTCGATTTAAAGCTCTTGCCGCAGAGGTCAGCGATAGCCTCTACCTGGTGATGCGCGTCTACTTTGAAAAACCCCGTACCACTGTCGGCTGGAAGGGGCTGATTAACGATCCGCACATGGATGGTTCGTTTGATGTTGAAGGCGGCCTGAAGATTGCGCGTCGTCTGCTGGTCGAGCTCGTCAATATGGGACTGCCGCTGGCGACGGAAGCACTGGATCCGAACAGCCCGCAATACCTTGGCGATCTGTTCAGCTGGTCTGCTATCGGCGCACGTACCACGGAATCACAAACGCACCGCGAAATGGCCTCTGGCCTGTCGATGCCGGTCGGCTTTAAAAACGGTACCGACGGTAGTCTGGCGACGGCCATCAACGCCATGCGCGCCGCGGCAATGCCGCACCGTTTCGTCGGCATCAACCAGGCCGGGCAGGTCTGCCTGCTGCAAACGCAGGGTAATCCGAACGGCCATGTGATCCTGCGCGGCGGTAAGGCGCCGAACTACGGTCCGGAAGATGTGGCGAAATGCGAAAAAGAGATGGCGCAGGCGGGACTGAAACCGTCGCTGATGGTAGATTGCAGTCATGGGAACTCCAATAAAGATTTCCGCCGCCAGCCAGCCGTGGCTGAATCCGTTGTCGCACAGATCAAAGATGGCAACCGCTCCATTATCGGCCTGATGATCGAGAGTAATATCCACGAAGGCAATCAGTCCTCTGAACAGCCGCGTGAGACGATGAAATACGGCGTTTCGGTGACGGATGCCTGCATCAGCTGGGAAACCACCGATGCGCTGCTGCGTGAACTGGATAAGGATCTCCGCGGCCATCTGGCGGCCCGTTTGGTGTAAGAGGAAAGTATGGTTGCTGAACTGACCGCGTTACGCGATCAAATTGATGAAGTGGATAAAGCGTTGCTTAGCCTGCTGGCTAAGCGTCTGGAACTGGTGGCCGAAGTCGGCGAGGTGAAGAGCCAGTATGGTCTGCCGATTTACGTCCCGGAGCGCGAGGCGGCGATGCTCGCCTCCCGGCGTGAAGAGGCGGCTGCGCTCGGCGTACCGCCGGATCTGATCGAGGATGTTCTGCGTCGCGTGATGCGGGAATCCTATTCCAGCGAAAACGACAAAGGCTTCAAAACCCTGCACCCGAATCTGCGGCCGGTGGTCATCGTCGGCGGCGGCGGGCAGATGGGGCGTCTGTTCGAGAAGATGTTAACGCTGTCCGGCTACCAGGTGCGTATTCTGGAAAAAGAGGATTGGGCGCGGGCGGCGGATATCGTCGCCGATGCCGGCATGGTCATCGTCAGCGTACCGATTCACACCACCGTGGAGACGATCGGCAGGCTGCCGCCGCTGCCGGCGGATTGCATTCTGGTAGACCTTGCCTCGGTGAAAGCGGAGCCGCTGCAGGCGATGCTGGCAGCGCATCAGGGCCCGGTTCTTGGCCTGCACCCGATGTTCGGTCCGGACAGCGGCAGCCTGGCGAAGCAGGTGGTGGTCTATTGTGATGGCCGCCAGCCGGAGGCCTATCAGTGGTTCCTCGAACAAATTCAGGTCTGGGGAGCGCGGCTGCACCGCATCAGCGCCGTTGAGCACGATCAGAACATGGCGTTTATTCAGGCGCTGCGCCACTTTGCCACCTTCGCCTATGGCCTGCACCTGGCAGAAGAGAATGTACGTCTTGAGCAACTGCTGGCGCTTTCGTCACCTATTTACCGGCTGGAGCTGGCGATGGTGGGGCGCCTGTTTGCCCAGGATCCGCAGCTGTACGCCGACATTATTATGTCATCGGAAAATAACCTGGCGCTGATTAAGCGCTATTACCAGCGTTTCGGCGAAGCGATTGGCTTGCTGGAGCAGGGCGATAAGCAGGCGTTTATCGACAGCTTCCGTAAAGTCGAACATTGGTTTGGCGATTACGCTCAGCGTTTCCAGAGCGAGAGCCGCACGCTGCTGCGTCAGGCGAACGATAATCGGCAGTAAAGCGAAAAAGATGTATACAATAAAGCCAGCGACCGCTGGCTTTTTTTATAGGGATGACAACGATGGCTGAACCACAACCGCTGTTTGACTACACCGGATACCTGCCGGAATGCCCGACCTGGAGCGAGGCTGAACAGGCCCTCTACTGGGCCGATATCATGGAGTGTGAAATCCACCGCTACGATACCCGCAGCGGCGAACACCAGGTGCTGCAGTTTCCGGAGGAGGTCGGCTGTTTCTCCCTGCGTGAGAAGGGCGGATTTATCGTTGCATTACGCAGTGGCATCTGGCTGACCGACGCCCACGGCCTGCTGCGGCGGAAAGTCTGTGATAATCCGAGCAATCCGGAGCTGGCGCGGTTTAACGATGGTGGGACCGATCGCGAGGGGCGTTTTTATGCCGGCACCTTCTGGGGGCCGGGGGATTACAACGGCGCGCTGCTGATGCGAGTCGATAATGACCTGAAGCCGAAAGTGATCCAGTGTGATATCCATGGCGCCAACGGTCTGGCGTTTAGCGCCGACCAGCGCTGGATGTATACCTCTGATACGCCGAACGCCGTGATCTACCGTACGCCGCTGGATGAACAGGGTGAGCCTGGACGACGCGAGGTGTTTCGCCGTTTCCAGCCGGGCGAAGGCATCCCTGACGGGGCGGCGATCGATGTGGAGGGCTGTTACTGGAGCGCGATGTTTGACGGCTGGCGGATTGCTCGTTTCTCGCCGCAGGGCGAGGAGCTGGAGACTTACCCGATGCCGGTTCGTTGTCCGACAATGGTCTGCTTCGGTGGGGCGGATATGAAAACGCTCTATATCACCACAACCCGGGAAAACATGGAGGACGATGAGCTGGCGAAGTACCCGCTGTCAGGCGCCATCTTCACCCTGCCGGTTGCGGTGGCAGGGATGAAGAAATTACCGTTCCGCGAACGTTAAACCGGATCCACTGGCACCACGTTTTCGCTGGGGTAGCAACCGAGGACCTTCATGGAGCGGGTGATTTCCGCCAGCTCCTTTAATGCCTTGCGCATGGGCAGCGAGTCCAGGTTGGCCTGAATATCGAGATAAAACATCTCTTCCCAGGGATTGCCGTGGATCGGGCGAGATTCCAGTTTGGTCATGATCAGATTGTGGTTGCGCAGCACCAGCAGGGCTTCCACCAGGGCGCCCGCCTGCTGACCGGTCGCCATTAACAGCGTGGTCTTGGCCGGAACCTGATCGGAGACGTTCACCGCTTTGCGCGCCAGGACGAGGAAGCGCGTGATGTTCTGCGTCTGGTTGGCCTGGCAGTGCTCCAGCACCTGCAGGCTATACAGGGCGCCACCCGCTTCGCTGCCTAGTGCCGCAACGGTCGGGGAGTTCGCCTGCGCCACTTTTTCCATTGCCGCCGAGGTGCTCTCGGTATATTCAATCTTCCAGTGCGGGTAGCGGCTCAGATACTGGCTGCACTGCTGGAACGGCTGCGGATGGCTGTAGACGGTCTGAATTTTATCGGCATCCGTCGAGGTGCTAACCAGCACGCAATGATCGATAGGGATCGTCAGCTCGCCAACGATCGACAGGCTGGTGTGCTGCAGCAGATCGTAGACGTCGTTGATCCCGCCAGAGCTGGTGTTTTCAATCGGCACCACGGCGTAATCGGCCTGGCCGGTCTCTACCTGATTAAAAATATCGGCGAACTTCGCGCAGCCGCTCTCAATAAACTGCTCAAAATGGCGAGCGGCGTACTGACGCGCCGCCAGATGCGAATAAGAGCCTTTAGGGCCAAGGAAGGCCACGCGGGCCGAATGCGGATTAATTTTATTCAGATGCTGCTGCAGCAGGGTTTGTTGGGTCAGGACGGAGTCTTCGATGATCAGCTGGAACAGGCGGGTGATGTAGTGCGCATCCAGATTATGGCGCTTGCCGATGGTCATCAGACGCTCCAGCAGATCGCGTTCGCGGTCAATATCACGCACTGGACGGTGGGAGGCCAGTTTGGCTTTACCAACCTCAACAGCCAGCCCGCGGCGCTCCGCCAGCAGAGCAAGCAGTTTCTCGTCCAGGGCGCTTATCTTATCGCGCAGCGCCAGTAATGGGTTTTCCTCGGTCATAGATGTTGCCTTTGTTGTTATCAAATAAAAAAGGCCTCCCGGGTGGGAGGCCTTATTGTTCGTCTTCGCATTCTTTCTTATACGACGAATTGCCTCCCGGTCAGGGGAAGGTAAAAAAGAATGCGAAGAAGAACGGGACACGTTTCATGGTAAATTCCTTGAGGTAGTGGGGATTACAGTACCTGTACTGTTTTCACTCTGTCAATAAAAAACGCGCCCGAAGGCGCGTGGCATGACACAACTTAAGTTAAGGATTACTCTTCTTCTTCCACAAAGCCTGCCTCTTTCACCGATGTTGCGGCGCGGCGGGCTTCCCCTTTGTGTTGCACTTTATTCAGCTGCCGTTCCAGCTTGTTGATCAATTCGTTAATGGCGGCGTACATATCTTCATGACGCGCACTGGCAACCAGATGACCGTTTGGCGTATTGATGGTTGCATCAGCGATAAAACCCTGCGGCTCCTTAGACAGAATGATGTGCGGGTTGATTAAATGAGTTTGCCACTTATCCAGTTTGGCGAGACGGTCTGCGACATGCTGGCGGATTGCCGGAGTAATTTCCATTTGTTTACTGGTAATGTTCATTGTCATAAATTTTACCTCTTGTCTTTCCCGTCTTGGTGAATCCAGCATACCTTTCCCAATGTCAAAAAGCGTGATCTAAATCACATTTTATTGTCACTTTTTGTCAACGAATTCATTTTGTGAGACAGGGCAGGAAGAAGTGAGATTTTACTTGTCGAACCCGGTAAAGCAGGCCATATTTGATGAGTTAACCCGGCGCTAAACCGCTTCAGCTTGACGGGATAAAGTATAAAAAAACGGCAGCCACTGGCTGCCGTTTGCGATCCATGAATCAGACTCAGGTGTTCTTGCTGTTCGCGGCGATTATCTTCGCGACTTTGTCCGCCTGGGCGTTCATTTGCATCTGACGATAGGCGTTTTCCATCTTCGGCAGGGCATCGCGGGTGGCCTGGGTATCCGGATAGTTACGCATCATACCTTCCACGCGGTTCACGACGGCAACCCATGCGCCACGGTCGGTGTAGTAATCCACGACCGACAGCTCATATTTGGCCAGGCGATCTTTCAGGAACACCATACGTTTATAGGCGTCAGTGGCGTACTGGCTGTTCGGGTAACCACGCACCAGTTTGGAGAAGTCATTGAAGGCATCGCGCGCGTGCTGTGGATCGCGGTCAGAGCGATCGACACCAAAGAAGCCCTGCAGGGCGCTGTCATCCAGGGCCATGTTGGTCAGGCCGCGCATATAGATGACGTAATCGATATTCGGGTGGGTGGGGTTCAAACGCATGAAGCGATCGATGGCCGCCTGAGCCAGCGGCAGATCGGCGTTTTTGTAATACGCATAAATCAGATCCAGCTGTACCTGTTGGGAATAAGGGCCGAATGGATAACGGTTATCCAACGCTTCCAGTTGCGTTATCGCCTGTTTCCAGTTACCGTCCTGCAGTTTTTGCTGGGCGGTCGCGTAGATTTCATTCGGCGGATTATCAGGCACCTCTTCCTTAGAGCCGGAGCAACCCACCAAAGCCAGGCTCAGTGTGGCGGCTGCCACCAGGTATTTCATGCGCGTCATGACGTTTTGACTTCCTCAAAATGTTTATGCGGGAGAATCTCTGTTCCTGCTCCCGATTAAGACCAGCTACAATAGCACACTATATTAAACGGCAAAGCCGTAAAACCCAACGTTAAACGAAGAAGCTGTATATGGCACAACGAGTACAACTCACCGCAACGGTGACCGAAAATCAACTCGGTCAACGCTTAGATCAGGCTTTGGCCGAATTGTTCCCTGATTATTCGCGATCGCGGATAAAAGAATGGATCCTGGACCAACGCGTATTAGTCAATGGCAGCATTGGCGATAAGCCGAAAGAAAAAGTGCTGGGGGGAGAGCACATCGCTATCGATGTCGAAATCGAAGAAGAGGCGCGCTTCCAGCCGCAGGATATTCCGCTCAATATCGTTTACGAAGATGATGACATCCTCGTGATTAACAAACCGCGCGATCTGGTTGTGCATCCTGGCGCGGGCAACCCTGACGGTACTGTGCTGAATGCGCTGCTGCACTACTATCCGCCGATCGCCGATGTGCCGCGCGCGGGGATCGTGCACCGTCTGGATAAGGACACCACCGGTCTGATGGTGGTGGCGAAAACCATTCCGGCACAAACCCGGCTGGTGGAGTCGTTGCAGCTGCGCGAGATCACTCGCGAGTATGAAGCGGTGGCCATCGGTCATATGACTTCCGGTGGCACAGTGGAAGAGCCGATCAGTCGTCACCCGACGAAACGTACCCATATGGCGGTGCATCCGATGGGCAAACCGGCGGTGACCCACTACCGCATTATGGAACATTTCCGCATCCATACCCGCCTGCGCCTGCGCCTGGAAACCGGTCGTACGCACCAGATCCGTGTGCATATGTCGCATATCACCCATCCGCTGGTGGGTGACCAGGTATATGGCGGCCGGCCGCGTCCGCCGAAGGGCGCGTCGGAGGAGTTCATCACCGCGCTGCGTAAATTCGACCGTCAGGCGCTGCACGCCACCATGCTGCGTCTGTACCACCCGATCACTGGCATTGAAATGGAGTGGCACGCGCCCATCCCACAGGATATGGTCGAGCTCATCGAGGCGATGCGTGCCGATTTTGAAGCCCATAAGGACGATATTGACTGGTTATGACTAAACTGATTGTACCGCAGTGGCCGATGCCCCGCAGCGTGGCGGCCTGTAGTTCGACCCGCATTGGCGGCGTGAGTCTGCCGCCCTATGACTCGCTCAACCTGGGCGCCCATTGCGGAGACAATCTGCAGCATGTTGAAGAAAACCGGCGGCGGATGTTTGCTGCCGGTGGCTTGCCGTCTTACCCGGTTTGGCTGGAGCAGGTTCATGGCACCGATGTTCTGACGCTGGACGGCGGACCCTATCCATCGAAACGCGCAGATGCTTCTTATAGTCGTACGCCAGGCACCGTCTGTGCGGTGATGACCGCCGACTGCCTGCCGGTCCTGTTCTGTAACCGCGACGGCACCGAAGTCGCCGCGGCGCATGCGGGATGGCGCGGCTTATGCGAAGGGGTTCTGGAAGAGACGGTTGCCCGTTTCGCCGATAAAGCCGAAAACATGATGGCGTGGCTGGGCCCGGCCATTGGTCCGCAGGCATTTGAGGTGGGGCCGGAAGTCCGGGATGCCTTTATGGCGAAAGACGAGAATGCGCACCGGGCTTTTCGTCCGGCAGGCGAGAAATATTTTGCTGATATCTATCAACTGGCTCGGCAGCGTCTGGCAAACGTCGGCGTTGAGCAGATTTTCGGCGGCGATCGCTGCACGCTAAGCGAAAAGGATGATTTTTTCTCTTACCGGCGCGACAAGACCACCGGTCGTATGGCAAGTTTCATTTGGCTGATATAACCTAGAGAATCAAGACGATCCAGAAGGCAAACTTATTTTTCGCATAGTTCAGGTCTTTAACCTTGAATAATTGAGGGATGACCTCATTTAATCTCCAGTAGCAAATTTGACCTGTTTATGGGAGGAGTTATGCGTCTGGATCGTCTTACCAATAAATTCCAGCTTGCTCTTGCCGATGCCCAGTCACTCGCACTCGGGCACGACAACCAATTCATCGAACCTCTTCATTTAATGAGCGCCTTACTGAATCAGGAAGGGGGATCGGTACGTCCTTTATTAACCTCGGCGGGCGTCAATGCCGGGAAACTACGCACTGACATCGAGCAGGCCTTGAGCCGTTTACCGCAGGTGGAAGGCACCGGCGGCGATGTACAACCTTCTCAGGATTTAGTGCGGATCCTGAACCTTTGCGACAAGCTGGCGCAAAAGAAAAAGGACAACTTTATTTCGTCGGAACTGTTCGTTCTGGCGGCGCTTGAATCGCGCGGTACGCTGACCGACCTTTTAAAATCCGCCGGAGCAACAACCGCCAACGTGACTCAGGCGATTGAACAAATGCGCGGAGGTGAAAGCGTGAACGATCAGGGTGCCGAAGACCAACGTCAGGCATTGAAGAAATTTACCGTCGATCTGACCGAGCGAGCCGAGCAGGGCAAGCTGGATCCGGTGATCGGCCGTGATGAAGAGATTCGCCGTACCATCCAGGTACTGCAGCGTCGTACCAAAAACAACCCGGTACTGATTGGTGAACCCGGGGTGGGTAAAACGGCAATCGTCGAAGGACTGGCGCAGCGTATCGTCAACGGCGAAGTACCAGAAGGGTTGAAAGGCCGTCGGGTATTGGCGCTGGATATGGGGGCGCTGGTGGCCGGGGCGAAATACCGCGGTGAGTTTGAAGAGCGTCTGAAAGGCGTGCTGACTGACCTGTCAAAACAGGAAGGCAACGTCATTCTGTTTATCGACGAACTGCATACCATGGTGGGCGCTGGTAAAGCCGACGGTGCGATGGATGCGGGTAACATGCTGAAGCCGGCGCTGGCGCGTGGTGAACTACACTGCGTCGGGGCGACGACGCTTGATGAATACCGTCAGTACATCGAAAAAGACGCCGCGCTGGAACGTCGCTTCCAGAAAGTGTTCGTCGCCGAGCCGACGGTAGAAGATACCATCGCTATTCTGCGTGGCCTGAAAGAACGTTACGAGCTGCACCACCACGTGCAGATCACTGACCCGGCGATTGTCGCGGCGGCGACCTTGTCGCATCGCTATATTGCCGACCGTCAGCTGCCGGATAAAGCCATCGACCTTATCGATGAGGCGGCGTCCAGCATTCGTATGCAGATCGACTCCAAGCCGGAAGAGCTGGACCGTCTCGATAGACGTATTATCCAGCTGAAACTGGAACAGCAGGCGCTGAAGAAAGAGTCTGATGAAGCGAGCCTGAAACGTCTCGATATCCTCAACGAGGAGCTGGCGGATAAAGAGCGTCAGTACTCGGTACTGGAAGAAGAGTGGAAAGCGGAAAAAGCCTCTCTCTCCGGCACCCAGACTATTAAAGCCGAGCTGGAACAGGCGAAAATCGCTATCGAACAGGCGCGTCGCGTCGGCGATCTGGCGCGGATGTCCGAGCTGCAGTACGGCAAAATTCCGGAACTGGAGAAACAGCTGACGGCTGCCACTCAGTCCGAAGGGAAAACCATGCGTCTGCTGCGTAATAAAGTGACGGATGCTGAGATCGCCGAAGTGCTGGCCCGCTGGACCGGTATCCCGGTCTCCCGGATGATGGAAAGCGAGCGCGACAAACTGCTGCGTATGGAGCAGGAGCTGCATCATCGGGTGATTGGCCAGGATGAGGCGGTTGAAGCGGTATCGAACGCCATTCGCCGTAGCCGCGCTGGGCTATCCGATCCGAACCGGCCGATTGGTTCGTTCCTGTTCCTCGGTCCAACCGGGGTCGGTAAAACCGAGCTGTGTAAAACGCTGGCTAACTTTATGTTCGACAGCGACGACGCGATGGTGCGTATCGATATGTCCGAGTTTATGGAGAAACACTCCGTCTCGCGTCTGGTCGGTGCGCCTCCGGGATACGTCGGCTATGAAGAGGGTGGTTACCTGACCGAGGCGGTGCGTCGTCGTCCTTATTCCGTCATTCTGCTGGATGAAGTGGAAAAAGCGCACCCGGATGTGTTCAACATTCTGCTGCAGGTACTCGACGACGGGCGTCTGACCGACGGGCAGGGGAGAACGGTCGACTTCCGTAATACGGTGGTCATCATGACCTCGAACCTCGGTTCCGATCTGATTCAGGAACGGTTTGGCGAACTGGACTACGGTCATATGAAGGATCTGGTACTGGGAGTGGTAAGCCAGAACTTCCGTCCGGAGTTTATTAACCGTATCGACGAAGTGGTGGTCTTCCATCCTCTGGGTGAGAAACACATTGCTTCTATTGCCCAGATCCAGCTGCAGCGTTTGTATAAACGCCTGGAAGAGCGTGGGTATGAAGTGCGGATGTCCGATGAGGCGCTGAAGTTGCTGAGCGCCAACGGTTACGATCCGGTATACGGCGCGCGGCCACTGAAACGCGCTATTCAGCAGCAGATTGAGAACCCGTTAGCCCAGCAGATCCTTTCCGGTGAGCTGGTTCCGGGGAAAGCTGTCGAGCTGGTGGTGAAAGACGACCGTATTGTGGCAGTGCAGTAAATCACAAAACGACAAAAACGGGCCCAACGGGCTCGTTTTTGTTTAAAAACCAGGCAAGAATTAAAGCTCAACACCTGGTTTGGTTGAAAAGTGAGCGGTTGAATTCTTTTTTTGAATTTATCCTTGTCACTTCAGAATTACTCCCTATAATGCGCCTCCACTGAC